>JBAYRM010000156.1:0-4403 GCA_041676665.1 Trueperaceae bacterium
AACGCCCGGATGGCTCTTGCCGCCGCCCGCCAGGAGGCCAACATGGCGGGTGAGCGGTGGCGCGCCTTCCAGGCCGCGCGCGCAACGTTCCAGTCGAGCCGGGAGCGGGCGGCCACGCTCCGCGAGGGGCTCGGGGCGTTGCGCCTTCGCGGCGAGGCGCTGGTGCGTGAGCACACCGAGGCCGTGGCCGCCCACGAGCTGGCCGCGGCGGCGTTGCCGGCTGGGCTGGAGGCCGAGGAGCACGCGCTGAACGCTGCCCGCACCAGGCTCAAGGAGCTGGAAGCCGAACTGGCGACGGAGACGGGCCACCAGGCCAACCGCGCTCAGGAGTTGGAAGACACCAAGGTGCAGGCCGCCCGGCGGGACACCATGCTGCAGCAGGCGGACGAGGAGTTGCAGGCGTTCCCGCTTGGGCTCGCGGCGCTGGAGCTGAGCGAGCGCGCCGCTCGGTCGCGCCTGCGCGCCGTGGAGGAGGAGCTCGAGCAGCTGGGCCTCGTGAACCACCGCGCTGCTGGCGACCTGGCCGAGACCAGGGAGCGCAAGGAGGGTCTGGAGGTCGAAGCGGTGCAGGCCACGCTGGCTGTAGCAGAGCTGGAGTCCGCGCTCGAGAAGATCGACCGCGAGACCACGCAGCGTCTGGGCGCGGCTATCGGCCGCCTGAAGGACGCCTTCGGTCGCCACGTGCGCCAGTTGTTCGGGGCCGACGGGCGCGGCGGCATCGAGGTCGAGACCGAGGGCTCGCGGCCGGTGGGGTTACGGATCAGGCTGCAGCCACCAGGCAAGCAGACGCAGTCCCTGCACCTGCTTTCGGTGGGCGAGCGCACCATGGGCGCCTTGGCGTTCCTGTTCGCTCTGATGGGCGACGAGGGCAACGGTGGCGGGCTGCCGGTGGCTGTACTGGACGAGGTCGACGCCCCGCTGGATGAGGCCAACATCCGGCGCTTCTGCGCGTTCGTGAGCCGCCTGGCGGAGGCCGGCACGCAGTTCATCCTGATAACGCACCAGAAGGCCACGTTCGAGGTGGCCGACACCTTGTGGGGCGTAACCACCGAGCAGGGCGTGAGCCGCGTGTTCAGCATCAGGCGTGAGGACGCGCCCGCAGAGCAGCTGACGGCCGCACTCCCTTGAGCGGCGCCCCCGTCGAGCAGCTACCCGAGTGGCGTGTCGAGGCGTTCGGTTCTGTTGGTTCGACGCAGGCGGTTCTGAAGGAGCGGCTACAGCAAGGCGCCGACGTACACGGCGTGGTCATTCGGGCCACCGAGCAGTTGGCTGGTCGCGGTCGCCGCGCTAACGGCTGGGAGAGCGCTGTGGGCGGGAGTTACCAGAGCCTCGCGTTGGAGGACCGGTGGCAGGGCGCGCTGCGCTCGCCGAGCATTACGCTGCTGCTGGCGGTTGAGTTGGCGGAGGAGCTGCGCGGCGCCGGAGCCGACGTGCGCGTGAAGTGGCCGAACGACCTTTACCTGGGCGAAGGCAAGCTGGGCGGGATCCTCTGCGAGTACCTGCGCGGCCACCTGGTGGCTGGGGTGGGAATCAACGTTGGCAACCCCGTCCCGGAAGGTGCTGGCGCGCTGGAGGGTTGGAGCCTAGGTTCGGTCAACCACCTGGTTCTTCGCGCTGCGCGGGCAGCGTTCCGGCAGCTCCTGGAGTCGGGGGCGGGGGAGAGCGGACTCGGCGCGCGCTACGCGCGGTTGGACTTCTTGTCCGAACGCGACGTGAGCGTGGTGATCGGCGGAACGACCGTTACGGGTAGTTCAGCCGGCGTTGACGCCAACGGTGCGCTCGTGCTACGGACGGCGGATGGCGAAGTGACCGTTAGGGACGGGACGGTAGCGAACTGGAGCAGGGTAGACTGACTGGTCTACCACTCCTCGATGTCGTCTTGGATGGCTTTGGCACCGATCTTGGCGTAGATGCGCGTGGTCTGAATATCAGCGTGGCGCAGGTGCGCCGCGACGCGGCCCAGGTCGTTGGTCTGCTGGTAGTAGCGCGTGCCGGCGGCGTGCCTGAGGCCGTGCACGCCCGCGCCCTGGTAGTCGACCCCGGCGCGGGCGCATAACGTGCGGAAACGACGCCTGGCGTGGTCAGCGGCCCAGGGCAGCACCAACTCTGCGCCCCGCTGCCGATTGGCTTCGAGCGGTTCGGAGCGCGCCAACGTTAGGGCGTCACGCAGCCGTCCGGTGAGGCTCACGCTGGCGGCTTTGCCGCCTTTACCGGAGCGCACGCGCAGTGTGCGCTTGGCGAGGTCCACATCGCGCCACTCTAGGTCGGCCATCTCGCCGATCCGCAGGCCGCCGTGAGCGCCAAGTAGCACCATCACGCGCTCGGCGGGCTCGGCCAACTCGAGCAGCTTCTCGATCTCGGCGTCCGTGTAAGGCCGCCGTTTCTCCCAGGCCGGCGTGGGGTCCTTGGCCGCGCGCACGTCCTCGAACGGCCGTGCCTCGGTGGCGCCCGACCAGCGCAGCGCCCTATATAAGGTCCGGGCGGCGGCCAGCTTCACTTGCAGCGTGGCGGCGGACGGCGCCTTGGCGGCCTGCGTGCCGTCGGGCTTCAGTCCGGCCTCGAGGCGCCGCAGGTAGATCACGCCCGCGTCGCGCGACGGCCGCAGCAGGTTCTCGCCGCTCCAGGCCGTGAGCAGGTCCAGCACGCCGCGCCTGTAGGTGCGCAGCGTGTGCTGGCTGGCCTTGGCGCCTTTGGAGCCGTGCAGGAACAGGTACGCTTCGGTGAGCGCCCAGAGCTCCTCGGGATCACGGACGTTGGCGGCCGCAGCAGCTCGGCGCCTGAGCGCCTCCGTGGGCAGCGCCGCCCAGCTCTCGGCGCGCGAGACCTTGTCGCCGTCGTAGCGTTGTAGCGTGCGGCTTGGAGCAGCGTCAGGGGGTTCGCCCGGGTTCATAGCCGCATGCTTACACAGGTCGGATAAGACGAGTTATCAGACTTTTCACTATCGCGCCCCGTGCCCGGAGCGCGATATCCATGAACTGTGGCGCCGCTCTGACTGATCAAGGCGCGCCGTACTTGCGTACGAACACGTCCTCCTGACCAAAGGCTTCACCTTCGAGTGACCCGCGGGTGATTCCGGCAACCAGGACGTTACCGCGCGAGTCAACTACCACCGCGTGGGCTTCGTCTTCAGCTGCGGTGCCGAACTGACTGGTCCAATCGGGATCTCCGTCGGCGGTGTACCGGCGAACGAACGCATCGCTCCGCCCTTGACGGGTGCCCTCAAGGGCACCGTACGTGTGACCGGCCACCAGAACGTTGCCCGCAGCGTCAACCGCGATCGCGTCGGCACGGTCCTCTGAGGATGTGCCGAACTGCCTGGTCCAGATCTCAGCGCCTTCGTAGTCGTACTTGCTCACGAAAGCATCCCCGTAACCCGGTGCACCCTCCACGAGTGTCCCCAGCGTGTAGCCCGCCACAACGATGTTGCCGCTTGAGTCATAGGCAACCCCATGCATCGCGTCCCCTACATCGGTACCGACTTGGACGGTCCACAACTCGTTTCCAGCGGGGCCGTACTTGCGTAGGAAAGCGTCGTTCCAGCCAGCAGTTGGGCCACCAAGGTCCCCGCCGGTGTAGCCGGCGACCGCGACGTTGCCGGCAGCATCAACGGCGACCGCGCTGGCGATATCCTGTAGTTCGGTTCCGAACTGCCTCGTCCAGACCACGTCACCGTCGGCACTGTACTTGCGTACGAAGGCGTCTGTGTTGCCTTGACGGAAACCTTCAAGGGTTCCGAACGTGTAGCCAGCGAGGTGCACGTTGCCAGAACCGTCGACTGCCAGCGCTCGCACCGAATCGATGTCGTCTGTCCCGAATTGCCTGGTCCAGATGACCTCTCCAGCAGGGCTGTACTTACGTACGAACGCGTCTCCCCGACCTTGGTAGGTGCCCTCAAGTGCTCCTAGCGTCTCGCCCGCAACCAGGACGTTACCCACAGCGTCAACCGCAACCGCATGGGCCATGTCAGTTGAAGTAGTACCGAACTGCCTGGTCCAGAGGATCTCCCCATCTGCGCTGTACTTGCGCACGAAAGCGTCTCCGTTACCGCCTGGGGTTCCCTCCACTATGCCGCGTGTAGAGCCGGCTACCAGGACGTTGCCGAGAGTATCAACGGCGACCGCCGATGCGCTATCGTCTTCGCCGGTGCCGAACTGCCTGGTCCAGGCCGCGTCAGAGAAAGAGCCTGGCTCAGTGACAGTGATCTTGGTGGCATCCTGCGCGCTGGCGTCGAACGCACTAGTAGCAGTTATCGTGGCTTCGCCCGGAGCGGCGGCCGTTACCGTGCCCTCAGGTGTGACAGTTGCAACCGTCTCGTTACTGCTCGTCCAGTGCACTTCCTTGCTTGCTTCAGTAGGCGCAGTTACGGTCGCGGTGAGAACGAGCGTCTGACCAACAAGCATGAC
>JBAYRM010000157.1:0-4383 GCA_041676665.1 Trueperaceae bacterium
ATGCCACGCGCCTTCTCTTCAGGCGCCTTATCGATCTCCTCATACGACTGCGTCACAGCGGTGGGATCCATAGCAGCAGCGGTGAAGGTGATTGCCGCGGTGGTGGTGGTCTTACCGTGGTCGACGTGACCGATGGTGCCCACGTTAACGTGGGGCTTGGTGCGTTCGAATACTCCCTTTGCCATTCTCGTTTCTCCTGATTCCCTGTGTGATTACTTCTTGAGTAGTTCTTCTTGAACGTTGCGGGGCACCGGTTCGTAATGGTCGAAGAACATCGCGAACGTGGCGCGGCCCTGGCTCATGCTGCGCAGGTCGGTGGCGTAACCGAACATCTCGGCCAGCGGGACGTTGGCGGTGACGACCTGGGCGTTACCGCGGGGGTTCATGCCCTGGATCTGGCCGCGGCGCGAGTTGAGGCTGCCGATGACGTCGCCCATGTACTGCTCGGGAGTGGTGGCTTCCACGCGCATGATGGGTTCGAGTACGGAGGCCTGACCCTTGTTCATGGCTTCGCGGATGGCCATCGACGCGGCGATCTTGAAGGCCATCTCCGAGGAGTCGACCTCGTGGTACGAACCGTCGTACAGCGAGACCTTCATGTCGACGATCGGGAAGCCGAGCAGCGGGCCGCTCTCCATGGCTTCTTCCACGCCCTTCTGAACGGCGGGGATGAAGTCCTTGGGCACGGTGCCGCCAACGACGCTGTTCTCGAACTCGTTGCCGGTGCCGCGCGGGAGGGGCTCGGCCTTGATCTTCACGTGACCGTACTGACCACGACCACCGGTCTGCCGCACGAACTTGCCTTCGACGTCGACGGGCATGGTGATGGTCTCGCGGTAGGCCACCTGCGGGGCGCCTACGTTGGCGTTCACGTGGAACTCGCGCTTAAGGCGGTCGACGATGATGTCGAGGTGCAGCTCGCCCATGCCCGAGATCTTGGTCTGACCCGTTTCGGAGTCCGTTTCAACTCGGAAGGTGGGGTCCTCCTCCGTTAGCTTGATCAGGCCGTTGGTGAGCTTGTCCTGGTCAGCCTTGGAGGCGGGTTCGATGGCTACGGTGATGACCGGCTCGGGGATCTCGATGGACTCGAGCACGATGGGGTGGTCGGCGTCGACCAGCGAGTCGCCGGTGGAGGTGTCCTTGAGGCCTACGACGGCGCCGAGGCTGCCGGCTTCGATGGTCTCAACTTCCTCGCGCGAGTTCGCGTGCATCTTGAGCAGGCGACCGATGCGCTCACGGCGGCGGCTGCTGACGTTGTAAACGTAGCTGCCCGAGGTGAGCGCGCCCGAGTACACGCGCACGAACACGAGGCGGCCCACGAACGGGTCGGTGGCGATCTTGAACGCCAGCGCCGAGGTGGGGGCGGTCACGTCCGCCGCGCGGGTCTCCTCCTCGCCGGTATCAGGGTTGACACCCTTAACGGCGGGGATATCGAGCGGGCTGGGCAGGTAGTACGCCACGGCGTCGAGCAAGCGCTGGATGCCCTTGTTCTTGAGGGCGGAGCCGCACACGACCGGGAAGATGTCGAGGTCGATGGTGGCGCGGCGGATAGCCTTGCGCAGCACGTCGACCGGCACGTCTTCGCCTTCGAGGAACAGCATGGCCACGTCGTCGTCCACGTCGGCCAGGCGTTCGATCATGAGGGTGCGCTTCTCTTCGAGCAGGTCCTGCAGGTCGGCCGGCACGTCGACGACTTCGATGTTCTGACCGAGATCGTCGTGGTAGTAGACGGCCTTGCGCTCGACCAGGTCGAGCATGCCCTTGAAGGTGTCTTCAGCGCCGATGGGCCACTGGAGCGGCACGGCGGTGGCGCCCAGGCGGTCGTACATGGAGTCGAGCACGAGCTGGAAGCTGGCGCCCGTCTTGTCCATCTTGTTGGCGTAGGCGATGCGGGGCACGTGGTACTTGTCGGCCTGGCGCCACACGGTTTCGGACTGCGGCTCGACGCCCTGGCTGGCGTCGAACACAGCTACGGCGCCGTCGAGCACGCGCATGGAGCGCTCGACTTCCATGGTGAAGTCGACGTGCCCGGGGGTGTCGATGACGTTGATGCGCGTGTCGTTCCAGAACGCCTGCGTTACGGCGGAGGTGATGGTGATACCGCGTTCGCGCTCCTGCGCCATCCAGTCCATCTGCGCCGCGCCCTCGTGGGTCTCGCCCACCTTGTGGATGCGGCCAGTGAAGAAGAGGATGCGTTCGGTCAGCGTCGTCTTGCCCGCGTCGATGTGGGCGGCGATGCCGATGTTGCGCGTCTTGCTGAGGTCGGTTGCTGTGGTGGTTTTGCTCATAACAGTCGTCGTGATCGAGCTCTACTCGGGGGAACCCGGGGGGTTACCAGCGGTAGTGGGCATAGGCGCGGTTGGCTTCCGCCATGCGCTCGACGTCCTCCTTCTTCTTGACGGCTCCACCGCGACCGGCGGCGGCGTCGAGTAGTTCTCCGGCTACCCGCTCGACGGCGGTGCGCTCGGGGCGCGCGTCGCACGCGGCGACGAGCCAGCGGAGGCTGAGCGACTGGGCGCGGCGGGGGATGACCTCGACCGGCACCTGGTAGGTGGAACCACCCACGCGGCGGCTACGCACTTCGATGCGCGGCTTGATGTTGTCGAGGGCCTGGCGGAACACCTTGAGGGGCTCCTGACCGCTGCGCTCCTGGATCAGGCGGCAGGCGCCGTAGAAGATCCGGCTGGAGGCGTTCTTCTTACCGTCGCGCATGAGCTTGTTGATCAGCGCGGTAACGGTGGTGTCGGAGTAGACCAGGTCGGGCTCTAGCCGACGGATCTCGGCGCGTCTTCTGCGTCCCATGTTCGCTTACTTCCCTTTCGGCTTCTTGGTGCCGTACTTGGAACGGCCCTTGTTGCGCTGAACGTAACGGCCAACACCGACGCCCTGGGCGTCGAGTGCACCGCGAACGATGTGGTAGCGCACGCCCGGGAGGTCCTTAACACGACCGCCGCGGATGAGGACCACGGAGTGCTCTTGCAGGTTGTGCTTCTCGCCTGGGATGTAGGCGGTGACCTCCTGGCCGCCGGAGAGGCGGACACGGGCGATCTTGCGAAGCGCCGAGTTGGGCTTCTTGGGCGTCTGGGTCTTGACGGCGGTGCAGACACCGCGGCGCTGGGGCGAACCCTTAAGCGCCGGAGTCTTGCTCTTCTTGGCTACCTTGTGGCGCCCCTTGCGGAGGAGCTGGTTCACGGTTGGCAGTTCGATCACTCCCTCTTTCTGATCTCGCGCCCACTCCCGGCGCGGCTCTGGATGACTCAAGGCCACGAACGAGGACTTTGGACTAGTTGGCGGTCTGAAGTCGTTCGCAGCCTGAAAGGCAGCACACGACAAACTTGCCCTGGACCCAGCGCTGCGGGCCGAGGGCGAATGAAACCTACCGAGTATAGCCAAAGGGGTGGGCCCAGCGCAAGTACCTGCCGAGGGCAGGCTGTGCTCTCAGGTGGCCGCCCGCTTCAGGCGGTCGCGCACCGCCAGCCAGGCCTCGCCTGTGGGCACCACCTCGATGAGGATCTGTTTAGGAGCGGCGGCGTCGAGCTCGCGTAGGGCAGCGTACAGCTGTCGCCCGTACTCAACAGGATCTTCAGGCAGCGCCCGCCAGTGTCCGCGGAAGCCCTGCGGGGGCGCACCCAGCGCCAGCACGGCCAGGTCCGCCGTCTGATCGGAGCTCGCCAGCCGCGCGAGCTCTGCCCCGGTTACCAGGCGCGTGGGCGCCTGGGGGGCGTAGTGGCTGGCCAGGCCCCCCGGAGCGCGCGGCGGCGCTCCTCCCTCACCTGTAAGCCCCTCTTCCCCGGCGCCGGCGAGGGCCGGGAGCTGAACGGAGAACCCGAGGTGCGCCTCGATGGCGGCTAGCGGCACCCCGCCCGGGCGCAGCAGGCGCACGAGGCCGTTGTCGTTGACCTGACTGAGGTCGAGGATGGTCGACTCGAGCCCCACCTGGCTGGGACCGCCGTCCAGTATCAGTAAGTCGCCGCCGAACTCTGCGGCCACGTGTTCAGCCCGGGTGGGGCTGATGTGGCCGAAGCGATTGGCGGACGGCGCCGCCACCCCGCCACCGAACGCTTCGAGCAGCGCGAGCGCTACGGGGTGATCGGGGGTTCGTAACGCCACGGTGTTCTGACCGCCCGTCACGGCGTCCGGAACCCGCGCGCCGCGCCGCAGCACCAGCGTCAGCGGGCCCGGCCAGAAGCGGCGCGCCAGCCCCAGCGCCAGCTCGGGCGGGTCCTCCGCCCACTCCCCTAACGGTTGCCCGGGCGGCAGGTGGACTATGAGGGGGTGCGCCTTGGGGCGCCCCTTGAGCTCGTAAATGCGCGCAACCGCCTGGGGGTCCAGCGCGGCGGCTCCCAGGCCGTAAACGGTCTCGGTGGGGAACGCCACCAGTTG
>JBAYRM010000158.1:0-4362 GCA_041676665.1 Trueperaceae bacterium
AAGCGGTGCCTGAGGGGCTGCGCTTAGGCGCAGAGGTGCAAGACGGCGAGTGGACGCTCCTCGAACTGACCCGCACGGCATGAGCGGCAGGGTCCACCGCGTGCTGGTGCGCGCGTTGGCGCCTGGCGAGATGGAGCTGCGCGGCCCCGAGGCGCACCACCTGGCTAACGTGCTGCGGGTCAAACCTGGCGAACCCGTCGAGGCGTTCGACGGCGAGGGCAACGTGGCCTCGGGCTCCGTGACTGGCGTGACCAAGCAGTCGGTGAGCCTTAGCTTGAGCGCCGTGCTGCCGGCGACGTCCGAGGCGCGCCTCCGAGTGACCGTGGCGGTGGCCCTGCTGAAGGCCGACAAGCTGAGCGACGTGGTGCGTCAGTGCACCGAGCTTGGCGCTGTGCGCTTCGCGCTGCTCACCACCCAGCATGCGGACCTCGCTTCGCTCTCGCCCGCGCGCCTGCTGCGCCTGAGACGTGTGGCGGAGGAGGCAGCCAGACAGAGCGGACGCGCTACCGTGCCGGTCGTGGAGGAGCCCATAGCACTGAGCGAACTCAAGTGGCAGGGCGTGGGCCTGATGGCGCACCCCGAAGCGCACGAAAGCCTGGGCGCTGTACTGGCCGCGGCCACCGCGCCAGCGGAGGACGGGCGCACCGAGTTCACCGTGATCACCGGGCCCGAGGGCGGCTTCAGTCGTGACGAGGTGGACGGGCTCGAGGAGCGCGGCGCTCACGCCGTGAGGTTCGGTCCCCGCATCCTTAGAGCAGAGACCGCGCCGGTGGCGCTTACCGCCGCGCTGCTGCTGCCGGCGGGCGAGTGAGGGGCGCGGTGTCCGGGGACTTCAGGGCGCGCCATGCGCGGCGCTGCCTCGTAGCGGGTGCTGTGCTGCTAGTGGCGCTAGCCGCCTGCCGGCCTCTCTACCTGCCGCCCATCCCTGACGAGCTGCCGTTCGAGGCCGGCGTCCGCGTGGCCGCCTACGCTACCGGTGTCGGCGCGGACGGCCGGCCGCAGGTGGAGGTCACACTGGCCGACCTGAGCGAGGCGGGCTGGCTGGCGGTGCAGTGGATGGCGCCAAACGGCCGCCAGGCGGCGTCGGCGTCGACCTGGCTCGAGCCCGTGGAAGCCGGAGGCAGCGAGGCAGCTACCGCGGCGCTTCCGGGCGCCACCTTCGTTCTGCCCGCCGACGTGCAGCTCGTTCCAGGCGAATGGCGCGCCGTGCTGTCGTTCAGCGGCCGGCTGCTCAGGCAGTTCACCATCACGCTCGAGTAGGCAGCGCGACGGCCCATTAAGCAGCTCCCAAGCAACAGTTCCATGCATTAACGAGAGTGGCGGCGCCGTGTTACCGGCGCCGCCACTACCTTCATAGGCGCGCCCACGCTTAGGGCGCACCAGTTCTAGTCTGCGTGCTAGGCCGCCCTCGCGCCCGGCCTGCGGTTGGCGCGACGCCGCTCCTCGTAAGCCCGCACCCAGTCGCGGCCCCACACGATGAGGGGGGAGAGGATGAAGATGCTCGAGAACGTGCCGATGACGATGCCCACCATGAGCGTGATGCTGAAGCCGGTGAGAACGGTGCCGCCGAAGAACAGCAGCGCCAGCACGGGCAGCAGGGTGGTGGAGGAGGTGACCACCGTGCGGGTCAGCACCTGGTTCACCGACAGGTCCACGATCTCGCGGTAGCTCATGCCGCGGATGTTGCGCACGTTCTCGCGCACGCGGTCCGAGATGATGATCGAGTCGTTCAGCGAGTAACCGACCACGAACAGCAGCGCGGCCAGCACCGGGATGGTGAACTCGAGCCCGAACAGCGCCATGATGCCCAGCGTTATCGCTACGTCGTGCGCGGTAGCCAGGACCGTGGCCACGGCCACCACCCAGTTCGGCCAGAAGCGCACGCCGATGTAGATGAGGATGAGGATGAGCGACACCAGCACCGAGAGCACGGCGCCGCGCCGCAGGTCGGCGCCCACGGAGGGGCCGACGAACTCGGCAGAGAGCAGCTCGGCGTTGGTGCTGGCGGCCAGCTCCAGCGCGAACTGGTCGGTGGCGGTTGGGTCCTGCTCGGGCAGGCCGACGCGCACCGACATCTGGTTCGTGTCGCCCTGGATCTCGACGATGGTGGCCGCGTTGCCGTCGACGCCCTCTATCTGCAAGGCAGTGATGGCGTTGCGCAGGTCAGCGGAGGTGGTGCCGTCCGGCAGGTCTAGGAGGATGTTGCTGCCGCCGGTGAAGTCGGTCGACATGCGTAGGCCCGATATGCCCACGTACACCAGCGACGCCACGGCCAGGAACACCGACACGGCCACGATGGGGGCGGCGCGCCGCACGAACTCGAGGCCGCGGATGGCGCGGCCGATCCACATGTAGCTGCGCCCGCCGCTGCGGGTGAGGAGCGTCAGCGCCCAGGGCACCACCACCAGGTTCACGAACATGGCGGCCAGGATGCCGATGGCGAGGGTGATGGCGAAGCCGCGCACGGCGCCGGTGGTGTACTGGTACAGCGCGCCGGCCACGAGCAGCGAGGTGAGGTTGGCGTCGACGATGGCGGAGACCGAGAGCCCGAAGCCGCGCTTCATGGCAACCTTCAGGCTCTTGCCGTCGCGCAGCTCCTCGCGTACGCGCTCGAACGAGATCACGTTGCCGTCGATGGCGGCGCCGATGGTGAGTACCAGACCGGCGAGACCAGGCAGCGTGAGCGCGGCGCCGAGGGCGCCGAGCACCCCGAAGATGAACAGCATGATGAGGAGCACGCCCAGCGCGAGCACGCCGCCGAACAGCGGGCCGTAGTAGAGCAGCACGGCCACTATGACCGCGATGCCGCCGATGGCGGCGGCGGTGGTGCCGGCGTTGATGGAGTCCTGCCCCAGGGTGGGGCCTATCGAGCGCACCTCGTCTACTCGCAGGCTGATGGGCAGGCTACCGGAGCGCAGCACCACGGCCACGTCGGTGGCCTCGTCCAGCGAGCCGACGCCGGTGATCTGTCCGCTGTCGGAGATGCGCGACTGCAGGGTGGGCGCCGTGACGATTACGCCGTCCAGCACGATGGCCATGCGGCGGCCAACGTTGCCGCCGGTGAAATTGCCGAACGCCTGCTGGTCGCCGGGCCTGATCTCGAACACGACCACGGGTCCGGCCGGCTGGCCGGGGCTCTGCTGGAACTGTGCGCTGGCGGTGGAGATGATCTCGCCGGTGAACGCCACGGCTTCCAGGTCGGCCAGGGTGAGGAACTCGGTCGCTATGGCGTTGGCGGTGCCGCGCACGAGGCGGAACTCGAGGACAGCCTGCTGACCGATGAGGTCGAGGGCGCGCTGCTGATCGTCGGCGGTGAGGCCGGGCAGCTCGACCACGACCTTGTCGTTACCGGCGGTCTGCACCAGCGCTTCGGCCACGCCGAACTGGTTCACGCGGTTCTGCACGATGTTGCGGGCGGTGTTCAGGTCTTCGGCGCTCGGGTTGGGCGTCTCGGAGACCAGGGTCACGCGCAGGCCGCCCTGCAGGTCGAGGCCGAGCTTGATTGCCGGTTCGGTGGTCCACGGTTGCCAGATGTAGAGCACCGAGGCAACGGCCATGGCCAGCACGAGTAGGCCGGTGAGGATCCTGCTGTTCATCAACTTCTCCTAGTTAGGGGTAGGTCTCCCGCGGGCGTGAGCCCGTGCGGGAGCTGATGGCGCTGAGCTAGTGTTGCTTCCGTTCGCGGTGAGGCCGAGAGCGGCAAGGTTACGTGAGCCGCCGGCTAACGGCCCGCAGCTCAGCCGCCGTCTAGCAGCAGTTTCCCTAGCAGCGAGAGGAAGCGGGTGGGGGCCGCAGGCGCGGGCCTTGCGGCGCTGACCCAGCCGTTCAGCTCGGGCGCTGGCGGAGCTGTGGTTACCGCGGCGGGTAACAGCAGCCGCGAAGCCACCGAGGCGCTGGTCGCGGCCGGCACTCGCACCGCGGCCTGCACCAAGAAGTGCGGCCGCGCCGCCATGCCGGTCTCGCCCTGCTCGTCTGCGCTCGTTGCGCTTAGCGAGTGGAGGGACGAGAGCGGCAGGGGCAGGAGTACCAGCAGCGAAGCCAGTGCCAGGAGCCGGATCACACCACCGGCACCTCGACCAGTTCGTACGCCTCGATGATGTCGCCCTCTTGCACGTTGTCGTAGTTCTGGAGGCTGATGCCGCACTCGTAGCCGGTGCCGACCTCGCGGACGTCGTCCTTGAAGCGGCGCAGGCCAGCGATTGAGCCCTTGTAGACTTCCTTCTCCGCGCGGATGAGGCGCGCCTTGGCGCCGCGGCGCATGAGGCCGTCGACCACGTAGGAGCCAGCGATGTTACCGGAGCGCGGCACGTGAATGACCTGGCGCACTTCTGCGCGGCCCAGCGAACGCTCCTCGAACTCGGG
>JBAYRM010000159.1:0-4301 GCA_041676665.1 Trueperaceae bacterium
CCCGGCCTGCTCCTCTGGCTGGAGCTGGACTTGGGGCTGGAAGACATCTACGGGCGCCTGCTTGCGTACGTGTACGTGCCCGATGCCACTGGCACCTGGCAGCACGCCGGCATGCGCGTTACGCAGGTCAACCTCGCCATGGTCGAAGCTGGCTGGGCCACCGAACTGACGATAGGGCCCAACGACACTTACGCCGACCTTTACGCGGCGGCCGCCGAGGCCGCAGCGGCAGAAAGCAAGGGCATCTGGGCGCCGGACCTGACTGGCTCAGTCGATACCGAGAGCAGCGCGGCAGACGCCGAGGAACTGTCGGCCGAAGCCGAGGGACTGGCGGCGCGAGACGAGGACGCCGCGACGCAGGCTGAGCCCACCATAAGGTTGCACTGCGCGCTGCTTAACCCCGCTGCCCCTAACGACTTGGGGGAGTGGGTTTCGGTCATGCTCTCGGCCCCTTACGACACGCGCGGTTACTACCTGTTCGACCAAGGTTCGGGCCAGATCTTTCGGCTGCCGCAAGGCGAGCAGCCCGCCGGCGAGCTCCGCGTTCACAACCCAGGCCAAGGCGTGTGGAACAACTCAGGCGACGTCATCTACCTGATGCGAGGCGGACTAGTGGTAGATACCTGGGAGTACCAGGGTCACGAAGCGCGCTCAGGTGTGGTCGTGTGCCGAGGCTAGGAGGTCTACACTCGCCGAGTGACAATAGTCCTTTGCGACCTAGACGGAACCCTGTCTGACACCGAGCACCGCGCGCACCTGGTGCGCGGCAAGGAACGCGATTACGAGGCTTTCTTCGCCGCCGCCAGCGACGACGCGCCCATGTTGCCGGTGATAGCGCTGGTGCAGGCACTGGCGCTGCAGGGGCACCACATCCACATCGTTACCGGCAGGCGCGACGACACGCGCGAGGCCACCGAGCGCTGGTTGGAGAACAACAGCGTGCCCTACCAGCGCCTGCTCATGCGGCCGTACCACGACCGCACGCCCGACCACGTGCTGAAGCGCCGCTGGTTCGACTCCGACTACAAGGGCAAGAACGTGCTCCTGGCGCTGGAAGACCGCTCGCGCGTGGTTTCCATGTACCGTGAGCTGGGCGTTACCTGCCTGCAGGTGGCGGAAGGCGACTTCTGAACATGCCCAGGGAGAATCCGTGAAGATCCTCGTGCTTGGCGGCACCCAGTTCATTGGCAAACAGTTCGTTATGGGCGCTCTTGCGCGCGGTCACGAGATAACGCTCTTCAACCGAGGCTCCAAACCCGCGCCCGCAGGAGTTGAAACCGTGACCGGTGACCGGAACACGGACCTCAACAGGCTGGCCGCCGGGCGATGGGACGCGGTGGTAGACACAAGCGCCTACGTGCCGCGGCAGGTGCGCGAGGCGGCTCGCCTGCTCGAGCCGAACGTGGGTAGGTACTTGTTCATCTCTACCGTTAGCGTCTACGCCGACACCAGCAAACCGTACATAAACGAAGGCGCCCCTTTAGCGCGCCTCGACGACCCGGCTGCCGAAGAAGTTACCGGCGCCACTTACGGCGGGCTCAAGGTGCTGTGCGAGGAGGAGCTGGCCGCGGCGTTCCCGGCAGAGCGCTCGCTGGTGCTGCGCCCCACCATCGTGGTGGGACCGGACGACCCGACCGATAGGTTCACCTACTGGCCCGTGCGCGTAGCCAATGGCGGGCAGGTGCTGGCACCCCACGGCCCTAACCTGCCTCTGCAGTGGATAGACGTGCGTGACCTTGCCGACTTTATGCTGCAGGGCCTCGAGGCCGGACTGAGCGGCACTTTCAACGCTGCTAGCGGTGCAGACGTGTTCGACATGGGATCGCTGCTCTCGGCATCGGCCCAGGTAACTTCATCCGATGCCGAGGTCGTTTGGGTAGAGGACGACTTCCTGCTGGAGCAGAACGTGCGGCCGTTCGCCGACCTACCGTTCTGGCTCCCGGCGCCCGCATCGAACATGTTCCGGGTCGACGCCTCGCGCGCGCAGGCGGCTGGACTCACGATCCGCGCCGTAGACGACACGGTTCGCGCCACCCTAGAGTGGCACACGGCGCGCGGCCAACCCAACCTGAAGATCGGCATCGGCCCCGACCGCGAGACCGCGGTCCTGCGGGCCTGGGCGCGCCACCTGGCAGGTGGCGCCTGAATGCGGCAAGCCTCGCTGAACCGCAACTTCGTGGTGGGGCTACTGTTCGGGCTGGTGGCGGCGGCGTCGTTCGGCGCCTCCGGACCGCTAGCCAAAGGGCTCCTCAGCGCCGGCTGGAGCGCTAACGCGGCCGTTACCTGGCGCGTGACCATAGGCGCCCTCGTGCTGCTACCTTTCGGGCTGCTGGCGCTGCGCGGCCGCTGGCACACGCTGAGGCGCGGCTGGAAGCGCGTCGTCATGTTCGGCTTCGTGTCGGTGGCGGTAGTGCAACTGGCCTTCTTCCTCTCCATCCAGACGCTGCCGGTGGCTGTAGCGCTGCTGATCGAGTACCTCGGCATCGTCATGGTGGTCGGCTGGCTGTGGCTCAGACGCGGGGAGCGGCCGCGGCCCCTCACCATTGCGGGCTCCGTGCTGTCGATGGTGGGGTTGGTACTGGTGCTCGACGTGTTCGGAGCGCAGACCGTGGATCCCGTCGGCGCGCTGTGGGCGCTGCTGGCGGCCGTGGGCCTGGCGTCCTACTTCCTCATCTCAGCCGAGACCGGTGACGGACTGCCCGGGCTGACCCTCGCGTCGACCGGGCTACTGGTGGGCGCCATGGTGCTGGCGCTAGCCGGGCTCCTGGGCGTCGCTCCGCTGCACTGGAACACGCAGCCGGTTGAGCTGGCCGGGCGCATGGTGCCGTGGTGGGTCGACGTGGCAGCGCTCGGCCTGGTGGCCGCCGCGCTGGCGTACTCAACCGGCATCCTCGCCAGTCGGCGCCTCGGCTCCAAGCTGGCCTCGTTCGTGGGCCTCTCGGAGGTGCTTCTGGCGGTGGTGTGGGCCGTGCTGCTGTTGGGGGAGAAGCCCACGCCCATCCAGCTGCTGGGCGGCAGCCTAATCTTCGTAGGTGTGGTGCTGGTGAAGCTCGACGAGGCGCCGCCCGAAAAGGCAGCGGCCTGACTGAAGCGCCGCCCGAAACGGCGGCAGCCCGACCGAACCGCTTGAGCCAGGGCCTTACCGCAAGCGGGAGCGTTGGGGCCCTTACCAGTGCGTGCGCTTGGCCGCGTACATGCGCTTGTCGGCGATGCGGATGAGTTGCGCCCCGTCGGCGCCGTCCTGCTCGCAGCTCGCTACGCCGATGTCTATGTGGATGGGACCGTTGCCCACGTCGAGGTGCGCCACCGCCGACTGAATGCGCTCGGCCACCTTGAGAGCCTCAGCGTGCGGCGTGTCGACCAGCAGCGCCACGAACTCGTCGCCGCCGTAGCGCACCGGCACGTCGATAGTGCGCACGTTACTGCGTATGGCGGCCGCCACGCCCGAGAGCACCTCGTCGCCCACGTCGTGGCCGAAGGTGTCGTTGATGGCCTTGAACCCCTTCAGGTCCATATGCAGCAGGCTGGGACCGACGCCGCCCCGCTGAGCGCGCTTCAGTTCCCGCGCCAGCGCCTCGTTGAACGCGCGCCTGTTGGCCAGGCCGGTGAGCTCGTCGGTCAACGCTGCCTTACGCAGCAGGTCGCGAGTGTTCTGCCGGTGAAGCAGGCTCGCGAGTGGTGCGCCGAACAGGTACGCCAGCTGCGTTGAGTCGGCCCCGAACTCGCAGACCCCGCGCAGGTTGTCGAGGTTCAGCACGGCCATGACGTAACCGTCGCGCAGCACCGGCAGGCACAGCGTGGCCGTGATCTGGTCGTACTGCCTGGCCGCCGGGTCCGCGCCCGCCGTGGTGGCGGTACCCAGTTCGTGGATGTTGGTGCCGGTGCGGCTGAGGACCCGTGGCACGCCCTGATGCCAACCGTCGTCGTCGGCGCCGTACCAGGCGCGCGCGGCCTCCTCGCTGATAGGCTGCGGCGCCAGTTGCTTGATGTCGAAACCCACGGCCGCCTGAAAGCGGAACGGTTCCTCCGGGTCGGAGCGCGTGAGGAGCGTGCCGCTGTCGGCGCCCGGCACCAGGCGCAGCGCCGTGGCCAGCACGCGCCCGTACATCTCGGCGGTGCTGGTGTCCTCAGCCGCGCGGTTGAGCTCGAGCAGCTCGGTGAACACGCGGTCACGCCAACGCGCGTCGAGCACCGGTGCCGCCACGCTGGCCATCTCTGCCAGCACGGGGTAGGTGAGGCTGTGCACCTGCCGGTGCGGCGCGAACCGCAGAACCAGCACGCAGCGGGCTGGCCTGCTTGAG
>JBAYRM010000160.1:0-4266 GCA_041676665.1 Trueperaceae bacterium
CACGGTCACGCCGATCTGGCGCTCCTCGTCGAACACGGCCGTGTAGCCGTGCACGAACTGGAACGGGGTGACGGGGTTACCGCAGGTGACGCACACCACGGCGTCCTGCCCGATGCCCTCCACACGGGTCTTGGGGTTCACCACGTCGCACACGGGGCAGCGGGCGGCCACGTACGGGTCGCCCAGCGAGTGACCCTCGGGTGAGGTGTCGTGCCCGGAGGCCGTGGCGAGCGAGGTGACGGTGACGTCGCGGATGCGGATGGCCACCGCGTCGCCCACGTCGGCGCCCTCCACGTACACGGGCACGGTTACCTCGTGGCCGCCTTTCAGTTCGGGCGTGATCATGGGGCCCCAGCAGCCGGGCGCGGTGCTGGCGATGATGGTGCCGCCGTCGGCGACCGGGCCCAGCATGGGCGCGGCGGGGTCGAGTTGCCCGTCGGTGAAGCTCTGCACCATCACTACGCGTTTGCCCTTGCCGGTCTTGCCGGCAGGCGCGGTGTTTTCGGACGGACGTTCGGTGGCTAAGGTCATTCTGTTACCTCCAACTTTCCAACTGGTGGCTGCGGGCCGGCGGCTGGGGTGGTGGGGGGCGCTGCGCGTGAGCGTGCGCAGCGGTGCTGCTCAGGCGAACCGGGAGACGCGGAATGAGAGGTTGCTGCTGCTGAGTTTATGTGCGGGAGCCGAGGCGGCCCGGTACTCGGCCAACGCGGTTACCTACAGGGTACCAAACGGCCCCTGACCAGCGCCGCGCCAGTAGCGGGTCAAGATGAACCCATGAACATCGTGATTTTGACGGGCGCCGGCATCTCCGCCGAGTCGGGCCTGAAGACCTTCCGCGACGACGGCGGGTTGTGGGAGGGTCACGCGGTGCAGGACGTGGCGACGCCAGAGGCGTTCAGCCGCGACCCGGCGCTGGTGCAGCGCTTCTACGACGAGCGCAGGCGGCAGCTCAGCACGGTGGAGCCCAACGCGGCGCACCTCGCCCTGGCGCGGCTTGAGCGGGAGTTCAGTGGCGAGGTGCTGCTGGTGACCCAGAACGTGGACGACCTGCACGAGCGCGCCGGCTCTAGGAACGTGGTGCACATGCACGGTCAGCTGCTCAGCGCCAGGTGCCTGGCGTGCGGGCGGACGCACGAGTGGCTGGGGGACCTTGCGCACGGCCCCGCGTGCCCGCACTGCGGGCAAGCCAGGCTGCGGCCCGACATCGTGTGGTTCGGCGAGATCCCGTATCACATGGGCCGCATTGAGGACGCCCTACGCACGTGCGACCTGTTCGCCGCCATCGGCACGTCTGGCGTCGTCTACCCTGCGGCGGGTTTCGTGGCGGTTGCAACGGACGCTGGCGCGCGCACCGCCGAACTGAACCTCAAGACGAGCGGCGTCTTGTGGCTCTTCGACGAGGCTTACGAGGGGCCCGCCACGCAGGTGGTGCCAGAGTGGGTGGCTACGCTGCTCAGCTGACGCCGAAGTAGCGCCAGTTGCCCTCAGACACGACCTCCACCGCGTCACCGACCACCTTGATGGCCGACTGGTCGTCGATGGCGTACGAGTGGTGGCCTAGGGTGGCGGCCCACTTCTCGGCGCCAGCCATGGTGTTGCCGGCGAAGCCCGGGTGGTCGAGGTGCGGGAAGATGCTGAAGTCCACCAGCCCCAGCGTGCGGTCGTCGCCAGTGAACGGTGGGTCGGTGGGCACGAACTCCTCACCTATCCGCGGGGTCATGACCATGCTGTCTGCGCTCAGGCCTACCCACACGAGGTCCTCTAGGTCAGGGAACAGCTCGGTTAGGCCTGATGCCCGTAACCAGTGGCAGAGGTAAAGCGCGTCGCCGCCGTCCACGAGGAGCGCGTCGGTCTCGCGCACCCACTTCTCCCAGCGGTTGCGGTCCATGCTCGGCAGGGCGGTCAGTTCCAGCACGCCGACCGACTGCCAGCCGAGCTGCGTCATGGGCGCCTGGCCCGTGCCGCTAACGAAGCGCCAGGAGGTCTGCGGGCTGCCCATGGGGTGCCCGTACAGCGCGGTGGGTATACAGAGCGCGTGGCACTGGTCGATGGGCTTGCCCAACAGGTCCACCAGCGCGCTCTGGATGCTCGGGTTCTTCACCCCGCCGGAGGTCAGCAGCAGTTTCATACGCCGCCCAGTATGCGGCATCCAGAGTTAGGCCTGCGCGAGAATGAGGCTCAGCCGGCGTCGGCGGCGGCCACGCGCTCGCTTTCGGGCAGCGCCGACAGCAGGTAGCGCGCCACGTCGGCGGCGCCGTACGAGTTGTCGCTCTCGTCTAGCAGCGGCAGGATGGCGGCGAGGTCATCGCCGCTGGTCACCAGTGGTTGCTCCACGCCGCGGCTCTTGCGCGACTGACCGAGGCCCACGTCGGCCATGAGCGCGTTGCAGAGGCACTTGCGGCCCACGGTGTCCTCCACCTTGCCGCCCTTGCGCACGTAGTCAGCCACGGGTTCGGCCGCGCAGCGGTAGCCATGCGCGCCGTTCTCGTCCTCGTACACCTCGCGCAGGTAGCCGTGGTCGCACACGCGGCGCCGCTCCTGATAAACGCTCTCATCCGAGATGGTGCCCGGTATCTCCACGACCTTGAACGGGAAGCCGGTGGGCGAAGCGAGCGGGTCGGTGAACACCTGCGCGCGGCCCGCCTTGATCATCTCCAGCACGGCGCGCTTCATGCCGGCGGCTATGCCGCTCTCGCGCGCGTAGGCGAACAGCGTGCCCACCTGCACGCCGGTCGCGCCCTGCTCGCACGCTGCCTTGAGGCCGCCGGGTGAGCCGTAGCTGCCGGCCAGCCAGAACGGCAGGCCGAGCTCGGCGATCTTCTCCAGGTCTGCGGCGTCGCGCTCGCCGTAAACGGGCTGGCCGAGTTCGTCCAGCACGTTCTTGGCGCGCGGCGGCGCGTTGTGGCCACCGGCGGTGGGGCCCTCAACGATGAAGCCCTCCACGGAGCCGTTGGCCTTCTTCTGCAGCATGCTGGCCAGCGAGTGCGACGACACGATCGGGTAGAAGTCAGGGCGCCGCAGCGGCGCCATGCCGCCTGCGCCGAAGTCAGCTGGGCTGAAGACCAGGGGCTCTGGGTCAGTGCCTAGGGCCGGGTTCTGCGTGATGTCGAGCCGGAACGTAGCCGCGGCGTGCTGCGCCAGGCGGTCCAGCGCGCCGGGCACCTCGCGGGGGATGCCCGCGCCCATTAGCACGTTGTCGACCCCGGCGAGCATGGCGCCGTACAGCGCGGAGAGGTTCGGCAGCTGCAGCTTGGTGAGCAGGTTCACGCCGACCTTGCCGTTGTGGCCCTCCTTGGCGAGGAACACTTCCACGAAGGACCCCAGCATGCTGAGGCCGTTATGCACGTGGTTGTCGAGCACGCTCGGCATGGGAGCGCGCAGGTAGGGCTTGCCGGGCGGGCGCCCGTTCGGGAGGAAGTAGCGCGCCAGCGTGGCCTTGACCACGTCAGGGAAGGGGAAGGCGTTCATTGCGCGCCGGATGACGCCGTCGGAGTCGCCGTCCTGGAGGCGCCTTACGAGGACTGTGTCGATACCGGTGGCGGAGACAACTCCGAGCTGACCGGTGAGGGACACGGCTCTGGCCAGACGCCAGTTAGATACCGCGACTCCCATGCCGCCTTGGATGAGTTTAGGTAGGTGCAAGATTATGCAGCATACGCCGCTGCCTGCGGGGCAAGTGAGGAGTGGCCGACACAACCTTGACGTAACCCTTAGTCAAGGCGTCGGCCACTGACCTCAGCGAAGCTGTAAGCGGCTTTCAGTTGGCGCCGGGCGTCTCGTCTTGCAGGCCGCGGTGAATGACCGCGCCCAGCACGCCGCCCACTATGGGCGCGAGCCAGAAGAACCACAGCTGCCCCAGGTAGGCGCCGCCGGCGAACAGTGCCGGGCCGGTGCTGCGGGCGGGGTTAACCGACGTGTTGGTTACGGGGATGCTGATCAGGTGGATGAGCGTGAGCGCCAGGCCGATGGCCAGGGCCGCGAAGCCCGCCGGGGCGCCCTTGCCGGTTACGCCAAGGATGACGACCACGAAGAACGCGGTGAGCACGACTTCGATGATGAGCCCCGCCGTCATGGAGTAGCCGCCGGGCGAGAGCGCGCCGAAGCCGTTCGAGGCGAAGCCCTGCGAGGCGTCGAACCCGGCCACGCCGCTGGCCACGAGGTACAGCACGCCGGAGGCGGCGACCGCGCCAAGGACTTGCGCGACCACGTACGGCAACAGCTGGGAGGTGGGCAGGCGACCTGCGACCCATAGGCCCACCGAAACGG
>JBAYRM010000161.1:0-4251 GCA_041676665.1 Trueperaceae bacterium
TGGCCGGGGTTCTGCACGCTGACGGTGAGGGTGTTGGTGTTGTCCTGGAGGGTGGCCGGGAACGTGACGGTGGTGCCTACGCGGGTAGCCGTGGCGTCTACGCCGTTCACTTGCGCGGTGATCGTGGCGTCGGCCGCGGCGTCAGTAAGGGTAGCCGTGACCGTGATGCTGCGGTCGCCGGTGATGGTGGCGCCATCTGCAGGTGAAGTGATCGCGACGCCGGCATCAGGCGTCTTAGCTGGCCCGTTGCAGGCGGCTAGTAGCGTGAGCGCCACGACCAGGAGTGCGAGGAGGCGGGGTTGCTTCGTTGCCATGTAGTACACCTTCCCGTCGGGTCCGGCTGCACCCGACGGTTCCCTGCCCCCCAAAGAGCTCGAGCCTGACCGCTGACGTTACCGATGCTAGTGGTGGCTAGCGCCGCCTGACCGGAAGATCTCTCACAATTTGCCGCGCTTGCTGCCACTCTAACTGTCACCCGAACGGCCACGAACCGCTGCCAGGGCGAGGGCTTGACGCCGCCTAGCCAGTACCGATACATTCTCTGCAGGCAATCCCGAGTTGTTCACTAAGGATTCCACTTCCGGCTGCGAACAACAGTCACGAAAGTGAGCACCACATGCGCAAACTGTTCTCTCTCATTCTACTACTGGCGACGGTCTCCACCGTTCTGGCGCAGTCCCTCACCCTCTACGTGGGTCGCGGCGAAGCGCTGGCCGGGCCGATCATCGAGCGCTTCGAAGCCGAGACCGGCATAGACGTGCAGGTGCGCTACGGCAGCACCGCCGAGCTGGCCGTTCTCATCACGGAGGAAGGCGCCGCCAGCCCCGCCGACATCTTCTGGGCGCAGGACGCCGGCGCGCTGGGCGCCCTCGCCAACACCGGGCTGCTGGTGACCCTGCCCGAATCGCTGGTAGCCAACGTGCAACCCAAGCAGGTCCACCCCTCCATGGAGTGGGTGGCGGTCAGCGCCCGCAACCGCGTGCTGGCCTACTCTGTAGAGCGCGTCAGCGCCGCTGACCTGCCCGCCAGCATCTTCGACCTAACGGACGCGCGCTTCGCCGGCCGCGTGGCGTGGGCGCCCGGCAACGCGTCCTTCCAGTCGTTCGTGACCGCCCTGCGCACCACCCATGGTGAAGCGGCCGCGGAGCAGTGGCTACGCGACATGATCGCCAACGGCGCCGTGGCGTACCGGAACAACGGCACGCAGCTCGACGGCATCGCTTCGGGCGAGGTGGACTTCGGGCTGGTGAACAACTACTACCTGCCGCGCCGCCTGGCCGAGGACCCCAACTTCCCCGTGGCCCAGGCCTTCTTCGGTAACGGCGATATCGGCAACCTGGCCAACGTGACCGGCGTGGGCGTGCTGGCCAGCAGCGCCAACCAGGAGGCCGCCCAGCAGTTCGTGGCGTTCCTCCTCACCGACGAGTCGCAGCTCTTCTTCACCGACGTGAACCAGGAGTACCCCATCACCACCACCGTGGCGCCCGCCGCCAACCTGGTGAGCAGCGAGGAAGTCACCGCCGCTTCGCCCGACGTGAACCTGGCCGACATCGATGACCTCGAAGGCACCCTCGAGCTCCTGCGCGAGGTCGGCCTGCTCTGACCGCCAGCCGCCCCACAGTGCGCGTGCCGCCCGGCATCTGGCGCGCCCCCTGGTACGTGGTCGTCCCCGCCATCCTGGTGGGGACCGCCACGTTGTTGCCGCTCGCCTACCTGGTCATCCGCGCGCTGGAGGTAGAGCCTGCCACGCTGTGGCGGCTCGTGGTGCGCCAACGCAACCTCATGCTGCTCGGCAACACGGCGGCCCTCACAGGTCTAGTGCTGCTGTTCGGCACGCTGATCTCGGTGCCGCTAGCGTGGCTGGTGGTGCGCACGGACCTGGCGGGCAGGCGCCTCGTTACCTGGCTGGCGGTTGCGCCCCTAGCGGTGCCCGGTTACGTCATGGCGTACGCGCTCCTCGGCCTGGGCGGTTACATGGGCCTGGTCCCGCAGCTGTTCGGGGTGTCCATGGCGCGCCCCAGCGGCCTATGGGGCGCCACGGCGGCGCTGACGCTCTACACCTTCCCGTACATCTTCCTGAACGTGCGCAGCGCCCTGCTCGGTCTCGACGCCAGCCTGGAGGAGAGCGCCCGCAGCTTAGGGCTCAGCCGCCTGGCGGTGGTCTTCCGTGTGGTGCTGCCGCAGCTGCGCCCGGCGCTCCTGGCCGGCTGGCTCGTGGTCAGCCTGTACGTGCTGGGCGACTTCGGCGCGGTGGCGCTCATGCGCTTCGAGACGTTCTCGCTGGCTATTTACACGCAGTACACGTCCGCGTTCGACCGCAACAACGCCGCCCTGCTCTCACTCATGCTGCTGCTCATCACCACCACCATCGTGGTGTTCGAGCTGCGCCTGCTGGGCCGCCGGCGTTACGCGCGCCTGGGCCGCGGCGCCCCGCGGCTGGTGAAGCCCGAGAGGCTCGGGCGCACAGCGCCGCTCTGGTACCTGTTCGTTGCCTTGGTGTTGGGCGCGGCGCTCGGACTGCCGCTGACCACCCTGACCGGCTGGCTGGCGCTGGTGCCGCCCTCCGCCGCGCAGCTCGCCCAGGTGGTCACAACGTTCTTGCAGACCGCGGCCCTAGCCGTGCCGATCGCCGTTATAGCTGCCCTGTTGGCGCTGCCGGTGGGGGTGGCCGCGCTGCGTTCGCGCTGGTTCGGCGGGAAGCTGCTGGAGCGGCTCGTGTACTTGGGTTACGCGGTGCCGCCCGTAGCGCTGGCGTTCGCGTTGGTCATGTTCTCGCTCAGGTTCACGCCGCAGTGGTACCAGACGTTCTGGGTGTTGGGCTTCGCCTACGTGGTCTCGTTCCTGGCCCTGGCCATCGGGCCGGTGCGTAGCGGGCTGCTGCAGGTGAACCCGCGCCTTGAGGAAACGGCGCGCTCGCTGGGGCGCGGGCGCTTCGTGGCGTTCGTGCAGACGGTCATGCCCAAGCTGTCGCGTAACGTGCTGGCCGCCGCCGCACTGGTGTTGATGGCGGTCATGAAGGAGCTGCCCATGACGTACTTGCTGGCGCCGACCGGTTACCGCACGCTCTCCATGCGCGTGTTCGGGCTGACCAACGAGGGCATGCTGGCCACCGCCGCGCCGTACGCGCTGGGCATCGTGCTCTTCTCTTCACTGTTCGTTGGGCTGCTGCTAGCTTACGAGGGTCGCGGGGCCGAACATGCGTAGCGGCCCGGGCGCCCGCGGGTAGACCGGGTTCCACGTTCAGGCTGTGGTCAACTGGCGGCGCTCAGCCGCCGGTGACTCCCGCCCGCAGCGGCACGCCGGCGCCCGTCACCGTGAGCCAGGCAGCGTCGCCCACCGCCAGGTCAGCGGTGGGGGCTCCGTACACCACCAATCGCTCGTCCGCCTTCTCGCCTTCCTGCGCGTCGGCCTGCGCCTGAGCCACCTCGTACGCGATCACGTGCCCCTTGAACTCGCGCTTCATGACTCGCACGTGCACGCCGCTGGCGGCTGGCAGCGCCGCGCCGGGGGCTGCCGCCGTTAGTTGCAGGTGGTCGGGCCGCAGCGAGACCAGCGCCTGCCCCTTAGCTGGGCCCGTCACCGGCACAGGACCGATACTGGTGGCGGCCACACCCTCTGCAACGGAGCCGCGCAGCAGGTTGGTGCGCCCCAGGAAGAGCGCCACGAACGCCGTGTTCGGGTTGAAGTAGACCTCCTCAGGCCGGCCGATCTGCTCAACCTTGCCGTAGCGCATGACGGCCAGGCGGTCGCCGAACGAGAGCGCCTCCTCCTGGTCGTGCGTGACCATGATGGTGGTGGTGCCCGTGCGTTCCAGGATGGTGCGCACCTCCTCGCGGGTGGAGCCGCGCAGCGAGGCGTCTAGGTTGCTGAACGGCTCGTCGAGCAGGAGAATGTGCGGCTCGGGCGCAAGCGCGCGCGCCAACGCCACCCGCTGCTGCTGCCCGCCCGAGAGCTGGTGCGGGAAGCGCGTGCGGAAGACCGACATGCCCACCAGGTCGAGCATCTCCTCGGCGCGCGCAGCCCGGCTGGCAGCGGAGCCTTTCAGGCCGAAGGTCACGTTATCGATAACGTTCAGGTGCGGGAAGAGGGCGAAATCCTGGAACACGAAGCCTATGCGGCGCTTCTCGGGGCGCACCTGACGCGTGGCGGACGCGACCTCGCGGCCGGCCACCTCCACCGTGCCGCCGTCCGGACTCTCGAAGCCGGCGATGAGCCTGAGCAGCGTGGTCTTGCCGCAGCCGGACGGTCCCA
>JBAYRM010000162.1:0-4247 GCA_041676665.1 Trueperaceae bacterium
GGTAACAGGAACAGCTGGCCTACGAGGTCGTTCAGGAGCGGGCGCTTGGGGACCAGCTTCCGGTGCGACGCCTCGTGACCGATGATGTAAAGCCGCTGGAACAGCAGCGCCTGAAACAGCAGCAGCGGAAGGTACGCCACCAACCACCAGGCGTTCTGGCCCACAAGCGTCCCCAACGTAACAGCCAGCCAAGCCGCGGCCACCAGCAGGACCACGGTCTCGACCAGCAAGCGAGCGGTGACGGCGGTATGCACGGTCGTAACCCCCAGATCTTCGAGAACCACCCTGATAGTAGTCAATCGCGGGCCCGGGCGCGAGTTCAGCGCTCCAGGGTTCATGCGGGTCACCTCACGCCGCCGACCTAAGGTTCTAATGAGGGCAGCATGCCAAGCGCCTCAACTCCTCTACTGCACGCGCTGTTCTGGCTCGCCGCCAGCGTGTGGCTCGGCGGTTACGTCGCCATAGCCGTCGTCATGTACGCGGCCCGCCAGAGCCTCGAGGCGCCCGCCAGCGTAGCGTTCTTCCGCGCGCTCGGGCGCGCCTACCTGCCGGTCGGAGGCGCCGCCCTGGCCCTGGCCTGCCTTACTGGCACCGCGTTGCTATGGGACCGGCCCGTCACCGGGCTCACCTACGGCCTCGCCGCGGTAGCCGCGAGTATCGTCATCGTTCTCGCCGTAGCCGTTGCGCAGGCGCGGCGCATGACGCGGCTGCGGCGCGCGCTCATCAGCCAGCCAGGCGACGCGCAACTGAGCGGCACGGTGCGGAGGGTCGGCCGCGCGGCGGTGGTGCTGCGCGCCCTGCTCGGGCTCCTCAGCGTGATCGCGGTCGTGCTGGCAGCCTCATCGCTGCGCGGTTAGCGGATGGCGCTGCGCGCCCGCTGCGACGCCCACTCAGCCGCAAGCACCAGTACCAAAATGGACACCAGGATCAGGCTCACGCGCGCGAACGCGAGGGAGTTGATGTTCACGTTCAGCAGCATGCCGATGCCGCCCGCGCCCACCAGCCCCAGGAAGGTGGACTCGCGGATGTTGATGTCCCACCTGAACAGCACGGTGCCAGCGAACTGCGGCAGCGTCTGCGGAACGATGGCGTAAACGATCCGCTGCAGGCGCGACGCCCCGGTCGCCTCAACCGCCTCGATGCTGGCCCTGTCGACCTCCTCGACCGCCTCGTAAAGCAGCTTGCCGATGAACCCGACCGAGCGCAGCGTGAGGGCCACCACACCCGCGAAGGTGCCGGGGCCGAACACGAACACCAGCACCAGAGCCCAGATCAGTGAGTGCACGCTGCGGGACGCCACGATGATGAACAGCGCCAGCGCCCTCACGAGCCGGTGCGGGGTGGTGTTGCGAGCGGCGCCCAGTGCTACCGGGATAGCGATGAGCGTGGCACCCAGAGTGCCCAGCGTAGCGATGTGGATGGTGTCGATAAGCGGCTGAACCAGGCGCGGGAAGTACGCGAAGTCAGGTGGGAACATGCGCGCCACCAGCCGGCCGCCCTGGTACATGGCGTCGCGCACGAACTCCCAGTGAGTGTCCTGCGTGACAATCACCCACGAGACCGCGGTGACCAGCAGGAGCACCACCAGCAGCAGGGACCGAACGAGCCGTTGACGGAACGACGACGGCGTCCAGGAGACGCTTTCCTGCGACTCGATTAGCGGCATGAGCGCCTCACTGAACCCGCGCCCGGACCCAGCCGGACACGTACTCGAGCACCAGCACGATGCCGATGATGAGGATCAGCACCGCCGCGGAGGTATCGAAGTCGTAACGCTGCACCGAGGTGCTGAGCGTGGCGCCGATGCCGCCGGCTCCGACGATGCCGAGGATGGTGGACTCGCGGAAGTTGATGTCGAAGCGGTACACGGACACGCCGATGAAGCGCGGCATTATCTGCGGCACGACCGCGTAACGCACCAGCTGCCACCAGGTCGCGCCCGTGGCGCGGATAGCCTCGATCTGCGCCGGTTCGACCTCCTCGATAGCCTCACCCAGAAGCTTGCCGATGAACGCGATGGTGGCAACGATCAGCGTCAGGAGCCCCGCGAAGGCGCCGAAGCCCATCATGACCACGAAGATGATGGCGATGACCACCTCTGGGAAGCTGCGCAGCACCGTCAGCACCGCGCGGCAGGCGTTGAAGATGATCGGATGCGTGAGGTTAGCGGCCGCGCCCAGCGCTATGGGAATGGCGAGCACCACCCCAACGACCGTGGCCACCACCGTCATGAGCAGGCTCTCCAAGATGCCGGTACGGATGGCGGTCCAGCGCGACGCGAAGTCGGGCTGCAGGAACTGGCTCAGCAGGCGCATGCTGCGCTCGGCGCCGCGCTGCACGCGGGCCACGTCGATCTCGATAGCGGATAAAGCGAAAAATAGGTAGGTGATGGCGGCGGCGGCCACCAGCCACTGCCACCACGGCCGCCGCCTCTGCCACGCCGGGCGCCACGCTGGCTGCGACGCACGCGTCATGCAGCGGCCTCCACTGCCGACCAGTCCTCCGCGCCGTAGATGAGCGTCAAGGCTTCGTCGTCCAGCCGGCTGGGTGGCCCGTCGAAGACCACCTCGCCAGCGCGCAGTCCCACGATGCGGGGCAGGAAGCGCTTAGCCAGTTCCACGTCGTGGATGTTAACGATGGCGGCCACACCGTTCTCGGACGCCAGCTCCACGATCAGCCGCATGACCTCGCGGCCCGTCTTGGGGTCGAGTGATGCGGTGGGCTCGTCGACCAGTAGCAGGTCCGGGCTCTGCATAAGGGCGCGCACTATGCCAACGCGCTGACGCTGGCCGCCCGAGAGCGCGTCGGCGCGCTTATCGATGTGGTCCTCGAGCCCCACCCGCCGCAGCAGGGCGAGGGCCCGCTGCACGTTCGCGGCCGGGAAGCGCCGCAGGGTGCTGGCCCAGAAGCCCGTGTACCCCAGGCGGCCGGAGAGCGCGTTCTCCATGACGCTGATGCGCTCAACCAGGGCGTACTCCTGGAAGATCATGCCGATGCGCCGGCGCTGCTGCCGCAGGCGCCCGGCCGATAGGGCGGTGAGCTCCACGCCGCTCATGCGCACGCTGCCGGACGTGGGCTCCACCAGCCGGTTGATGCAGCGGATGAGGGTGCTCTTGCCGGCGCCCGAGGCGCCTATCAGGCCTATTACCTCGCCGTCGCCTACCGACAGCTCCACGCCCTTGAGGGCGACGTCGCCGGTGTCGTAGCGCTTGGTGAGGTCCTGGATCTCGAGCATGGCTTGCTGCCTGCCGACACCTGGCCTAGTCGCGGCCGCCCGCCGAGGGTTCCCGGCAGGCGGCGAGCGTGGCTAGGCCTCGGTGCCGTTTAGCGCAGGCCCTCCAGGTAGTCGATGCCCAGCTCGGCGTCGATCTGCCTGACCACCGACCAGGTGGTGGCGTAATCGATCTCGAGGAACTTCTCCTGGCCTTCGGCGCCGAACTCGGCCAGTAGGTCGGTGCCGGTCCAGTCGTAGCTGAAGAAGGCTTCCTTGATCTTCTCCTGCAGCTCAGGGTGCAGGTTATGCACCATGCCGTAACCGGTGGTGGGGAACGACTGGCTGATGTAGATGCTCTCGTAATCGTCTTCGCTGACGACGTCACGCGCGGTCATGCGGAACAGCACGGAGTTGGCGATGGCGGCCGCCTCGTAGTCGCCGTTGGCGATGCCCAGGATGCTGTTCTCGTGGCTGCCGGAGAACACGGCTTCGAAGTCGCGGCCCTCAAGCAGGCCGAACTCGGACGCGAGGAGCGCGGAGGGCGCCTTGAAACCAGAGTTGCTCGTCTGAGTCACGAACGCCAGCTGGCGCCCCTGCAGGTCCTCCATCGAGCGGATGTCGCTGCCCTTGGGAACGATGATCTCCATCTCGTAGCCGTAGCTGCCGTCGAGGGCGGACATGATGGCGAAGGGGCGGAAACCGGAGCGCGCGGCGGCGTACGGCACGTTGCCGGTGTTCACGCCAGCGATGTGCAGGCGGCCGGCTTCCAGCGCCAGCTGCTGCGCGGCGTAGCTCTCGACCACGAAGAACTGCACTTGCTTGCCGGTAACGGCGCTGAGGTGGTCGAGGAAGTCCTGCCACACCTCGGCGTAGAGGGCCGGGTCTTCTACGGGCGTGTACGAGAAGATGAGCGTGGCCGGGTCGAGCCACTGGCTCTCGTCGGTGGGGATGTCGGCCATCAGGTCGCCGTCGGCGTCAACGAAGCCGGGCGCCATCTGCGCGAACGCGCCGCTTACGAACGCGAGCGCCAGGA
>JBAYRM010000163.1:0-4222 GCA_041676665.1 Trueperaceae bacterium
GACCTGCGCGGCGCCATGGACGAGATGCGCGAGAACGTGACCCCGAACCTGTGGCAGGTCTCGTTGAAGCGCCTCATGGTGCGCGCCGCCGACGGTGTGGCCGACGCGCTGGAGGAGCGCGCCGTGGCTGCCGCCTCCGACCCGGACGTGGATCCCCGCGACGCCAACCGTCAGCGCGCCCGCCGCCGCATAGACGCACTGGTGACGGGTGAGGCCATCGGGCAGGTCTCGTCGCAGACGCTCTCGAACCTCCGCACGATCGACGAGGCTGCGCAACGCCCGGTGCTGCGCCCACTTATCGGCTTCGACAAGCTCGACATCATCGGTGTGGCCGAGCGCATTGGCACCGCCGTGTTGTCGGCAAGGGCCATCGAGGAGTGCAACATCACCCCGGTGCGGCCGGCCACCTCCAGCCGCGCCCAGCGCCTGACGCGCGAGGAGGCCGGCATGGTGGGCGGCGCGCTGCAGGCGCAGCTCGACCGCGTGCGGCAAGGCGTGACGCGGCTGCCGCTGCGGTCGCTAAGACCCGGCGAGGGTTACTTGGAGGTTGCCCCAATCGAGCCGGACGACTCGCCGTTCGGAGCCCTGCAGGTATCGGACGTGCCCGCTGGCGCCGTGCTGCTCGATTGTCGAGGCGAGGCCATGCGTCGCTGGCGGCCCGATTGGCCGCAGGTTACGCCCGTGCCGCCCGGCCTGGTAGCGGCCGACGGTTACGACAAGGGCGTTACGTACGTGGCGTTCTGCCCGCAGGGCCAGCGCAGCAACGCCGTGGCGGAGAAGCTGCGCGAGGGCGGCGTTAGGGCGTACTCGTTCGCGGGCGGCGAGGGCGCGCTGAAGGCGTACCTGAACTCCGTGCGGGCGGGTCAGGTGGAGGGCGCCTAGTCGTCGCCCGGTAACTCAGGTCGGATGATGAGCGGGTCGGAGTGCGCGAACGTGCGCGCGCCGTGCTCGTGGGCTCCATGCTCGTAACCAGGTCCGGGTAACGCGTACGGGTCGGCGGCGGTGTAGTCGACCTGGTAACCCAGGTCGTGGAGAGCGCCGATGGTCAGGCGCGAGAGCGGCTGATGATTGTTGCCGCTTGGGTTGATGGTGATGTAAGGCGTTAGCACCTCGCTCTGGAAGCGGTCCTCGCTCCAGTGGAAGCAGTCCGCCTGCACAGGTGGCTGGTTCGCGCCGCCCAGGCCCTGGTACTCACCCGTCCCGAACTGGCCAGCGAACGTGCGCGCGACCTGCGGGTTGAGGCTCGTGTCGTTGCAGTGCTGCAAGTCGGGCGCTAAGAGTGCACGCTCGGCTTCGCGCCACACCGTGCCGATGCCCAACACGTGCCCTAACTCGTGGATGATCACTGTCTCCAGGCTGTTGGTGGTGGTCATGTAAGCGAGTTGGCTGGTGTTGATCATCACGTTGCCGTGGTTCGGTAGCCTGCCAACCACGCCGCATGGTCCAGCGCGTGCGAGCACGGAGCCGGCCTCCTCGTACAGCGTGACGGTTACGAGCAGGTCGTCGAAGCCTGACAGGGACGCTAGTTCTGGCGGAATCACGTCGCTCCAGCTGATGTACTGCATGCATATGTCCTGTATCGACGGATGCAACTCACTGGCGTTCGGGATGTCGCCGGCGATGACCTCTTCCCACCTGTCGGCGGCGGCTCGCACCATGGCCTGCTGCTCGGCGGTGAAGGCGCCGGGCTCAAACACCAGGGTGATCTGGAACCCATCGGGTTCGGAAGTTGCCACGCAGCCGATTGTCACGGCGGCGCTGTCGGTCTCCATGCGCGGGTCGTTGGTTGTGGCGGTGAGAGTGCCGGAGTAGGTGGCCGTTGAGGAAAGACAGGTGACGTTGAGCTGGAATGTCTGGCTGGCACCTGGCTGGAGGGTGCCACTGCTGGCGCCGAGGCTTACCTGAACGCCGCCGCTGCCCTGCAACCCTAGCGAGACCGTTAGCGGGGTAGAGCCCTCGTTCTCTAGGGTTATGGGTACGGAAGAGGTGGAGTTGGCGGGGAGGCCGGTTCGCTCAACGGGCACGAGTCCAGCCAGGCGCGGGAGTAGCGCGGTGACCTGATCGGTGCGCGCACCAGCCGTGTCGGTGATCACGAGGTCGGTATGGAAGGTGTCGGCGCTGTTCGTCAGTTGTGCGACGTTCACGCTCAGTTGCAGGGTCGCGGGTCCGCCGCTGCCCGCGGCGGGGGTCACGCTGAGCCATGGGGCGCCCGGGCTGGCGGTCCACGCGCCCACAGGCTGGATGGCGACTTCGAAGCCGCCGAATTCAGCGGGCGTCAGCGTGTGCTGCTCGCCCTGGTGCTCCGCTGGAAGCACCACGTACGTAGCCTCTGCATCGTCCTGCTGATCGTCCTCGCTCGTGACCACCAGCCGCACCGCGTGGTTACCGGCCGCCGTTAGCACTTGCGTAGTTGACGCCTGGGTGGAGACAAGGGCGCCGTTAACGAACCACTGGTAGCTGCTTATCTGCCCGGCGCTGCCACCCGCGTTGAACGTAACGGTGGCGGGAGCTGTTTGAGTGCCGCTGGCGGGGGAGAGGCTGATGACCGCCACCGGCGGGTCGCCGGGGTCGGGATCTGGATCAGGATCAGGGTCAGGGTCCGGGTCTGGGTCGGGGTCTGGGTCCGGATCGGGGTCTGGGTCCGGGTCGGGATCAGGGTCAGGGTCGGGATCAGGGTCCGGGTCAGGGTCGGGATCAGGCTCGGGCTCGCCATCGTCGTCGGGCGCCAGCGCCACGTAGTCAACGGCGGACTCGGCCGCCTGGCCGTGATTGTCTGTAACGTTCAGCTGCACCCGGTAGGTTCCAGCTTCCGTTATCTCGAGGGAGGTGGTCCGCTCTGCGGAGTGCTCGGCGCCGCCTATCGTCCATAGGTAGGTCGCCAGTTGACCCGTGCTGGAGCTAGCGTCCAGTGTGATGACCACGGGTACGGTGGCTGTGCCGCTGGGCGGGCTGATCTCGATGACTGCTTCGGGTGCGGCTGGCGGTTCCTCTTTGGGGCCGACCGAACCGGGCGTGGTGCAGGCAACCACGATGGCCGTAAGAACGGCTGTTGCGAGTAAATGGAACCTGAACCGCCGGAACATGTTGCACCCCCTGAAGCGTCATGCACGGGTTCTACGTCGCCCGATTGGCCTTAGCGCAGTGCCGTACCTTCCACCGCGCCCTTGGCGAGCTCGAGGAGGCGCCGCATGGGCTCCTCCGGAACCGAGTCGTTGGCAAGGAGCCAGACCGACACCGTATCGAGCCCGGCGGCCTTGGTCCGCAACTCGGCAGCGTTATCACCGTTAGCGCTTGAGGTCAGGTTACTACCTTCGCTGCTTTCTGAGAGCGGAGCGGTTACCAGCCACGCTGCGGCGGCTTCGGCGCTAACGTACGAGGCTAGCAGCACGCCCACGCCGTTACCGGCCAGCACCGCTGCCCGCACGGCGGCTGGACCCGATAGTTTGACCACGCGCTCTTGTTGCAGGCCCACCAAGCGCGCGAACGCGCGGCCGCGGTCGGTCAAAGTGCTCGTGCCGGGCAGTAGCAAAACCGAGTCGCGTAGTGCCGCTAGGTCGGCTTTGCCGCCGGCAACGATGCCGACGCCCGCCGGAGCGGCCAGCACCACTCGGTCGGTGCCTAACTGAACTGCGTTCAAGCCCGGTTCTGTACCGGCGGGAGCCCAGAGGGTGAGCGCCGCGTCCAACTCTGCACCCCGCACGGCTGCCAGCAGGTCCGAAGAGGAGCGCTCGGTGAGGGCCAGGTCGAGAGGCTCGGGTGCCAGCGCGGCGCCGGCTAGGGCGGCCGCCAATCGCGGGAGCAGGTGCGGGCTCACGCCCAGGCTTAAGCGCAGTGGCGCCGTTGCGCCGGGCGCCAGCAGCCTGGCGGCGCTGCGCAGCGCCTCGCGCACCTCGCGCGCGTACGGCAACAGCGCCGCGCCTGCTGGCGTGAGCCTGGTGCCGGCGGCCGTGCGCTTGGTTAGGGGTGTGGTCGTGTGCTGCTGCAGGCCCGCCAGGCGGCGGTTGATGGACGACTGGCCCACGCCGAGGATCTCGGCAGCCGAGCTCTCGTTGCCGGCGTCGGCGACCGCTAACAGCGTAAGCAAGTGCTCGGCATCGGGTAGGCGTTCGACCGGAGGGTTGACCTCAGACATGCCACCATTATGCACTTGGCGCATAGTAAAACGGTAGCGGAACCCGGTACGTAAGGGCGGCCGGCGGTTTAGCCTGCGGTGCGAGGGCGC
>JBAYRM010000164.1:0-4219 GCA_041676665.1 Trueperaceae bacterium
GGGACCGCGCCACGCGCGAAGCCGCGCCAGAGCTGGCACAGGCCGTAGTGGCGGCGGCGCGCGAGCGCGGCCTGCTGCTGCTAACAGCCGGCACCTTCGGGAACGTAATCAGGTTCCTGGCGCCGCTGCTCATAGACGACGCCACCCTCGAGAAGGCGCTCGTGGCGCTTAGGGGAGCGTTTGAGGCGGCGCTCGGATAGAGCGGCGCCTCACTGACTGGCCCCGGATGCAGCTATCGAACGGGCTTCACTCGACCAGGTGCCGCAGCTTGTTCTGATCCAGCGACAGCACGCCGGACCTGTACGCCTCGCGTGAGCGCTCCTCTTTGCGGGTGCGCTCGTCTGAGGCTTCCAGCACCTGCTGGTAGCGCGCCTGGCTGACCACCACAGCGCCGTCGTCGTCGAGCACCACCACGTCGCCGCGGGCCACGGTGGCGCCGCCCACGGTTACTGGCTGACCCACGGTGCCTCGCTTGTCTTTGGTGGCGCCGTACGCCCGAACATGCCTGGTCCAGGTGGGTACGCTGCCCTCCTTCAGCTCGGCCACGTCGCGCACGGCGGCGTCGACTAGAATTCCTACCGCGCCGCGCATGGCTATCTGCATGTACAGCAGGTCGCCTATCAGGGCTACCGGCTCGGAGTCGGGGACGCACAGCACAACCACGTCGCCGGGTTCAATGTGCTCGATGCAGGCGTGCACCATGAGGTTGTCGCCGGGTCCGCACATGACCGGCAGTGCGGTGCCGGCCACCCGCGCGCCCGGGTGCAGCGCGGTAAGCGGCATGTTGATGAGACCCTCGCGGCCAGAAGCCTCGTACACGGTGGCCGTGCCGTTGGCGGCGAAGCGGTTAAGCACATCTTGGGTTACAGGCATGTCACTCCTCGCGTCCTGGCGTTACAGCTGGTCCACTACGGCCGGATCGATGCGCTGGTACGCCTCGGCGTACCTGATGCTCTTGTTGCCGGAGGCGCGGCGGGCGTGGTTGGCGCGGCGCGTGGCTAGCTGGGCGTAGTACTCCACCAGATACGCCTGCGAGGCCATGGCCTCCATGGCCTTTTGCTTCATGGGGTAAACGTCGGTTATGTCGAGGAACGTGTTGGGAACAAAGCCCGACAGCTCCGGCTGGTGCGGCTCGAAGTAGTACAAGGCGGGCGGCTTGATGACCTTGAAGGCGCTGGCCACGCCAGCGCCGGCGGCCAGCTGCCGAGCCGCGCCGGCGGCGTGGCACGCGACCGGGTGGTCGGGGTTAACGGGGTCGAGCAGCGTGTGGGTGATAAGTACGTCGGGCTCCATGTCGCGCACTATCTGCCCCAGCTGCTCCAGGCTCTCGCGACCCACCTCTAGCGGGTAGTCGCCCAGGTCCAGCGCAACGAACTCGGCGCCAACCGCGGCGGCGGCCTGCTCGGCCTGCTCGTGGCGGATGCGCTTGACGTTCTCGATTGTCTGGCCCTCCACCTTCCACAGCTCGCCGGACTCGCCTCGCTCGCCGTAAGACAGCGCCACGACCTTGGCCTTGGCGCCGCGCGAAGACGCCACGGCCAGCGCGCCAGCGGCGCGCCACACGAAGTCGGCAGCGTGCGCGCCGATGACTAGAACGGACTTTGCTTCGGAGAGCGCGCTCACGCTTCTGCTCCCAGCGCGAGCTTTCTTGAGTTGGTTACGATCATGGTCCTCACCTCTTCTTCGCTGAAGCCGCCGGCCAGCAGGTTGTCGGCGGCCACAGCCAGCCCGTCCTCTACCGGCGGGCCCGCCTGCTGACCCAGGTCGGTGGATATGACGTTGGACGCCACGCCGGTGGCGCGGATGTACTCGCAGGTCTTCTCCCACGAGATCTTGCCTTTGTTTATGACCGCAAAGCAGCGCTCCAGGTAGGCGCCCTGCTGCGCTAGCGCCTGCTGGTCCTCCACCGAGAGGTTCTGGGTGGGGAAGTCGGGGTGCGTGATGACTACACTGTTAACGCCCTCCTCGAAGGCGGCGGCTGTTACGGCGAAGATCTCGTTGCGGTCTAAGTGGCCGGTGGCCAGCACCATGTCGTGCTGGGCTATGCGCCTGAGCACCTGGCGCACCTCGGGTAGGACCTGCCCGGCGGTGTCCAGCACCCTCACGGCCTCTACGCGCACGCCCAGCGCGCGCATTTCCTGCTGCAGCTTGACCCACACGGGCAGTTTGGAGGCCTCGGAGCCGCCGCCCATGTTCTTCTGCTCGTTCTCGGAGTCCACGGTGGGCATCCACACGAAGCGGCCGCCCTCGCGCGCGGCGAGTTCCACGGCCATGGCGCTCATGCCGCCGCACACCGCGTTGAGGGTCACGGAGCCTATTACGCGGGCGCCCCCCACGGCGGCGTTGGCCAGGCGCGCCCGCGCGCTGGTGGGCACGTAGTGCGACTTGATGACGTAGCCAGCCAGACCGACCTCGTTCATGCGCTGGGCCAGCTGCAGGTCGTCGATGCGGCGCGGCACCACGTCGGGTGCGCTATGCACGTGAGTGTCGAAAGCCCCGCGTACGAGTTCTCGTGCTCTGGCTGAGGGCTGAGGCGCTGAAGCGTCCTGACCGGTCATCTGGTGTACCTCCTGGTTAGCGCGCCACGGGCGCGCGGGTGAGTGAAATGGGTGGTGGCTGGCGGCTGACTCTTGGGGGTCAAGTGGGCTCCTCCGCGCTTTGGGACAGTTCGCGCAGAATCTCCGCTGCGGCTACCGATACGCGGGCGGTCAGGCCCGCCTCGCGCACCAGGTCGGCGGCTGCTTCCATCTCGTGAATGCGCCTGACTGCGTGCACCTTCGAGCCTTTGAGGATGCGCTCTATGGCGGCGGCGTTGATGACGTCGAGAGAGGTGCCGACCTCGCCGAGGTACCAGTCGGTCCAGCCGAGCTTGGCGGCCGTGTTGTAACCCTCGAGGAAGGCGGCGTGCAGGCCCTTGATGAAGATGCTGCGCAGCAGCTTGCGGGTGGCTGCGGAGCCGGGCTGGTCGTCGACGTACTCGACCGGCATGCCGAGCGGCGCCATTACCTCCACGAAACGACGGGCGCCCGGGCCGGAAGCTAGCGACGGGGTGCGCAGGCCGTTGCCGGGCACCGGCGTCATGAGAGCTATATCTACGAACTGGGCGCCGGTTGGGGCCACCAGCTCGCCGAGCTCCTGCTTCAGCGCGGGCGAACCCGTGTTGAGGTCGGCGAACACCTGGCCAGCTTCGAGTACCGGCAGTAGGTCCTGCACCACGTGGCGCGATGCGCTGGCGGAGTTGACGCTCAGTGTTACGGGGGCGCCGCGCGCGGCCTCAGTCGCGGTGGCGGTCACGAGCACGCCGTCCACCTGCTTGACGACCGGGTCCCAGCCGACCACGCGAACACCCAGCGCCACGAGGTCGGTGGCGATGGCCCTGCCGGCCTCGCCCAGGCCGATCATGGCTACGGCGGTCGGTAACGTGCCTGCTGAGTCGGTCATCTGCGGTTCCTCCGAAGGGGACGTTGAGCAGCGGGGCGGGTCATCGGTCGCCAGCTCCGCGCAGCTTGGGGTCGAGGTAGTCGCGCAGGGCGTCGCCCAGCACGTTGAGCGTGAGCACGGTGAACATGACCGCCAGGCCGGCGGAGACGCCTATCCAGGGCGCCTGCCTGAGCACCTGGCGGCTCTCCTGCAAGATGTTGCCCCAGCTGGCGATGCTGGGCGGCATGCCCACCCCAAGGAAGCTAAGGGTGGCCTCGATCTGGATGGCGTGCGCCACGATGAAGGTGGCCTGCACGATGGCGGGCGCCACGCAGTTGGGCAGCGCGTGCCGGAAGATTATGCGCGGCAGGCTGGCACCCAGGCCGCGGGCGGCCTCGGTGTAAACGGCCGCCTTGGGGATGAGCGCGGCGCCGCGCATAACGCGTGCCACGCGCGGCACGTACACGATGGAAAGCGCCACCACCACGTTCGTGAGGCTGGAGCCCAGCGCTGCGATTAGGCCTAGCGCCAGGATGATGGCGGGGAACGCCATGAAGCCGTCCATGACGCGCATGATGGCGTTGTCGAAGCGCGTGAACGCCGCCAGTAGCCCGATGATGCCGCCTATGACCGTAGTTATGACGGCCACCAGCAGTCCCACGATCAGCGAGGGCTGCCCGCCGTAGAACACGCGCGTGAAGACGTCGCGCCCGAGCCTATCGGTGCCCAGCAGGTGCTCTTGTGAGGGCGGGAGCAGGCGGTTGAGCGGGTCGGCGCGGCTGGGGTCGAACGAGGTGAA
>JBAYRM010000165.1:0-4167 GCA_041676665.1 Trueperaceae bacterium
GGAGGGAAGGTGGAGGCGCGCGACTTCGGGCACGCCGACGTGGCGGAGGGACTGGCCGAGGGGGGCATCGGCCTGGCGCTCCTCGCGGGGTTAGGGCTGGAGCAGGGCGCCGAGCCGGGCGCGGGGCGCTGGGTGGTCATCACCGGCTTCGACGACGACCACCTGTACCTTCACGACCCCGAACTGGCCGCCAGCTCCGACCGAACCGACAACGTCCATCTGGCCCTAAAACGTGGGCGCTTCGACGCCGCCAGCCACTCGGCTCACGGGGCGCCGGCGGCGCTGGTGCTGGTCGAGCGCTGGGGCAGCGTCACTCACCGGTCGCCAGATACTTGATGATCTCGCTGTAGATGCCTGGGCTCGACTGGTCCTCCTCACCCGCGGCGATGGTCGGGTTGTCGTTCACCTCTATCACGTAGTACTCGCCGTCGATCTCCTTCAGGTCGACGCCGTAGAGGCTCTGCCCGATGGCGTTGCTGGCGGCCAGTGCCGTACTCAGCAGGCGCGGATGAGCCGTGGCCGGGTCCACGCCGATGACGTTGGCCCACTCGCCCTCGGCGGTGCGGTCCATGAGCTTCCACTGGGCGGGCGCGAAGGCGTACTTGACCACGGCCAGCACGCGGCCCGCCAGCGTGATCACGCGCCAGTCGAAGTCGGACGGCAGGTACTGCTGCACCACGATCAGGTCGGCGCGCCTGAGGAAGCGCCGGCCGGTCTTCACGAACTCCTCCGGCGTGGTCACACGGTCGACGTAGGCGCTGAAGCTCGAGTTGGGCGCCTTGAGAACCAGCGGCGTGCCTAACTCCTCGAACAACCTCACGGCGGTGAAGGCGGTCAGGTCTTCCTCCGCCACGTAGCGGGTGTCAGGGATAGGCACCTCACGGCTCGCCAGGCGCTTGTACATGTTGACCTTGTCGCAACAGATGAGGATGGCGCTGGAGTGGTCCAGCACGCGCTTGCCGAGCACCTCCGCGTGGCGCGCCACCACGTAGCTGGTGTTGAGCGGGTCGGTCAGTGCACGGATGAGGATGCCGTCGTAGTTGCGGATGTACTTGAGCTCGTTCTTGAACAGGAAGTCGAGGTCGTGACCCAGTTCGAACGCCGCGAGCCGGAAGTTCGTCAGCGCGGTGAGCTCGACGCTCGAACGGATGGTGTAGCGCTCCGTGAAGACCGCTAGGCGCGCCATGTGCCCATGCCGTTCAGCAGCTGTCGTTCGTCCTGACTGAGTTGCCCGAACGGCAACGGTTCGATGGCCGAGAGCTGGAACTCCTTCGGCGTAACGATGACCTTCACGCGCATGAGCGGCAGCCGGAACAGCTCGAACAGCTGGGCGCCGTACTCCTCGTACTGCGGTATCAGCGAGCGCCCGAGTACCAGGCGCAGCACGTCGAGCCGGTAGTCGGCGGGCAGGGTTTGCGCCAGCACCGCGTACTTGCCGGTGTAGGTGAGGCCCTTGCGGTGCGCTTCCACGGCCGCGTCGTCGAGCAGCAGCTGGCCGGTCAGCGTGAACGGGTTGATGGGGTAGGCCAGCATGGGCGGCGGTGGGAAGCGGTCCGTCACTATCTGGTACTCGGGCACCGCCAGGCCAGCCAGGACGGCCTTCTCCATGGCGATAGCCACCACGTAGGCGTCGAGCGCCTCAGCCGTGGTGGGCAGTACGGTCAGCCCGGACTGTTCGGCGTCCAGCGAGGCGTAGTAGCCGCTGGTGAGGTAGGTGTAGTCGCCGCTGAGGTTAGCCACGTCGGCTTTAAGGCCGGGCTGGTTAGCCCCGAAACGTTGTTTGTCGAGATGGAAGAGCTCGGGAGCTCCCAAGGGTCAGTTCGCCTCCAGGGCGGTAACGCCGGGCAGTTCTACGCCTTCAACGAACTCGAGGGAGGCGCCACCGCCCGTCGAAACGTGATCGATTCTGTCTTGCATGCCTGTCTGCGCCAGTGCGGCGATCGAGTCGCCGCCGCCGACCACCGTGTAGGCGTCGAGGCTCGCGACGAGGGTGGCGATGGCGGTGGTGCCGGTGTCGAAGGGCGGCGTCTCGAACACGCCTAGGGGCCCGTTCCAGAAGACGGTCCTGGCGCCCTCCAGGACGCGGCTGAACTCTTCGACCGCGGCCGGGCCGACGTCGAGGCCGAGCCAGTCAGCTGGGATGTTGCCGGTGGGGAAGACGCGCGTCTCGACCCCGGCGGCCAGTTCCTGAGCGCAGAGCGAGTCGGCTGGCAACAGCAGCTCAACGCCGCGTTCGGCGGCGTTATCCAGGATGCGCTTGGCGGTGTCGACCAGGTCGGGCTCGACCAGCGACCGGCCCACGCGCCCGCCCCGCGCCAGTTCGAACGTGTACGCCATTGCGCCGCCGATGATGATGGCGTCTGCCTGCTCCAGCAGGCTCTCGATCACGCCCAGCTTGTCGGACACCTTGGCGCCGCCCAGCACCACCACGAAGGGGCGTTCCGGGCGGTCGGTCAGGCGCCTAAGCGCGGTGAGCTCCGCGCTCATGAGCGCGCCTGCGGCGCTGGGTAGCAGGTGCGCCACGGCTTCGGTCGTGGCGTGAGCGCGGTGCGCCGCTCCGAACGCGTCGTTCACGTAGTAGTCCGCGTACGACGCGAGGATGCGCGCCATCTCGGGGTCGTTCTTGGTCTCGCGGGCGTCGAAGCGGCTGTTCTCCAGCAGGGTCACGCTGCCCGGAGGCGCCGCCGCCACGAAGCTCTGCTGCTCTGCGCTGACCGGGCCGTCGACCGCCAGGTAGCGCACCTCCTGGCCCAGCAGTTCCGCCAGCCGGGCGGCTACAGGGCCCATGCGAAAAGCGTCCTCGGGCGCGCCTTTCGGGCGCCCGAGGTGGCTGATGAGGAAGATGGTGCTGCCGGCATCCAGCAGCGTTCGAACAGTGGGAAGGGCGGCGCGGACGCGCGTGTCGTCCCCGACCTGCAGGCCGCTCTCGCCTGAGACGAGCGGCACGTTGAAGTCGACCCTCACCAGCACGCGCTTACCGCGCAGGTCGTGCTCGGCCGTCAGCTGATCGAGCGTGCGGAATGCGGCGCCGGCGCTGCTCACGCGCTGCCTCAGAGGTCCTCGGCCATGATCTCGATCACGTCGACCATGCGGTTGGAGAAGCCGTACTCGTTGTCGTACCAGATGAAGAACTTGGCCATCTTGCCCATGGTGCTGGTGAGCAGGCCGTCGACTATGGCCGAGTGCGGGTCGCCTACGATGTCGGACGACACGATGGGGTCGGTAGTGAAGCGCACTACGCCCTTTAGGTGGCCGTTAGCGGCCTTCTCGATGGCGGCGTTGATCTGGGCAGCGGTCGCTTCGCGCTTGAAGAGCGCGGTGACGTCGGAGATGGAGCCCACCGGGGTCGGGACGCGCAGCGAGGTGCCGTCGAACACGCCGTTCAGCTGCGGCAGCACCTTGCCCACGGCCTTGGCGGCGCCGGTGCTGGTAGGGATGATGTTGGTGGCGGCGTTGCGGGCGCGGCGCAGGTCGGAGTGCGGCGCGTCGAGGATGCTCTGGTCGTTGGTGTAGCTGTGGACCGTGGTCATCATGGCCTGCTCGATGCCGAACTCCTCGTCGAGGAGTTTCATGACCGCTGCCAGCGAGTTGGTGGTGCACGAGGCGTTGGAGAGGATCTGGTGCTTGGAAGAGTCGTACTGGTCCTCGTTCACGCCGACCATGATGTCGAAGTCAGCGTCGGGTGAGGGAGCGCTGATGAGCACCTTCTTGGCGCCGCCGTTGATGTGCGCCATGGCCTGCTCGCGCTTGCGGAAGATGCCGGTGGACTCGACCACGATGTCGACGCCGTGCTCGCCCCAGGGGATGTCGGCCGGGTTGCGGTGCTCGGTGGCGGCTACGGTGCGGCCGTCGACGATGATGTTGTCGTCGTCGTAGCTGACCTCGCCCTTGAACGGCCCGAAGTTGGAGTCGTACTTGAGGAGCGTGGCGAGGGTCTCGTTGCCCGTGAGGTCGTTCACGAGCACGACCTCGTGGCCCCGCTCGTGAGCGATGCGGAAGATAAGGCGGCCGATGCGTCCGAAGCCGTTGATGCCGATTTTCATGTTGGTCAAGCCTCCTGAGTGAGTAGAACCGTAGGGTGAGCGTCTACGTGGGCACGTCTGTACACCCCGAACATTGTAGCCCCGGAACCGTGAAAGTTCCGGGGCCAAGCGTCCTGTGTATGCC
>JBAYRM010000166.1:0-4145 GCA_041676665.1 Trueperaceae bacterium
CACGGTCAGCAACCTGGGCCGCGGCACGGTGCAGGGCGACGCGCGCTTAGCGGCGGTGCTGGAGGAGATGGGCGCCAGCGTGGAGTGGTGTCAGAACCAGGTCACGGTCGCTGGTCCGCCGGGCGGCAGGCTAAGAGGGGGTGGGCGCTTCGACCTAAACGACATGCCAGACCAGGCGCAGACGCTTGCGGTTGTGGCGCTGTTCGCCGACGCTCCCGTTCGCATCGTGGGTATCGGCAACCTGCGCATCAAGGAGACCGACAGGCTGGCCGCCATGGCCACCGAGCTCACGCGGCTCGGTGCGGTGGTGGAGGAGGGCGATGACGAGCTCACCGTTCACCCGCTCAGGGGCGAACCGCGCAGTCCGGTGGTCCTGAGCACTTACGGCGATCACCGCATGGCGATGGCGCTGGCGGTGGCGGGTGCCAGGATCCCCAACGTGGTGCTCGACGACCCCGGGGTGGTGGCCAAGACTTATCCCGGCTTCTTCACTGACTTCCTTGGCCTGCTCGGTGGGAGGCTCGCATGAGCGCGGTGGCGGATCCAGAGCATTTGGTCATCACCATCGACGGTCCCGCCGCGTCGGGCAAGTCCAGCGTGGCGCGGCTGCTGGCCCGTCGTCTCGGCGTGGCGTACGTATCTAGCGGCCTACTGTACCGCGCCGCGACGCTGGCGGCTATCGAGCCCAACTTCGACCTCGCAGACGAGGACGCCGTCGTGCAGTTGCTGGGGCAGCACCAGGTCACGCTGCACGCCGACGCGCACGGTAACCGCGTCAGCATCGACGGTACCGACGTGACAGAGGAGCTGAACACCGACGCGATCGACGTGGCGGTATCGACCGTGGCGCGGCACCCCAAGGTGCGCTCCTGGGTCACGGAGCGCCTGCGCGAGGTGCAGGGCTCGTTCGTTATCGACGGGCGCGACATGGGCACGGCAGTGTTTCCGCACGCGCGCGTCAAGTTCTTCCTCACGGCCGACCCCGAGATCCGCGCCTCGCGCCGCGCAGGTGAACGCAGCGGAGAGCTGAGGCAGATCGCGGAGCGGCTGCGTAAGCGCGATGAGCAAGACGCGCAGCAGTCGGCGCCGGCGCCGGACGCGCTGTTCATAGACACGGGCGAGCTGACGCTCGGTCAGGTCGTAGACGAGGTGCTGAGCCGGGTGCAGGCGGCCCTGCCAGGAGGCGTCAAGACGCAATGAGCTTCGCTAACCGCACGTTCGCCACCCCGGCCGCTAACCTCAGGAAGGTGGTGGTGGCCAGCACGCTTCACAAGCCGGAGGCGCACCCGCTGGCTTCAGAGTTGGCCGAACTGATGCGGCAGCGCGGCGTCTTGGTCGAGTTGGACCTGGGCGGCTCCGCTGACCTCGTGGCGTTGGCGGAAGGCGCCGACCTGGTGATGTCGGTGGGCGGCGACGGCACGCTGTTAGCCGTCGGGCGCCGCCTGGCGGGCGCCGGCACGCCGGTAATGGGCGTGAACCTGGGCAAGCTAGGCTTCCTGGCGGAGTTCGGTGCCGACGAGGCACTAGCGTACGTGCAGGGCGACCGCGCTCCTCAGTGGCCCGTGCTGGAGAAGATGATGCTGGCTGTGCGCCTGGCTGGCCGCCAGGAACGCTACCTGGCGCTGAACGACGTCATGCTCTCGCAGGGGGTCATGACGCGCCTGGTGCGCGTTCGCATGCGGGTGGACGGCGCCTACGCGACCGAGTACCGCGCCGACGGCGTGGTGGTCTCCACCCCGGTCGGTTCCACCGCTTACTCGCTCTCGCTGGGCGGCCCCATCCTCGATCACCGCATGAGCGCTCTGGTGGTCACGCCGGTAGCTCCGCACTCGCTCACCAACCGGCCCATAGTGCTGCCGGGCGACTCGAGCATAGGCCTCGAGGTCCTGAGCCGCTCGGACGAGATCGCCATGGTTATCGACGGTCAGGAGCGCGTCGACCTGCAGGTGGGCGACCGCATCGTGCTCACCGCGGCGCAGCGCGGCCTGTGCCTGCTTTCGACCGGGCGCCGCAGCGCCTTCGACGTGCTGCGGCACAAGCTGGGCTGGGGCGAGGGGCCGTTGCCGAGCCTGCCGCCCGAGGAGCCCTGAGGCGTTAACGGTGGCCGCCGACCACTACGCGCCCCGGTGACGAGGTGCTGAGCCTGCTGATCATCTCCAACGGTCACGGTGAGGACTTCATCGCGGCGCGGCTGGGTGAAGCCCTGCAAGGCAGGCTGCCCAGCCTGAACATAGAGGCTTTCCCGCTAGTGGGTACCGGAGCGCAACTCGAGCGGGCGGGCCTGACCGTGCGGGGCCCGGTCAGGCGCCTGCCGTCGGACGGTTTCACCATGCACCACCCGCTGCTCATCTGGCGCGACCTGAAGGCTGGCCTGCTGGGCCTCACGCTCAGCCAGGCCGCCTACCTGCGCAGGCGGCGCCCGGACGCGGTTCTGGTGGTGGGCGACGTGTACGGCCAGATGCACGCGAGCCTGGTCAGGGCGCCCAGGCGGGTGCTGCAACCGCTGGTGTCGGTGCATCACCTCTCGGAGCAGGGCTCGCGCTCGCCGCTGCGCTTCTTCATGGAGCGCTTCCGCGGACCCGAGCTGTTCCTTCTGCGGCGCGCTAAGCGGGTGTACACCCGTGACGCCGCCACGGCCGCCTACCTCGAAGGTCGCGGGGTGAGGGGCGCCACGTACCTGGGGAACCCGATGATGGACGGCCTTGACGTGGCGCCGCTACGCGCCGACCTCGGGCCGCGGCCAGCGAACGTGCGGCCGGCGGTAGCGCTGCTGCCCGGTTCCCGTGAGCAGGCGGCTGGCAGCGTGCGGGTCATGCTCGCCGCCCTGCTGCTGGCGCGGCCGACGCTGGGGTTGGTGGCGTGGACGCATGAGCGCGTGCCGGAGCCTTCCGAAGGCTGGCTGGCAGACGAGGAGGCGCCCGAGCTAGAGGGGCTGCTGGCCGCCTGGCGCAGCTTCGACGGCGCCCGGCGCGTGTGGTGGCTGCGGGGCCGCTTCGCGGCGGTGCTGGCCTCGGCCCACGCCGCGTTGGGAACCGCCGGGACCGCCAACGAGCAGGCCGTGGGCGTGGGGTTGCCGGTGGTCGCTTTCGAGGTGCCGCCGCTGTTCGGACGCGAGTACCTAGCCAACCAGGCGCGTCTGCTGGGCAACGGCCTGCTCCTGAGCGACAGCACTCCCGGGGCGGTAGCGCGGCAGCTGGAGCGGGCCCTCACCGACGAGCGGGTGCGCGAGCTGGCGGCCGCGGCGGGCGCCGAGCGCATGGGCGCGCCGGGTGCCAGCGCAGCGCTGGCCGACGACTTGGCTGAGTGGCTGACAGCGCTGCAGGCTCCGGGCGGTTGAAGCCGCCACGTTAGTTGCAGCGGGCTAAGTTAGCGCCGGACGGTTCAGCGTCTCGCTCTTAGGGGCTGGCGCTTCAGCCAGCATCTCCGACAGGCGTGAGAGGCAGCGGTAGTGCTTCTTGGCGTAGGCGCCGTCGCGGTACGAGGCGTCGAACAGGTCGACCAGGGCACCATGACCCGACGCCCTGAGCGTCACCCCCAGGTCGTAGCCCTTGTCGACGAAATGTACGAACCTCAGCGCGTCGTTGATGGAGGAGATGCTCCTGGCGCCCTCCAGGTAGACGGTGCCTACTTGCGTGAGTACACCGCCGACGCGTGTTGGGTGGATGCCCCGCAGCAGTTCGAACAGCTCGTCCCAGGTTAGCGCCAGGCGCGGCGCGGGTGAGGGCTCGGTCTGCCGTAGGTGGCGCAAGTGCTCCACGCTGAGCCAGTCGCCCAGGTTGCTCCTATGCCGGTAGTCCGGTCCGTCCACCCGGATGACCTCGAAGTTGGCTGCCACCGACTGGATCTCGCGCCGGAAGTCGTCGGCGTTGAAGCGCCCTTGCCCCTGCGCCTCGGGCGGCGTGTTGGAGGTGGTCACCACAGCCCCACCGTTGGCCAGCAGGGCGGCGAGGAACGTTTTGACAATGAGCGTGTTGCCGGGATCGTCCAGCTCGAACTCGTCTATGCAGATGAGCTCGGCGGTCGCCAGCTCGTCCCTGGCTCTCGGCATTCCCATCACGCCGATCAGGTACACGAGTTCCTGGAAGCTGAGGTAACGCTTGGCTGCGCTGTCGGCGGCCGCGTAGGCCGAGGCCAGCAGGTGGGTC
>JBAYRM010000167.1:0-4143 GCA_041676665.1 Trueperaceae bacterium
GAGCCGCTGACCGCGGCCTTCGAGGTCGTTGCGAGCGCGCCGGAGCTGCCGCCAGGCTGGCGCGCCAGGCGCGGGTACCTCGAGGGGAAGGGTTGCGTGGCGCTAGCCACCGGCGTGGGTAAGGTCAACGCCGCCGCCCTGACAGCGTTGGCGCTAACGGCGTTCCGTCCCCGCGCCGTGCTGCTGGTGGGCATCGGCGGAGCCTACCCCGGCCACGACCTGCAGCCGGGGCAGGCGGTCTTCGCGCTGAGCGACACGCACGTCGATACGGGCGTCGGGCACGGCGCGAGCTGGCAGGGCGTGGAGAGCATCGGCTTCCCCCTGCTCCCCCCTACCGCGCGCCGGGCGGCACCAACCTACAACCGCATCGAACTGGCGTCCGGAGCGTTGGCAGTGGCGCGGCGGTTGGCCCTGCCGGCCGCCCACTTCGGCACCGCCGAGGCGGTCACCGCCGACGCGGCCACCGCGCGGCTACTGACCGCCAGGCACGGCGTGGCGGTGGAGTCCATGGAGGGCGCAGCGGTGGCGCAGGTGGCGGCCGCACTGCACGTTCCGCTGTACCAGGTGCGCGGAGTGAGTAACCTGGTAGGCGACCGCGACAAGTCCAACTGGCGCGTGGCCGACGCGGTCACAGCCAGTTGCGCCGCGGCGCGCGGCGCCGCACGCCTGCTACCGGAGGTCGAATGACGTTCCTAGCCGCCATACCCATCTGGGTGTACTTCATAATCCTCGCCATCACCTTCATGGTGGTTCACGTCATGGCGCTCAGAGCCAACCAGCCGGAGAACCGGGCGCGTTCGGTCGGCGGTCGCATAGCGTCATCTCTCATCCTTCTGGCGGCGCTCGTGTTCCTCGACCCCGCCCAACCGGCGTCGGTGCTGGTAGCCCTGTTCGCAGCGGCCCTGGCAGGCTTCGTGAGCGGCCGCACAGCCACCCCGCCTCTGCCGCCCAGGGCAGCCAAGAGCGAGGACAGCGAAGCGGAGTAGCCTTGGCGCTGGCCGCCGCCTGCGCGGCGCCTAACCAGTTGAGCGAAAGGGCGCGCAGCGCGTAACTGGCGCCGCACCGGCGCGCGTATACTCGGCCCATGTCACTCGTAACCGGACTCGAGATCCTCAGCGCAGCGCGCGCAGGCCATTACGGCGTGGGCGCCTTCAACACCAACAACATGGAGATCACCCAGGCCATCGTGGAGGCGGCTGAAGAGACCCGCAGCCCCGTCATCGTGGCGCTGTCGGAAGGCGGCCTCAAATACGGCGGCGCTGCTCTGATGGCCGTGGTGCGTCACCTGGGCGAGAGCGCCAGCGTGCCCGTGGCTGTTCACCTCGATCACGGCTCGAGCTACGAGTCGTGCGTTAGGGCCATCGAGCTCGGCTTCACCTCCGTCATGATCGACATGTCGCACGAGGACGAGGCCACCAACGTGCGCGAAACGCGCCGGGTGGTAGAGGCGGCTCATGCAGCTGGCGTAACTGTGGAGGCCGAGATCGGCCGACTGGGCGGCATCGAGGAGCACGTGGTCGTGAGCGCGGACGAGGCCACCCTCACCGACCCCGACGAAGCCGAGCGTTTCATGCAGAGTAGCGGCGCCGACTACCTGGCGGTAGCCATCGGCACTTCGCACGGCGCCAACAAGGGTAAGGGACGGCCGTACATCGACCACGAACGCATAGCGGCCATCGCCGCCCGCGTCCCGGCACCGCTGGTCATGCACGGGGCGTCGGGCGTGCCTGCCGAGCTGGTGGCCCGCTTCGTGGCTGCCGGTGGCGAGTTGAAGGACGCCGTGGGCATCCACGAGGATGACGTGCGCCGGGCCGTGACCCAGGGGATAGCCAAGATCAACACCGACACCGACCTGCGCCTGGCAATGACCACCGCGGTGCGTGAAGCGCTGAACGCCAACCCTAAGGAGTTCGACCCGCGCAAGGTCCTGGGCCCCGCCCGCGCCGAGATGAAGAGCGTTGTGGCCGAGCGCATGCGCGTGTTTGGCTCCGCGGGTCAGGCAGCCTGAGCACCTGAGCAGGGCGCCACATTAGAGCAGCTCGGCGCCCTGCTGGTTACTCCCCCGCCGCGCCGGCGTCGTCCCGCGCGGGCCTCACGAACACGGTCTTGTGCTGGGTGAAGTTCACGGCTCCCGGCGCGCCCCCCTTGACCTTCCACACGTGTTTGCGGGTCGTGTAATCCACCGGCACGCTGTCCTCCCTGAACGCCTCGGAGTAGCCGGCCGCCAGGCGCGCCGCGAACAGGAGCGTATCGAACGGGACCTCCTTGCCCCCGGAGCGGATGATCACGTGGGAGCCGCGGAAACCCTGCACGTGCAGCCACACGTCGAGCGAGCGCCCGACGCCGAAGGTGACCTTGTCGTTGTCGCGCGCGTTGCGGCCCACCACCACCTCGAAGCCGTGCGGGCCACGGAAGCGAATGCCTGGCGCACTCGAGCCGCGCTGCTCGCTGCGGCGCTGCTCCACCAGCGCGCCCGCCAGGCGCGTTAGCTCCGCGTCGGAGGCGTCGGGCAACGCAGCCAGTCGCGCCTCCAAGGCTGAAACTGTTTCGGTCAGGGTGCCGCGCTGCGCGGCGGCGCGTTCAGCGCGAGCCTCTCTGCGCCGCGCCTGGTCGTAGCGCGCGCGAGCGTTAGCCGCCGCGTCAAGACGCGGGTCGAGAGTCAGCAGCACGTCGGCGCCGTCGAAGCCAGTGAGCCGCACCTCGGCAGCCGCGGGCTCGACCTGCCGGGCGAAGGCCAGTAGCAGGTCGGCCTCGCTCCTGAGGGCCTGCGCTTCTGCCAAGCCAGCCAGGGCCCTGTCGCCGTCCGCCAGCCGCCGGCGCGCGAGCTTGAGCTCGCGTGACACCGCGGCCGTTACGGCGGCCAGCCGCCGCTGCCGCCGGTCGCTCTTCTGCAGCTCCGCCTGACTGCCCGTGCTGCCGTGGCGCGCCAGGAAGGCGGCCGGCGCCTCAACCAACTGCCTCACGAGGGCCACCGCTCGCTCCTCGCGCGCGTTGTCGGCGTCCTCCCCCGCCTCCGCCTCCAGCGCGGCGAGGAACGCCGCCGCGAGCTGCGGGCCAACGCCGTCGAGCACGCGCCCGAGCTGCGAGGTTGCCCCGCCCGCCAGCGCGGCCGCCAGTTCCTCGTCGCTGGCCGTCCGGGGATCGAGCTTGTTGTAAGGCGGCGGCGGAACGTAGGGCGCACCGATCTTCAGCTCGCGGTAGCGGTTGCGTTCGGCCAGCACCTGCCGTTCCACCCCCGCTATAACGTCACCTTCCGTCAGCAGGATCAGGTTGGCGTTACGCCCGGTGAGTTCGGCCACCAGCTCTACGGGCGGGGTCGGCACGAACCCTTCCTCCCCCGCGAACGAGAGCCTGAGAACACGGTCCAGGCCCGGCTGACTCGCGCTCAAGAGGCGGCCCCCCGCACGGGCGAGCAGCTGCTCCTGGAAGGGCGTGCGTGGCCGCGCGGCAGCTGGCGCGCCGGCCGCCACCCTGACGTAAGGGTTCGGCGGCCTCGAAGAGATAGTTAGCGACAGCTCGCCGACGAGGGGGAGCACCGCCGTGCGGTCGTCCGGGAAGCGCCACGGCAGCCTCTCGCTCGGCAGGCGGTCAGCCAGCAGGCGTAACTGCTCGGTGATGAGAAGGCCTTCCACTGCGGCGGCGTTCCGCGGCTCAGTTGAGAACGCGCTCGAAGCCGCCTAGCCGCAGCTTGGCGTCGTCCACGTACTGCTTCAGGGGGATGTACCATTCGCTGCCTGGCTCGGTGTAATCCAGGGCCGCCTTAGCGTGCTGCAACAACCTGGGAGCGTACTCGTGCCCCATCTGGGAGTAGACGTCGGCCAGCATCTGCTGCGCCGCCACCCAGAACGGGTCGCCTGGCTGGCTGGCGCTGGCCGCCTGTTCGTACCAGGAGGTGGCCTCCTCGAGCCTGAAGTACTCGAACGCCACGCTGCCGAGGGTGATGCAGGCGGGCGCTGTCGCGCCGAGCTCGAGGGCCTGCTGGGCGAGGTTGGCTGCCCCGTCGAGGTCGCCGCGCCTGAGGTAGACGTCGGCTAAGTCTGCCAGCGCCTCGCCGCGGTACGAGTACGACGGATCGGTAACCACTTCCGACAGCAGGTGCTCCGCCTGCTCGAGGCGGTCGGACTCGATCATGGCGAAGGCGGC
>JBAYRM010000168.1:0-4124 GCA_041676665.1 Trueperaceae bacterium
ACCTTGCGTTCTCTAAGTCCGATGGGCTCTTGCTCTTGCACGCGGTGAAGGATTGCACGAACTGCAACATTGCGCAAGGGGCAAGGATACGGGGCCGGAGGCGCACCACTGCCTACCGACCGAGGGCGGTAGTATCGGCGGCGCCATGAGCCGAGCCAACGAGCACGTTGCCACCAACCGGAGTTACTGGAACAGCCGCGCACACGACTGGGTTGCCGCCGGCGAGCGCGCCTGGGCTGCCCAAGAGCCCAGTTGGGGCATCTGGGGCGTGCCCGAGAGCGAGTTGCGCCTGCTGCCGGCCGACATGCGCGGCATGAACGCCGTGGAGTTGGGTTGCGGCACGGGGTACGTGTCGGGCTGGATGGCGCGCCGCGGCGCCAGGGTCACTGGCATCGACGTGTCGGAGGAGCAACTCGCCACTGCCCGGCGCTTGGCTGAGAGGCACGGCGCCGACGTTGAACTGGTGCACGGGAACGCCGAAAGCACCCCGTTCGCCGATCAAAGCTTCGACTTCGCTATCAGCGAGTACGGCGCCGCCATCTGGTGCGACCCGTACGTGTGGATCCCGGAGGCATACCGCCTATTGAGACCCGGCGGGCGCCTAAGGTTCCTAGGCAACCACCCGGTCGTGCCCATGTTCAGCCCACCCGACGGCAGCAAGGTGGTGCGCGAGCTGCAGCGGCCGTACTTCGGCACGCACCGAATCGACTGGTCAGACGTGGAGGTCGACCCGGGCGGGGTCGAGTTCAACCTCACCTTTCAAGCGTGGACCGAACTGTTCCTCAGCACTGGCTTCGCAATCGAAGGGTTCAAGGAGCCGCGCCCGCGCGAGGTTACCGGCAACGAACGGTTCTTCGTTAGCGACGAGTGGGCGGCCTCGTGGCCCAGCGAGCAGGTGTGGTACCTCCGGAAGTCGTGACAGCCCTCACCACCACCCCCACCGCCACCAGGGCAACCGATCGTCCTGCTCGCGCATTGGTGCGAGGCTGAACTCATCCGGGAAGCCGAGGCCGGTGCGGGCGCCGTCCTGCTGCTCGGTGTGCAGGCTGCCCTCGCGCAGCAGGCCCAGGTAGAGGCTCACCAGCTTGGGGTCGAACTGCTTGCCGGCCTCCTCCTCCAGAATGCTGGCGGCGGCGGCCGTGCTCATGGCCTTGCGGTAGGGCCGGTCGCTGGTCATGGCCTCGAATGAGTCGACCACGGCCAAAATGCGGCCGAACAGCGGGATCTTCTCGCCGGCAAGGCCCTTGGGGTAACCCTTGCCGTCGTAACGCTCGTGGTGCGTAAGCACCGCCTCGGCCACCGGCACGAAGTCCGTGCTGATGTGGCTCAGTGCCTGCGAGCCGATGGTGGCGTGGCGTTTCATGACCTCGTACTCCTCCGGGCTAAGGGGGCCCTCCTTGAGGAGCATGCGCGCGGGCGAGGCTAGCTTGCCGATGTCGTGCAGGTAACCCGCCCAGTACAACAGCTCGAGCTCGTCCTGACTCAGGCCCAGCTTCTGGCCCACCCGCAGGGCGTTGGCGGCCACGCGCTCGCAGTGGGTGGAGGTCTCTTCGTCGTGGTGCTCCAGCAGGAACACTAGCGACTTGAGGGTGCGCGCGTACGTGCGCGCCAGCTGCTTGTTGTAGCCCCGCAGGCGCGCCTGCCGGTGCGCCAGCAGGTTGCACATGTACCCCACCGCCAGGCCGAAACCCACGAAGAACAACGCGCGCACGGTCCACGCGTCGGCGGCGTACTCGCTGGGGGTGGCGCTGCCCACCAGGAACGGGCTGGCGGCGAGGCCCGCCACGGCTCCCGCGATGATGCCGCCCGGCAGCCTGAACCAGAAGGCGGCCAGCAGGATGGGGAAGTAGAAAATGTGAACTAGAACGAAGTTGGCGGGGCTACTGGCCCGCAGCAGCAGCACGCAGGCCACCATGACCGCCAGTAGGGTGCCCAACCGTAACGACTGTTTCGCAGCGACGCTCACAAGAACCGAACTCCTCGGAAAGCTGGTTTCGCGCGCTTCGCCCCCAAGCGGCTCAATACTGTCTGACCTACCAGACTGACACGCTGACAAGCACGGTGGTCTTACGTTTCGTCACGTTCTGGGGTCCGCTATGCCCCGGCGGGCGGCATGAAGCGGCGCGGCACCATGTTGTAATGACCGCATGGCAACCAAGACGTTCCCCCACCTGTACGGGGGCAAAGAAGTAACCGGAACCTCCACCTTCGAAAGTCGCAACTCCTCCAACACCGCCGACGTGCTGGGCTCGTTCTACGAGGCCACCAAGGAGCAGGTGCGCGAGGCCGCCCAGGCAGCCAGGGACGCCGCCAAGAGCTGGGCCAAGACGCCCGCCCCCATTCGCGGGCAGGTCATCGGCCTCATAGGCCAGGCCATCGAACGCGAGAAGGAGTCGCTCTCGCGCCTAATTACCCGCGAGATGGGCAAGACCCTCAAAGAGGCGCGCGGCGACGTGCAGGAGGCGATTGACACCTGCTACTTCTTCCAAAGCGAGGGGCGCCGCCTTTACGGCCAGACCGTTCCCAGCGAGATGCCTAACAAGGAGCTCACCACCTACCGCCGCCCGCTGGGCGTAGTGGGCATCGTGACCGCCGGCAACTTCCCGATCGCCGTGCCGAGCTGGAAGATCATCCCCGCCCTGGTGACGGGCAACACCATCGTGTGGAAGCCGTCGGAAGACGTGCCGGCCTGCTCGTACGCGTTCGCCAGAATAGTGCAGGGCGCCGGGCTGCCCGCCGGCGTGTTCAACGTGGTGTTCGGCGGCGGTAAGGACGCCGCCGGTCAGTACCTGATCGAGATGATGGACGAGGGTCTGCTCGACAAGATGGCGTTCACTGGCTCCAGCGCCGTGGGCCGCTACGTGGGCGAGGTGGCGGGCCGCAACCTGCAACACCCCACCCTCGAGCTGGGCGGCAAGAACCCGCTGGTGGTGATGCGCGACGCCGACTTAGATAACGCCGTGCAAGGCGCCGTGTTCAGTGCCTTCGCCACCGGCGGTCAGCGCTGCACCAGCGCGGGTAACGTCATAGTCGACGCGCCCATTTACGAAGAGTTCAAGAGCCGCTTCCTAGAAGCCGTGCGTAAGATCCGTATAGGCGACCCGCTCGTAACCGAGGATGTGCTGTACGGCCCCTTCATCAACGAGCGCTTCTACGAGCGCTGGAACAAGCAGTACGAGTGGGGCGAGCAGGACGGCGCCACGCTGCTGTACGGCAAGGGCCGCATAACCGACGACAGCAAGCCCGAGGGCTTTATTGGCGACCCGAACGCCGGCGTGTACGGCTGGCCCACCGTGTGGGAGGGCGTGAAGCCGGGCATGAAGCAGTTCCAGGAGGAGATCTTCGGGCCCACCATCAACCTGGTGAAGGTAAACGGCATCGAGGAGGCCGTGGCCACCGCTAACGCCGTGGATTACGGCCTGAGCAGCAGCATCTACACCAACAACCGCGAGTGGGCGCACGCCTTCAAGGACAACATCCAGGCGGGCATGACCAGCATCAACAACACCACCAACGGCGCCGAGGCGCACATGCCGTTCGGCGGCGTTAAGGCTAGCGGTAACGGCACGCGCGAGAGCGGCATCTGGGTGCTGGAGAGCTACACGTACTGGCACGGTGTGAACGACGACATCAGCGGCAAGCTGCAGCTGGCGCAGATGGACACCGCTTACGTGGAGCCCACCGCACCCGTACGGGTAGATGAGCTCTTCTGAGCCAGGGCAAGGGCCTGGCCCAACGCCGCAGCTGAGCATCCTCATCCCCACGCACAGCCGCCGGCTGCTGCTGGATGACCTGCTGACCAAGCTGGAGGAGTACGACGGACCGACGCTGGAGGTGATCGTGATAGACGACGCCTCCAGCGACGGCACCAGCGAGATGCTGACCCGCCACCCGAACGTGCGCGTGCTGCGTAACGAGGTGGGCCGCGGCTTCGACGCGCTGCCGGACGCGGTGCGCATGGCGCGCGCCGAGCTAATCATGCAGCTCGACGACGACGCCTGGCCCGCCGCCGGCAGCCTGGAGAAGGTGGTGCAGCACTTCGAGCAGCGCGGGCCGCAGCTTGGAATGGTGGCGCTGCCGTTCGTGGAGCCCGAATCAGGGCGCCGCGCGTACACGCCGTACCT
>JBAYRM010000169.1:0-4039 GCA_041676665.1 Trueperaceae bacterium
GGCCTTAGCCACGCCGATACCGGTAATGGACTCCTGCATGTTGGAGTTCACCTCGGCCCGTACGCGCTTGGCCTGCCGACTGGTGCGCCGCGCCACCCAGCGGAACGCCAGCGCCGCGAAGATGATGACGGGCGCAATGGCCGTAGTGACGAGCGCCAGGCGCACGTTGATGGAGAAGAGGATGGTGAAGACGATGGCTACGATGAGGACCTCGGACAGGAGCCCCAGCGTCAACGTCACCACGTTCGAGAAGTCCTGCGTGTCGGACGACACCCGGCTGACGACGCGCCCGGTGGTGAAGTCGTCGTAGAACGACATGTCGTGCTCCACCGCCGCGTCGAAAGTGTCCTCACGCAGCGTGAGCACAACGTCGCCAACCACCCGCGCTGTAATGGACTGGCGCAGGAAGTTAAAGGTCCACGCCACGCACGCCGCTAGCAGCATGAACCCTAATAGCGGGAGGTTGTCGGTGAACACCTCGAGCCCCTGCGCCCCGCGCTCTAATGCCCTGTCGATGCCGCGGCTGGTGAGGATGGGCAGCAGCGCCAACCCGGCTGCGTTACCGGCTATGAGCAGAGCCACGAAGAGCATCTTCATCACATGCGGCCTGAAGTAGCCGACTATTCGCCCCAGCAACTCCTTGTCGGAGTAACTGCGGTCGTAATCTTCACCGGTGAGGCCGCCCAGGACGAAGCCCATTACTCGTACCTCTGGAAGATCCGACCGTACAGGTCACTATTTTCAAGCAGTTCCTCGTGCGTGCCCTGCGCCACTAGGCGCGACCTGTCCAGCACCATGATCCGGTCGGCGCGCCTGATCTGCGACAGCCGGTGAGTTATGACCAGCGAGGTGCGGCCCCGTAGCACGGTGTTTATTGCCTTTTGGATCTCGTCCTCGGTGGCGGAATCTATTGCGCTGGTGGCGTCGTCGAGGATGAGGATGCGCGGGTCCGTTAACAGCGCCCGCGCGATGGCCAGACGCTGGCGCTGGCCACCCGACAGCGTGGCGCCCCTCTCGCCGATGACCGTGCTGTAACCGTTAGGCAGTCGGCTGATGAAATCGTGCGCCTGCGCCGCCTTGGCGGCCTCCACCACCTGCTCGTCCGTAGCGTTGGGCAGCCCGAAGGCTATGTTGTCGCGCACCGAGCGGCTGAAGAGGAACACCTCCTGCTCGATCACGCTGATCTGCTGCCGTAACGACTCCATGTTCCACTCGCGCACGTTCACGCCGTCGACCAGCACGCGCCCCTCGTCCACGTCGAAGGTGCGGTTCACCAACTTCGTAAGGGTGCTCTTGCCGGAACCGGTTTGCCCCACAATGGCGATCGTTTCGCCGGCGCGGGCGTGGAAGCTGAACCCCTCCAGCGTGGGGGTGTCTGCGCCGGGGAAGGTGAAGCTCACGTTCTCGAAGCGGATGTCGCCCTGCATGTGGCCAGCATGGCCGGCCGGGTTCTCGTCTAGCTCGGTCTCTTCCTTAATTAGCGCCAGCGTGCGGCGCGCGCCCGCCAGGCCCAGTTGCACCGTGGCGAACGTGAAGATGGAGAGGTCAGCCGGCCCGCGCAGCACGCCCACCAGGCCGACAACCGCCACGAGCTCGCCGACCGTGAGGGCGCCCTGACCCAGCAGCAGCAGCCCGTGCCCGAACGCGGCGGCGAACGTGACCCACACAAGCAGGTACGGCAGGTAGCGAGCCTGCACGTCGCCCTGCTTAACGAAGTGGTCGCGGTACGTGCGTGCGTTGCGCGCGAACTTGCGCCGCTCGAACGGCTCCGCGGCGGCGGCCTTCACCAGCTCGATGCCGGCGATCGACTCGTTGAGTCCCGCGTTCATGTGCCCGAACGACTCGCGCATTGCGACCGACACGGGATCGAGGCGCGCGATGTAGCGCCGCAGCGCCAGCACGAACGCCACCACGAAGAGAAGGGGGAAGAGCAGCATAGGCGGCGAGATGAGCGCGATGAAAATGAGGGGCGTTACGACGCTGATGGCGCTGTCGAGAATGAGCTGCACCCCGGGACTGAACATTAGGTTCAGGTACCGCACGTCCTCGGCGGCGCGCGCCATGACGTCGCCCACCCGCTGCCGGTCGTGGAACGCCTGGCTCTTACCGAGGAGGCTGATGGTGAGCTCGGAGCGGGCGTCGCGCTCGATGCGCTGCGCGAGCCGCTCGAGGGAGTTGATGTTCAGGAAGTCGAACGCGCCGCGCGCTACCACCACGCCGAGCAGCAGGAGGGCGTAGCGCGTAATAGCGCCCACCGGGTCGCTGCTAGTCACACCGTCGAACGCCATGCCTATTACGCGCGGGATGAGCGCCGAGCAAACGGAGAACGCCAGCGTGGCGAACACGAAGCCGAACAGCAGCGTTGGGTAGCGCAGCACGTGCGAGACGATCCAGCGGAGTGGCGTCCTCGTGTCGTAGTTGTGGGCCGAGCCGACCCGGAACTCACTAGAAGCCTGTGCTGGCGCGAGAATGCTCACCCAGCCATTCTGGCAGCTTGGGGGCGGTTCAGGAAGTAACGGGTGTCGACGGCGGCGCGGTTACTTCGCGCCGGGTAGCCGTCCCGCGAGCGTCTCCAGTACGCGCTCTACGCCAATACCCACTGCCTGGCATGCCACCAGAGCGTGATAGATGAGGTCGGCGGCCTCCTCGGTCGCGCGCTCCGAATCGCCCGCGGTGCACGCTAACGCCAGCTCCACCGCCTCTTCGCCCAACTTCTTGAGGCGCAGGTTCTCGTTCTGCAGCAGGCGCACGGTGTAAGAGGCGGGCGCGGTCGTGCGGGAGGTCGCTGAACGTGTCGTCTCTGCAGCCGCCTCCGCCCGGTCCGCCAGCACTCGTTCCAGTCGCGCCAGCGTGGGTGGCGCCTCGAAGCAGCTCCAGGTACCAGTGTGGCAGGTCGGACCCGTCGGGATCACCAGGGCCAAGAGCGCATCCGCATCGCAGTCCGAGTGCAGCGACAGCACCCGCAACGTGTACCCGCTGGTCTCACCCTTCTTCCAAAGCGCGTTGCGTGACCGCGACCAGAACCACAGTTCACCAGTTTCCAGCGACCGCTCTACAGCCTCAGCGTTGCTGTAGCCAAGCATGAGCACCTCGCCCGTGCGCGCGTCCTGCGCCACCTGCGGCACGAGCCCACCCTGCTTAGCGAAGTCGATGCGTTGCAGGTCATCCAGCGTGAGAGACTCAGTTGCCACCGGTCACCCCCAGCAACGCGCGCACCTCGCCGGCCAGGGCCGCGTTCGTGGCTATCCCGCCGGCGCCCAGGTGCGTGGGCACGCCGTTCCAATCGGTGAACACGCCGCCCGCCTCCTCCAGCACGGGCTTCAGCGCCGCGCTGTCCCACGGCGCTAGGGTCGGGTCCAGCATGATCTCCGCCCGGCCCGTGGCCACCAACGCGTAACCGTAGCAGTCGCCCCAGGTGCGAGCCAGGCGGGCGCGCTGGCGCAGGCGGTCCCAGGCTGCGCGGCGACCCTGTTCCTCGATGAACTCCACGTCGGTGGCGCACACCAGCGCCTCCTCAACGGTGGCGGTGTTCGAGACACTAGCGCGCTTACCGTCGAACCAGCAACCCGCGCCGCGCGCCGCCCACACGGTCTCGGCCAGGGCGGGGAAGTGCAGCACGCCCAGCACCGCCTCGCCATCCTCCTCGAGCGCCAGCAGCACCCCGTAGAGCGGCACGCCGTGCACGAAGCTCTTGGTGCCGTCTATCGGGTCTAGGATCCAGCGGCGCTTACTGCCCGCGTTCAGCTCCCCGAACTCCTCGCCCAGCACGCCGTCCTGCGGGTAGTAACGCATGATGCGCTCGCGCATGAGCTGCTCTGACTCGCGGTCAGCGGCCGTTACGGGCGACGCGTCCTCCTTCGAGAACACCTCGGTGCCCGTCTGGAAGTAGCGGGTGGTGACGCGCCCGGCCTGCCAGGCGGTCTCGACCGCGAACTCCAGCTCGGTGGCGTAACTCGTGCTGCTCACGTCAGGCCACCCGCGGTTTCTCTCGTCATGCTTGGCTCCTTCTCTCGATCTTCACTGCGCCTTTGGTGCTGAA
>JBAYRM010000170.1:0-4035 GCA_041676665.1 Trueperaceae bacterium
CGCCCAAGCGCGGGCCTGAGGAGGAGACCGAGCGCGAGACCCAGCACGAGCGCCAGCAGGGCGAATCGGATGATGAACCTCATCTAGGCAACCTCACAGCTCTATATGACCTCTCTCACCATGACCGCCTGGCTGCGGCGGCGCAGTTCATCGCGCAGGCGCGCCGCCCACGGCGCTGCCAGGTCCGGGTCGGCTTCCAGCATCTTGAGCGCCAGGCCGCGCGCCTCTTCGATTATCTCAACGTCGTTCACCAGGTCGCCGATGCTGAGCTCCGGCAGGCCCGACTGGCGCGTTCCGCGCAGGTCGCCGGGGCCCCTGAGCTTCAGGTCCATCTCGGCCACCTCGAAACCGTCGGCGTGCTTAACCACGATGTTGAGGCGCTCGCGGGTCTTGCGGCTGGCGTCACCGGCTACCAGTATGCAGTGACTCTCGTGCTCGCCGCGCCCGACGCGCCCGCGCAGCTGGTGCAACTGCGCCAGGCCGAAACGCTCGGCGTTCTCGATGATCATGACGGTGGCGTTAGCCACGTCCACACCCACCTCGATGACGGTGGTTGAGACCAGCAGGTCGAGGTCGTGACGCCTGAACGCGGCCATGGCCTCATCCTTCTCCGCCACTGTCATGCGGCCGTGAAGCACGCCGATGCGGGCCGCTTCCGGCAGGATCTGCCGCAGGTCCTCCACCAGGCGCGTGGCGGCCAGCACCTCGTCGAGCGCCTCGCTCTCCTCTATCAGCGGGGTGACGACGTACACCTGGCGTCCATCTTTGATCTGCTGCCAGGCGAAGCGGTAGACCTCGAGCCTCTTGCCGGCGGTCACCAGTGAGGTCTTGACCGGCTTGCGGCCCGGCGGCAAGCCGCGAATGACTGTGAGTTCGAGGTCGCCATACGTGGTCAGGGCCAGCGAGCGCGGGATCGGCGTGGCGCTCATGACCAGCACGTCGGGAGCCGACTTCAGGAGCCCGCGGCGCTGCGTCACACCGAAGCGGTGCTCCTCATCGATCACCGCCACACCCAGGTCGCGGAACTCCACGCCCTCCTGGATGAGCGCGTGCGTGCCGACCGCCAGGTCGGCCTCGCCGCTCAGTATGCGCGCGCGGGCCGTGCGGCGCTCACCTGCGCTCATGGAGCCCGTCAGCAGCTCGGTCTTGACCCCGAGCGGGAACAGGTAACGCTGCAGGTTGACCAGGTGCTGGCGCGCGAGGATCTCGGTGGGGGCCATCAGGGCCGCCTGCGCTCCGTTACGCACCGCCACGTGGATGACGGCCGCCGCGACCGCAGTCTTGCCGGAGCCAACGTCGCCCTGCAGCAGGCGCGCCATCTGCTGAGGCGCCTGCATGTCGGTGAGGATCTCTTGCAGCGCTCTCTGCTGACCGTCGGTCAGCTCGTACGGCAACGAACCGTAGAACTCCTGCAGGTCCGCCTGCGTGACGCGGAAGGCGCGACCGCCCCGGCCAGGGTCGCGGCTCCTGAGCACAGCCAGTTCGAAGAAGAGGAAGTCGTCGAACTTCAGGCGCCTCGTGGCAGCCTGCAGCACCTCCTCAGACTCCGGGAAGTGCGCCTGCCGCACGGCCTGGTCCAGGGAGACGAGCCTGTAGCGCTCGAGCAGCGAGCGCTGCAAGTGGTCCGGGATGGGGCCCAGCGCGTCGAGCAGGCGGCGCGCGGCGCGGCGCACGTACGCCTGCGACAGGCCCTGCGTAGTCTTGTAGATGCCCACGATGCGGTTGAACGACAGAGACTCGCTGTCGTCGTCGACCTCGAAGCTCTGCACCATGATCTCGGCGCTGCGGCCGCTGCGTTTGACCTTGCCGCTAAGGATCAGCTCGAGTCCGGGAAAGATCTGCTTCTCCAGCCACGGCTGGTTGAACCAGACGGCCGTGACCTTGCGCTGATCGCGACCGAGCAGGCTGGCCCGCATGAGGTGCATGCCGCGGCGGCTGCGCGAACCCATCCGGCTGACCACTCGGCCTGAGATGGTGGCGACTTGCCCGTCGACCAGCGCCTCGTAGCCTGGCAACGCGCGCCTGTCCTCGTAACGGCGCGGCAGGTAATCGAGCAGTTGCCTGTACGTGCCGATTCCCACCTCGCCGAGCTTCTTGGCGGCCTGGGCACCGAGGTCCACGGCGCGGGAGTCGAGCCCTGCGTCCAGGTCGAGCGGGCTTTCCACCCGGCGAGTCTACCGCCCGCGCCCGCGACTGGGCTTACCGCGGGCCACGGCGGCCATTAAGCTGCGGTGAAGTACACGGCTCCCCCACGCTTGCGGCAGCTCACCCGCCGCGCTTATGCTCGGTGAGTCCGACCGCCGTGCCACTGGGCATCAATCAGATCACCAGCCTTAGGAGAGAAGCATGAAGCGTATCGTCTCAGTCCTACTCGCGTTCGCCGTGGTGGCCTTGTTCGGCACCGCCATGGCCCAGGATCTTGGGGGGCGCACCCTTATCGTGGGCTCCGACACCACCTACCCGCCCTTCGAAACGGTGGATCAGGCGGGCAACATCGTCGGCTTCGACGTCGACGTCGTTAACGCCATCTGCGAGCGCATCAACTGCGTGGCGCAGTTCCAGACCACCGCGTGGGACGGCATCTTCGCCGCCATGGCTAACGGCGAGTTCGACATGATCGCCTCCGGCATCACCATCACCGCTGAGCGCGGCGAGGTCGTGGAGTTCACCGACCCATACCACGCCGTCAACCAGGCGATCGCCGTGCGCACCGAGAACTCCAACCTCACGCTCGACGACTTCGTTAACGGCGACCTCATCCTCGGCTCGCAGAACGGCACCACCAACGCCATCCTCGCCGAGGAGCTCGTGGGCCGCGACCGCCTGCAGATCTACGACGACTTCAACGCCGCCATCCTCGCACTCATCAACGGCGACATCGACGGCGTCATGATCGACGACACCTCGGCCGACAGCTTCGTCGAGCAGTACGCTGGCGAGATCGTGGCCGCCGTGCGCAACGTAGAGTCCGGTGAGGAGCTCGGCTTCGCCGTGCAGCCCGGCGACGAGCTCGTGGACGCCCTCAACGCTGGCCTGGCGGCCATCAAGGCCGACGGCACGCTCGAGGCGCTGGTCGCCAAGTGGTTCAGCGAACCCCTCGACGACTAAGTAACGCTTAGGAACTAGCAGAGTGCAGGACCGCCGCGAAGATGCCGAACCGGCCCGGGAGTTCATGTGAGCTCCCGGGCACGGCGCCCTCGACGCGGCGGTCCTCTACGTAACGTCCGCCCAAGCTATCTGATCCTCCTGACGGCGCTCCCGTTCGTCGTCTACCTATTCGCTACCAACGTTCGTTATCAGGCCGCGTTGGAGTTCCTCCTGCCCGGCATCGGCACCACCGCCTTCGTGGCGGTGGTCGCTTACATCGTGGCCTCTATCCTGGGCCTCATCCTGGCCGGCCTGCAGATGCTGAAGCTCGGCGACAACACGCTGCGCAACTTCCTCATCGGCAGCCTGGTGCTCGCGGCTGGCGCCGCGTTCTTCTTCACCAGACCCCAGCTCGAGTACAGCCTGGTCGGCGAGGGCGGCGGTCGGGTGGCTATCATCCAGGGCACGCCCGCCTCTGCCAGCGAACGCATAACCAAGGGCGACTACGAAGGTTCGGTGGGCCCGCTGCAGGTCAGGGCGGTGGTCGACACCGCGGCCGCGCTGGAGCGCATCGAGACCGGCGTGGTCAGCGCCGCCTTCATCCCCAGCGCGGAAGTGCCGCCCGGCATGCCGGTCATTCACGAGACCACGTTCCTCGCACCCAGCCTGCAAAGGCCCGCCATGCTGCTGGCGGTGCTGGGCTTCTTCGGGCTGGCGCTTACGTTCGCCGCCTCGCAGAGCGGGCATCACCCCCTGCGCCTGGTGGCCGAGCTGTACGTAGACGTGCTGCGCGGCATCCCCATGCTGGTGGTCATCCTTTACGTCGGCTTCCCGCTGCAGGGCGCCATCCGCGACGCCACGGGCGGCTTCATCGACATGTCGCGCCTCACACGCGGCGTGGTGGGGATCTCGCTGGGTTACGCGGCGTACATGGCCGAGATCTTCCGC
>JBAYRM010000171.1:0-4006 GCA_041676665.1 Trueperaceae bacterium
AAGGGCGCCGGCGAGATCCTGCTGACGTCCATGGACCGCGACGGCACGAAGGCCGGTTACGACATCCCGCTCACGCGCGCCGTGGCGGACGCTGTTCGCGTGCCGGTCATAGCCTCAGGCGGGGTCGGGAACCTGGATCACCTGGTGGAAGGCGTGCGTGACGGGCATGCGTCGGCGGTGCTCGCCGCGTCAATCTTTCACTTCGGCACCTACACCATCGCCCAGGCTAAAGCGCACATGGCTCGGGCCGGACTTGCGATGCGGCTAGACGAACTCCGAACTCGCGCCGCTAACGAACAGTTGTAGTGGCTGATACCCCCTAGTGCCCGAGAATCTCCCTTAACTCGCCTGGCGTCACGACTCGTATTGGGACATTAGGACCGAGACCAATCAGGTGCCTGTCACCCGTCACGAGGAAATCCACTTCGGCCGCAATCGCAAGGTCCACAAACACCTCATCATCTTCGTCCGGCACTTCAACACCGGAACGAGGGACAGCTGAGGTCCATACCTCTGCGAACGGCAAATAGTCGGCCATCAGTTCGCCTATATCGTTCGCCGAAAGGTCGAACTTTGGATACGCGAGCACCGCCAGTAACTCCTTGATAGCCTTGTCGGACACCACGGGCACGACCGTGCCTTCAATCCATGCGAGCCGTAGCCAAGAGAGGCGTCCCTTACTGAACACCAGGGCCGAAACGGCCACGTTGGTGTCAACGACGACCCTGCGGGTTACTTGCGCCTTGCCCACGCAACGGCGTCCGCTACATCCGGCTCTTCGATACCAAGGTCAGCAAGCTTCTGACGCACCTGTTCGGCGCGGCTCTGCTGGAAGGGCTCGAGGATGATTCGCCCACCTTCTGCACGTACAGAGAAGTAATCCACTCCAGGGAACTCCTTCACCACCTCTTTCGGCAATGTCAGCTGATTCTTGGAGGTCTTCTTCGCCAAAATCGTTGGAGAGCTCATGGCGCTACGGTAGCACGGATGTAAGGAGATAAGGCAGTAAGGAACCCACCCTCCTTCAAATTGCACTCCCAATCATGGGCAGTAGCTGCCAGGTAGGGCGAACGCATCATCCCCACGCCAGCACTCGTACGCCACACCTACGCTGCGGGCCTCCACGAAGCCAAAATCGACCGCCATGTGCCAGATGGCTGCCAGCGAGTCGTCCATCAGGTCGCCCTGCCGCAGTACGGCCGCTACGGACCAGTCCTGACCGACGTTCATATCGATGACCAGCTGGGCGATCACGCGCTCTGGGCCGCTGAGCTCTGCCATGTACGGATCGAAGCCCGCCGCGGCGGTTACTACAGCCGCCATGACCTCGGGGTTCAGGAGTTCCCACTCCGCAACGGCCAGGTTGAACATGGGCGCCAGCTCCTCGAACGCCGGGGTCTCAACGGCTTCCCAAGCCTGCGGGGCGCGCTCCCAGCCCACGCTGAGGCAGAGGCCGTTGAGGCACGCGCTCCACGCAGCCTCCTCGTCGGTCAGCACGGTGCGAGAAGCCGCCACGAGCATGGCCTGGTGGCCCTGAACGGGCTGCATGACGATGTTCCAGTTGACGTTCGGGCCCACCCCGAACTCCTCAAGTGGCGCAACGACGTCGGCGCCGAGTTCCTCCACGAGCTGGGCGTGGACCACGGGGCCGATGTTGTAGCGGTCGGCCACTACGAAGAGGTACTGGCTGGGCGCCGGCGAGTCGGCGTACTCCACGTTCACTAGGCGCACGCTCAGCTGGAATCGGCTCCGCTCCAGTCTCCCCTCCTGCATCTCAACGACCATGACGGCCTTGCTGAGCGCGTCCAGCGCGCCCGTGGGAGAGAACACGGAACCCGTTTCAGGGAGCATGGCGAGCAAACCGAGCTCCAGGTCGTCCACGTCAACGGACTCGAAGCCCGCCTCTAGCGCGAGGAACTCAGACATGGCCACATCGAACGCGGCCTCGTCCAGAGGCTCAGCGAACTGAGCGAAGGCGGACGAAAGCAAGGCGAACATGGTGAGAAGCACCGCCACGGTGCGGTTAGTTGCGTTCAGGACACGGTTCATGCCGGGCATCTTAGCCAGGACGCCGTCAACGACGCGTTAAAGGGCTGGTCATCCTAGCCGGTCGCGCCACTGCCTCAAGGCGTCAAGGACAACTGGGAGCGCAGGCTGGCACACCCGTGGTTACGCTAGTTCGTAGCAGCACGCTCGGGCCATAACTTGGAGGTACACGTATGGAGTTAGGTGCGTTCTCGGTAAGCCTGGCGGTGAAAGACCTGGCCGCTTCGAAGCAGTTCTACGAGAAGCTCGGCTTCAAGACCATGCACGGTGATGAGTCGGACAAGTGGGTGATCCTGCATTCGGGCGCCACCGTCATCGGCCTCTTCCAGGGCATGTTCGAGAAGAACATCCTCACGTTCAATCCGGGCTGGGATCAGAACGCACAGGCGCTGGGGACGTTCACTGACGTGCGCCAGATCCAGGCCAGCCTCGACGAGGCAGGTGTGGCCATCACCACCCGCACCGAGCCGGACGGAACCGGAATCGGCCACATCGTGCTCAAGGACCCCGACGGCAACGTGATCATGTTTGACCAGCACGTTCCAAGTGGCTGAAACCGCCTAGAGTTCGTACCTTCTGCAACCGTTCCACCATGGAACCCGCCGCAACCGGTTCGCGCGGTCGCCCCGCGCCTTACTTTGCCGGCAAGCTCCGCGCCGCGTTCTCGATGGCGGCCCGGATGGCGTTACGCACCGCGTAATCCACGATGGTGGTGCCAGTGCGCCCTACGCGCAGGTTGGTCATGACGTTGGCCACGTCCACTGAAACGTTGCGTTGCGACACCTCGCTGACGCCGCGACCGATGGCCATGATCTCGGCGGTCACAGTGTCCACGAAGCGGATCTCCACCGCCACCCGCGCCGTGACGGTCTCGGCAGAGCCGCCGAAGATGCCGAGAACCTTGCCACCGCCGCCCGTGGTCTGCACGCCGAACTCGGACACGCTGCCCAGTACGAGCAACTCGGCGCCCTCGATGCGCCCCACTGCCGCCGCAGTGTCGGGGTTAACGCGGCCCGACTGAGCCAGGTCCTGTTCGAACAGCACCTTATCGATCTCGGCGCGTTCTGTGATGCGGAACTGCTGGCTCTCGTACGCCTCGGCTATGAAGACGTCGGCCACACCGGAACCCAGCTCGCGGTAGAACTCCGGCCCCTCCGACGAGAGGTCCACGGAACCGATCCGCACGCTGCCGGCACCCACGGTGAAGCTCGGCACGGCTATGACCCAGCGCTCGCTCCGGTCGACCGGCTCGAGCTGGAACTCCTTCAGGCTGGCGCCAGTGTCCTCAACCGCGACTGTGGGGGCGCAGGCTGCGAGCAAGATAAGCGCGAAGAGCGCGGCGAACGCGCGTGCCGGGGTCAGTTTCACGCCGGCAATGGTAGCGCGGCTGTTCATGAAAAGACGTTCAGTCCGCAGTTCGCACGGGTGCCAGCGCCGAGCGGAGCTCAGGCGTCACCAACGGTCGGGTTCCGCCATGGCCACCACCAACGGTTTGAGGGAATGCAGCACCTTCACCGTGTCGCCCTGCGCGGCTATGACGTCGCGTAGCCGCCGGTACGCCTGCGGCGCCTCGTCGCGCCCGCCACGCTCACCTGCGGGCGGTAAGCGGCAACGCCGCCTATTGGCATGATGTAACCGAGGTGGCCGTCGGCCATGAGCGCCACCCGCACGGCGCGGGAGGCAACGTCCTCTAGCTGCCTGAGCGTCTGCTCGTCGTGCTGGCCGAAGACTTTCATGCCTTCACCATTGCCTCAAGCACGCTCGGTGGTGGTCACCGGTCTTACCTTCCGCGGACCGCGCTACGGGCGCCCGCTAGCGGCCGTGCCTGAACACGCGCTGCCAAGGCCACTCTGACTCCAGCCACCCTGCCAGCGCCTCGGCCAGTGGCGCGTCCAGGTGAGCCCGGTCGGCGCGCACCCACGACTTAACAGACACCTCGTGCTCGCCTGTGCGCGCTGGG
>JBAYRM010000172.1:0-3952 GCA_041676665.1 Trueperaceae bacterium
ACGAAGCCGCTGTCGTTCCCGAAGCCGACGATGCTGAGAGGTTCTGGGTGCGTGTTGGTGAGACTCAGCAAGATAACCAGGGCGGGCGACGCCGTCGCGGCGGTGTGCGGCATGGGCATGCGGTCGGGCCTGAAAGAAGTCAGGAGGTCCGTTAGTGGGGTCAGTTCCGGCAAGCGGTTAACCATCACGATTGCGGACGCAGGCCACGACGACTCGCCGTCGGAGAACAGCAGGTCGATACGGCCCCCGCAGGCGCCCTCGTTTGGCACCTCGAAGCGCACCACCAGCACCTGGTCGGGTGCGCCTTCGTGTACCCCTTGGGCAACCAGGCAGTCCGCCGCGCTGTAGCTGAACTCGGTCCACGGAATCTGGGGCGGCGGTACGTAAAGCTCGATGAAGGCAGGCTCGTCGGCTAACAAGTCCTGGTAGTGCACGGCCACGATGGGCGGGTCGTTCGCGGTGGCGTCTTGGGATTGCGCCCAGGCTGACTGACCCAGGCAAAAGAGCGTGATCAAACCGACGAGCAGGACGGTACGAACGTGCGCATGGCCTTTAGGGTGTGCGGCGGGCTCGCCAGCAATTGTGCGAACTGCGGGTATCTCGGACATTCCGTACACTCCTTGAGTGGGGCAGGTTGCTGAACAGGGAGCCGGGGTGGGCCGACCCGAGGGCCGGCCCGATCAGTTCACTGGAGGTACTGGTACTTGACGGTGTTCTCCTGCCGGAAGGTCTCGGTCAGGCCCGTGATCTCGCGGTAACCGTCGCTCCACTGAATGTAGTGTCGGTACGTCACGGTAACGTACCAGCGGTCGGTGCCTTCCATCAGCAGGACGGTCTTTCCTGGCGGCACAGTGAACTCCAGCGTCTGGTTCCTGTTGCAGTGATATGTCGTGCCGATGGAGATGCCGAGGCCCCTACCGATGGAGACGCTGCCACTGACCCACCGGTTCTGACATTCATCGGAGTAGCTCACCGTGTGCTTCGCGGACGTGTGGGGAGTGGGGTTTGGATACGGCCGCACCAGACGCGTGTTGATGGTCACCTTAGAGCTGGTGTTGCTCTTTATGAGGTCCCAGCCTTCGTGGCGGATGGTGGGGTAAGGGTTGGGGTTGCAGGTTGGACACTCGCCTGCCATTACCCGGCTGGTCTCTGCAGCGGTTAGGGCTGCGAGGTCAGCGGTCAGTGGTGCGGCGGAGGCCGCGGACAGCAGCGTCAGGAACAGCATGTTCACGGTCCAGAGGATCAGGCGTTTCATGGTTTCTCCTTAGGGAGCGGGCGCTTGGGAACTTCTACGGCTGCTTGAACAGGACACCTCCCCTCTTTCCCGCTGCGCTCAGAGCTGCGCTGGTGATCAGCAGGGCCGACACCAGGCATGTGAGCGCGCCGACCCAGTCGCCGTACCTCACGTACGGAGTTGGGCCGACCCCTGCACCAAGTCGTGCGCGGAGCACAGTCGCCTGGCCACGGCTGGTGACCGCGACCAGGGCACCGTTGCCGCCGATGAGCGCGCTGGGGCCGGTGTTCGAAGCGAACGCCAGCGGCAAGCCGCTTTCGACGGCGCGGAACCGCGCAAGACGAAGGTGTTGATACGGAACGTGGCCGCGCGCGGCGAAGGCGCCGTCGGTCAGCACGGCCAGCAGTTGGGCCCCGGCGCGAACGGTTGCGCGCACGGTGGCCGGGAAAACGACGTCGTAGCAGATCAGCGGCGCTGCCGAGAGCGTTCCGCCGCTAGCCAGCGGCACCGCCACAGGTGCGGGGGCGCTGCCGGCTGTGAGGCCAGCCTCGCTCACCGGCACCAGGTGCGTCTTGGCGTAAACGTGGCTCAGCGTTTGGCCCGTCCAGAGGAAAACGGAGTTGGTTGCGGCGCCCGCGGGGTCGCGGCCAGGCGCGCCGACCAGAGTAGGTGGAAGCTTAAGGAGGGTGGCCTCGGAGTGAGAGCCTACTGAAGCGAGCGGCTCCGCCGATAGCAGGTGGTGGGGCCAGGCGCCCTCTGGTAACACCACCAGGTCGGGCACCGCGCCGTTGGCGCCCAGGGCAGTGGAGTCGGCAACCAGTTGTGACAGTTCGTTGAGGATCTGATTGCGCACGGCCTCGACGTTCCTGGCGGCCGCCAGCACGGCCGTTGGGCGGTTGGGTTGCACCACCGCTACGTCGAACGTGGCGTTACTTGGGGGCGGTATTGACAGCCAGGCCGACCCGATCAGACCCGCCAGTAGCGCCAGTACTGCCGTGGGCGCGAGCCATCGCCGCGGCTGACGCTGTCGGAGCCCGCGGATCAGGGCGGTGACCAGCTGCGCGAGGGCGGCGTTGGCCAGCAGCAGGGCCAGACTCGTTGCGGTAACCGAACCGAAGCGCGCCAAGTGCATTGCTGGCAACCCGGCCTGGGAGTACCCGATGGCGCTGAGGGGCAGCGCGTATTGGCCCAGCAGAGCCGGCTGTGCGGGCACGAACTCGGCCGCCACCCAGAGAAGCGCTAACGCCCAGGGGCCCGCGGCCGCCGGCCCATGGCGCGCAACGAACCATGCGGCTGCGCCAGCCAGTGCGAAAGGTAAGGCGGCCACCACTACAGCGAACGTGTGCCAGCCTGGCCCGAGGGCCGCGGCGGGCTCGTAACCCAGGCTGGTGACGCCCAGCGCGGCTACGCCGGTCAGCGCCGCAGCTGCTAACCAAGACTTGGAGTAGGGCAAGGCCACAAGCAGTGGCACGAAAGCCACCCACGCCAGGAGTTCGAGGCCCCAAGGGCGACCAGCCACCGACAACAGGGCGGCGCTGCCGAAAGCGCAAAGAAGGTGTCCGGGGAGTAGGAAGCGCGTCATGGCAGCTGATTCAGAACGAAGACCCTGCCGCTGAAGCGGTCGGCGAACGAACTGAGCGCCAGGGCGCGCGCACCCTCCGCAGGGTCGGCTACCGCTACGTAGCCGTAGCTAACGTCGGCCACGGCCACCAGGTGGCCCTGCTCTGAGCTCGACTCGAGGTGAGCCACGAACGGTGTTGGCACGAGGTTCAGCTGGGACGCGGTGACGCGGTACCAGGTGCCCGCCAGGCCGATGTGGTGCGCAAGGCGGGCGAACTCGGAAAGCGAGATGCCGGCCGGACCCAGCGCCGTGAGGGCCACCAACTCGGCTTCCGAGCGGGGCTCGCCGAGCCAGGTGCTCAACGTGGCCAGTGCGGCGGGACCGCAGCTGTTGGCGCTGGTCTGGCGCACCACGAACAACGAGTCGAGCGGGTGCGGCTGCGCGTTCCAGGCGGCGCTGGCGGCAACGCCGTGAGCGCCAGGGCCGAAGACGACCAGCAGGCAACCGAGCAGCAGCGCGGCGCGGAGCAGCGCGTTTGGGCTGGCGCGGTGGGCTAAAGGCGTACGTGCACTCATGGCGGCGCTCCTAACCTGTCGGACTTGGCTCAGGTTAGGAGCGCGGGGTTGCGTTGGGGTTGGGAAGATTGGCTCAGGCCGAGGGGCTGTGGGCAGCGCTACCGCTGCGGCGCTGGATCAGTTCACGGGGGCAGAGCCGTAGTCGTGTTCGAACTCGGTCCAGGTGACCAGGTCACCGCTTTGCCACGCGCGCCCGAACGGACCGGCCGGGGCGGGCGGGTCGAGCAGGAATCCCTGCAAGTAGTCGCAGCCTACACCCACGGCCGCTACGGCCTGCTCCTCGCTCTCGATGCCTTCAGCCACCACCTTGGCGCCCAGCCCGTGCGCCAGGACCACGGCGGCGCGCACGACGAGCCGCGCCCGCATGTCGTTACCGCCCAGGCCCTTCACGAACGAACGGTCCAGCTTCACGAAGTCGATAGGCATGTAGCGCAGGCGGCCCAGTGAGGAGTAGCCGGAGCCGAAATCGTCGATGGCTACCCGCACACCCAGGGCGCGGATCTCGGCCAGCCGCTTCTCCACCACGGGCTGTATGGCCGATGTTTCGGTCACTTCTACCAGCAGGCGCTCCGGCGCCAGGCC
>JBAYRM010000173.1:0-3902 GCA_041676665.1 Trueperaceae bacterium
GGCCGAGAGCGAGATCCGCGACGTCGAGCGCCTCTCGCGCGCCACGCTGTCCGAGGTTCGCAGCGTGGTGCGCGGCTACCGCGTCACCGGCTTCTCCGGCGAGCTGGCCAACGCCAAGCTGGCGCTCGAGGCGGCCAACATCGGCTTCGATTACTTCGTGGGCAGCCTGCAGCTGCAACCCGCCGCCGAGGGCGTGCTGGCGCTGGCGCTGCGCGAAGCCGTGACCAACGTCGTGCGGCACGCTGGCGCCACCACCTGCCGCGCCACGCTCGACGCCGACCAGGCGTTCGTGACCCTAACGGTCGAGGACAACGGCCGCGGCACCGTGGCGGCGCAGGAGCCAGCCAGCGACGAGCCCGGCGGCTTCGGCCTCGGCGCCATGCGCGAACGCGCCCGCGCGCTCGGCGGCTTCGTCAGCGTGCAACCGTCGGCGGGCGCTAACCGCACCGGCACGCGCGTCAGCGTCAGCCTCCCCGTGGCGGCGGCGCTGCAGACCGAAGCCAGCGCCGAGCAGGCCATCGCACCAGCGGAGAGGCCCGCAGCCACGTGATCCGCGTGGTCATCGCGGAGGACCAGTCCATGGTGCTGGGCGCCCTGGCCGCGCTGCTCGACCTGCAACCCGACATTCAGGTGGTGGCGCAGGCTCACGACGGCGAGGCGGGCCTGGCCGCCGTACTAGAGCACCGGCCCGACGTGCTGGTGACCGACATCGAGATGCCCAAGATGACCGGGCTCGAGCTGGCCGCCGCCGTGAACGAGGAGCGCAAGCGCTCTGGGCTCGCTACGAAGGTCGTGGTGCTCACCACCTTCGCCCGCGCCGGCTACCTAAGGCGCGCGCTCACGGCGGGCGCCTCCGGCTACCTCCTCAAGGACGCCCCGGCCGGGCAGCTGGCCGAATCGCTCAGGCGCGTGGTGCAGGGCGGCCGCGCCATCGACCCGGAACTGGCCGCCGAGGCGTGGGGCGAGGAGGACCCGCTCACCGACCGCGAGCGTCAGGTGCTGCGCCTGGCCGCGGACGGCGCCAGCACGGCGGGCATGGCCGAGGACCTTGGCCTCAGCGAAGGTACGGTTCGCAACTACTTATCGGAAGCCATCAGTAAACTGGGCGCCAGCAACCGCATCGAAGCTGCGCGCCTGGCGCGCGAGAAGGGTTGGCTCTAACGTGCACCTGCTCAGACCCCTCAGAAGCGTTCCCCTGGCCGCGCTTGTGGTCCTGTTGGCGGCATGTAGCGTCGTCGACTCGATCCTCCCGCCCCCCGCACCAGTGGCAGTTATCAGCGCCGACCCACCCAGCAACGGCGTTCCCGCCCCGGCAACGGTCACGTTCGACGCCAGCGCCAGCACGGGCAGCATCACCGGCTACCGCTGGCTGATCGACGGCGTTCTGATGGGCACGACAGAGGTAATGGAACACACGTTCAGCGCGGCAGGCATCTACGAGGTAACCCTCGAAGTGATAGCGGGCGAGCGCCAAGCCTCGACCCAGCTCTCCTACACCGTGAGGTCGGTTTCGGGCTTCAACATCACCCTCGTGTTCGAGGAGGGCTCCTTCACTACCACGCAACAAGAGATGATCCGGGCGGCGGCCGACCGCTGGGAGCAGCTGGTGGTGGGCGACATCCCGGACAACAGTGACGCGTCCGAAGTCACCCGCAACGGCTGCCTGGCGGTCATCAGTCCCGACGGCGCGACCATCGCTCCCGAGCTTCAGGGTGTGGGCGTGTTCGACGACCTGCTGGTGTACGTGTACCTGTTCGACGAGGACTCCAGCACCCTCGCGCGCGCTGGGCCCTGCACCTGGTCGGGCAGGCTGCCCAACTACGGCTCGATGATGGTGAACCAGCGGCGCCTTGACTTCATGACCTCCAGCCAGTCGCTTGAGCACGTAGCCATTCACGAGCTGGGTCACGTGCTGGGCATCGGCACCATCTGGCGCGCGCGCGCAGACCAACTGCTGCGCCCCGGTCTCACGCACTGCAACGACTCCGCGCTCGATCCCGAACTGCCCCGCACCTACAAGGGCGCGTTGGCGGTCGGCGAGTTCAACGACCTGGGCGGCGTCGGCGAGCCGCCCGTTGCCCCGGGCTGCGGCCACTGGCACCAGCAAACGTTCGTGAACGAGTCGATGGTGCCGTCGCGCGTCATCAACCCGGACGGCGACAATCTCACCCCCGTCTCGCGCGTCACCCTGGGCAGCTTGCACGACCTCGGTTACGTGGTGGCTTACGAGATGGCCGACGCCTACACGCTGCCGCTAGAGGGTGCGCACCTGCACACCCATGGCGAGCTGTACCACCACGGTGAGCCGTACCTGCTGACCCCCGAGCTGCCGGCAGACTAGCGGTTCAGGCTTCGGCGCCAGCGAGGCTCAGGTGGTGCTGCAGCCAGGCGTCGTAGCTGCCTTCTAACTCGACCACGTTGCCGAAGCCGCGGTTACGCAAAGCACTGGCAACGGCCAGCGAGCGGCCGCCGCTCTGGCAGCTGAGCACCAGGGTCCCGCCGCGCGGCAGCGAGCTCAGGTTCTTTAGAACCCGGCCGCCGTGCAGCTGGCGCGAGCCCGGCACGTGACCGGCGGCGTGCTCGGTGGCGGTGCGCACGTCGAGCACCAGGGCGTTCTCAAGCCCCTCCAGCTCGGCTGGCTGCACCAGCGCCAACGGCGCCGTTTCCAGGCCGCTGAGGCTCGTGACGTAACCCACCACGTTATCTATGCCCACGTAACTCAGGCGGTTACGTAGCTCCTCGGCGCGCTGCTCGCTGGTCGCCAGCAGCACGATCGGCCGCTGCTCCACCTCTGGGTCAATAACCCATGAAGCGTAGGTTGCGAACGAGTTGCCGCCGGGGATTGCCAGCGCGCCCGGCACCGAGGCGGCCCACTGCTCGCGAGTGGTGCGGGTGTCTATGAACACCAGGTCGCGGTTTATGTGGCCGTTCAGGTCGTCCGCACCGAGTTCCTTCAGCGGTCGGCGCCGGCCAAGCAGCGCGGGTCCCTCACGGTTGTGGCGCTTCATGCGCCCGAAGTACGTGGGGGCGTCCGGCTGGCCGTCCAGCAGTTCGGTAATGAAACCGTCGTGGTCGCCCGCCTCAACGTAGCCAGCCCACCAGGCGGTGAGCTTCTCGTAACCCACCGTGGAGCTGGCCACCGCGCCGAGCGCCTTGCCGCAGGCACTGCCGGCCCCGTGCCCGGGCCACACCTGCACGTGGTCCGGCAGCGTCACGAACTCCCGTTGCAGGCTGGTGAACAGGCGCCTGGCGCCCTCGAAGCGGGTGTCTACGTAACCGGCGGCCTCGTCCAACAGGTCCGGCCGGCCCAGGTCGCCCACGAACACGAAGTCGCCCGTTAGCGCCAGCACCGGTTCCTCGCTTCGGGGCAGATCGCTGACGAGGAACATCATGTGCTCGGGCGTGTGCCCCGGGGTATGCACCGCGCGGAAGCGGATGTTACCCACGTCGAACGTGGCGCCGTGCACCAGCCCCTCATGCGCGAACGGGTAGAGCCAGTCGGGTCCACCCTCGTCCGACAGCAGCAGCCTGGCGCCCGTTGCCGCCGCCAGTTCGCGGGAGCCCGACAGGTAATCGGCGTGAATGTGAGTCTCGGTCACGACCGTTATGCGTAGACCGTTAGCCTCGGCGTCGGTCAGGTAGACCTCGATGTCGCGGCGCGGGTCGATGACCGCCGCCTCTCCCGTCTGCTGACAGCCGATCAGGTAGCTGCCCTGGGCCAGGTCGGTGTCGTAGAACTGCTTGAAGTACATGCTGCTCCCCTTAGCCAACGGCGCTGAGCGCCCTCGCACCGCAGGCTAAACCGCCGGCCGCCCTTACGTACCGGGTTCCGCTACCGTTTTACTATGCGCCAAGTGCATAATGGTGGCATGTCTGAGGTCAACCCTCCGGTCGAACGCCTA
>JBAYRM010000174.1:0-3871 GCA_041676665.1 Trueperaceae bacterium
CGCCTTGGCGCCGCGGCGCATGAGGCCGTCGACCACGTAGGAGCCAGCGATGTTACCGGAGCGCGGCACGTGAATGACCTGGCGCACTTCTGCGCGGCCCAGCGAACGCTCCTCGAACTCGGGCTCGATCTGACCGCGGATCATGCGCTGCACGTCCTCGACCAGTTCGTAGATGATCTTGTAGCTCTTGAGCGGTATGCCTTGACGTTCGGCGGACTTGATGACGCTGCCTGGGGCGTTGACCCCGAAGCCCATGACCGAGGCGTCGGCGGTGGAGGCGAGCAGCAGGTCGGACTCGGTGGGGGAGCCCACTTCGGCGAGCATGATCTCGACCTCGACCTCGTCGGTGCTCTCGGCCTCCTTGGCCAGAACGGCCTTGATGGCCTCGAGCGAGCCCTGGGTGTCGGCGCGCAGGAGGATGTTGATGGTCTTCTTGGTGGGCTTGCCGAACAGGTCGGCCAGCGTGACGCCCTTGCGGCCGATGACCTCGCGCTCGGCGTCCTCGCGTTCGGATTTGCGGTGCGCCGTTAGCGCCTTGGCGGCCGCTTCGTCGGGCACGGCCTCCACCAGGTCGCCTGCCGTGGGCTGGGTGGAGAAGCCGAGGATCTGGACGGGCACCGAAGGACCGGCCTTGTCGAGCGTCTTGCCGGTGTAGTCGGTCAGGCGCCGGACCTTGGCCCACGCCTCGCCGCTCACGATGTAATCGGCGACCTTGAGCTCGCCTTCCTGCACCAGCACGGTGGCCAGCACGCCGGCGCGCTTATCGAGCACCGACTCGATGACGATGCCCAGGGCGGGACCCGTGTTGCGGGCGCGCAGGTCTTCGAGCTGCGCGACCAGGGAGAGCATCTCGAGCAGGTCGTCGATGCCCTGGCCCGTGCGGGCAGAGAGATCCACCGTGATGGTGTCGCCACCGTACTCCTCGGGGATCAGGCCCTGCTGCATGAGGTCCTGTTTGACCTTGTCGGGGTTAGCCTGGGGCAGGTCGACCTTGTTGATGGCCACCACGATCGGCACGCCGGCCGCCTTGGCGTGGGCGATAGCCTCACGCGTTTGGGGCATAACGGAGTCGTCGGCTGCGACCACGATGACGGCTATGTCGGTGGCGTTGGCGCCGCGCTGGCGGATGGTGGTGAACGCCTCGTGACCGGGGGTATCGAGGAAGGTGACCACGCCGTCGGGCGTTTCGGCCTGGTACGCGCCGATGTGCTGCGTGATGCCGCCGGCCTCGCGTTCGGCCACGCGCGTCTTGCGGATGGCGTCAAGCAGGCTGGTCTTGCCGTGGTCAACGTGACCCATGACGGTCACTACGGGTGCGCGCAGCGGCGCCTCCTCGGCGGCTTCGGCCGTGGCGGCTGGCGCCTTGGCGGCCTTGGGCTTGCCAGCCTTGGCCTTGGCTTCCTTCTCTTCGGTGCTGAGGAGCTCGGGCGTGGCCGCGGCCTCCTCGGTCTTGGCCGCGGGCTTAGCGGCACCTGCCTGCTTGGGCTGGGCGGCAGCTGGGGCCTGGTCGGCCTGCACCAGCTGCTTCACGGCTTCGGCCGTTTCGGCGTCGAGCGTGCTGGAGTGTGACTTGTACTCCACCCCCATGTCGTCGAGGATGGCGAGCAGCTCCTTGCTCTCCACCTCCAACTCCTTGGCTAGTTGATATATGCGGACCTTCTCAGACATTCAAGCCTCCGTTTGTGTGGGTGGCCGCGGCGGTGGCGGTGGGCGTGGCGCCACCGTGGCCGGCCTGCGGCGTGGCTGCGAGCGCTTGGCTCAGCAGTTGAGCGACCTGCGGCGCCTGGCCCTTGAAGGCCTGGCGCAAGCGCTTCTCGGTGACCGCTGCTGCGCAGTTGCGGCACACCCAGGTGCCGCGGCCGCCCAGCTTGCGCGTCAGGTCGAGTTCCACGGCGTCACCTTCCCGTACCAGGCGGAACAGCTCCGCCTGAGGCAGCGAGGCGCGGCACACCACGCAGCGCCGCATGGGAACGTGTTTCGTGGCCGTGGGTCTCATGCTCAGGAGGCCTGTTCGCCCTCTCCGGCGGTTTCGCTGCCGCCAGTTGCTTCCGTGTTCTCAGCCTGCTCCTCTTCCGCCGCTTCTTCCTCGGCGCTCGGGGTGGGCGTTGCGAACAGTGCGTCGAACGCCGCGTGGCCCTTCTCGACCTGGTTGGCGTCGGTCAGGCGCGAGGCGGCTGCCTGCATGGCGGCGTCGAAGTCGCTCACTGTCTCGGACGGCTGCAGGTCGATCTTGTAGCCGGTGAGCTTGTGCGCCAGGCGCACGTTCTGGCCGCTCTTGCCGATGGCGAGCGAGAGCTGGTCGGAGCCTACGGTCACGCGCGCCGCCTTCTCTTCGGTGTCGAGCTCGATGTTGCCGACCTTGGCGGGGGAGAGCGCGTTGCGGATGAACTCGCGCGGGTTGGCGTCCCACTGGATGATGTCGACGCGTTCGCGCTGCAGCTCGGCGGTTACTGCCTGGATGCGGCTACCGCGGTGGCCGATGCAGGCGCCGATGGGGTCCACGTTGGGGTTGTTGGAGGCTACGGCCACCTTGGAGCGCAGACCGGCCTCGCGGGCCACGGCCTTCAGCTCGACGGTGCCGTCGGCCACCTCGGGGATCTCCTGGCGCATGAGGAACTCGAGCAGCTCGGGCGCGGCACGCGAGACGTGGATTGAAGGCCCGCGGGGCGACAGCTCGACCTTCTGCACGTACACCTTCAGGCGCATGCCCACCATGTAGCGCTCGCCGTGGATCTGCTCCTTGGAGGGCATGATGGCCTCCCCGCGGCCCAGGTCCACGAAGACGTTGCGCTTGTTGTCGGTGCGGCTCACGACGCCGGTCATGATGTCGCCAGCGCGATCCTTGTACTCCTCGAACACGTAGGCGCGTTCGGCCTCGCGGATCTTCTGCGTGATGACCTGCTTGGTGGTCTGCACGGCTATGCGAGTGAACGATTCCGGGTCGACCGGGAACTCCATCTCCATGCCCACCTCGACCTCGTCGTCCAGTTCCAGCGCCTCGGCGAGCGAGATCTCCTTGTCGGGGTCTTCGACTTCCTCGACCACGCGGCGGACGACCATGATGTCCATCTCGCCGGTGTCGGTGTCTAACTCGACCTCGACCTGCTTGCCCGGCATGACGTTACGCTCGAACGCCTGTTCGAGGGCCTCTTCGAGGCTCGCCAGCAGTTGGTCTTTGTCGAGGTTGCGCTCGGCTGCCAGCATGTTGAGCGCGTCGACGAACTCTTTGTTCATGTACTACTCCCGTCTATTCAGTTGTTCCGGCGTCGCCCCCTGGGCTAGCCGAGTGAAGCCTGTGAGTCATTCAGCGCGGTTCGCTGGGCCATTCGGCCAGGCGCGCGCTGTCGATCCGTGCGGTGGGCAGGGACCGTTCCTGTCCGTTCACGCTGAAGACCACCTGCTGGTCCTCCACGCGCACGATGCGCCCCTTGAACGTCTCGGAGCCGGTGCGCACTTTGGCGAGCAGGCCGCTGAAGCGTTCGAAGTGGCGGGGGGTAACGAGGGGGCGCTGGCTGCCTGGCGACTCGACCTCGAGCCGGTATGGCTCTTCGAAGGGGTCGAGGCGGTCCAGCTCTAGTCCGAACACCTCTGAGGCGCGTTCCACGTCGTCCATCGACACCACGGCTTCGTCGAGCCGATCGATGCGTAGAAGCACCCTGCGCGACTTGCCCGAGGCGCCTAGATCGAGTTCCAGCACCTCATACCCGAGGGGCCCGAGCACCTCGGTGGCTGCCTGCGCGAGATCCATGTTACCTCCTCAGTCCCAACGAAAAGGGGTGGGTTCCCGAACCCACCCGCTCGACTAGTGTCGGGACTACTACCGCCCATGATAGTAGCGCTTTCATGGGCCTCCTCGCAAGGCTGGCGGCTA
>JBAYRM010000175.1:0-3827 GCA_041676665.1 Trueperaceae bacterium
AGGGAGTCCTGGAACGGGCCTCGGCCCTGCTGTTCGCCCGTCCCATGGGTTACGACGCCGCTGGCAACGAGGAGCTGGAGCGGCGACTGGTTGGGGTTCTGGCAGAGTTCGGCCTGACTGACACGCCGGTCGTGACAGGCCTCGACGTTGGGCACACCAGCCCGCACGTGGTGGTGCCGCTCGGTTGCCGCGTCAGGGTTGACCCCGGAGCCATGAGCATCGAGAGCCTGGAGGCCGCGGTCAGCTGACGGAACAGGGCCTAGCGACTGCGTCTTCAGGCAGTGCCGGCCTGGTCCCGCCATGCGGCGCTGCTCAGTTCGTACTCGAACTCGTCGCCGTCCCATACTTCGCTCGCTGCGGGGTCGACGAACGCGCCGCCCGCGAGGTCTTGCACGGTCGGTCGGTAACGGCGCACCAGCCGCATGCCGAGCTTCTCCAACACCTTCTGAGAGCCGAGGTTCAGCTCGTAGGTGGTGGCGCGAACTTTGCGCACACCGTGCCGGAAGCCGTGCTCGAGCACAGCCGAGGCGCCCTCGGTTGCGAGGCCTTGACCCCAGAACTCGGGCTTCAGGCGGAAGCCGAGCGCGGCTTCGGTGTTGCCGCGGCCCGGTGGACGCGTTAGCGCGAACCAGCCCACGAACTCGCCGCTCTCCCGCTCGAAAGCGGCGAGGGCGCCGAAAGCGGGGCGGCACTGATCGCGCCGCACGAAACGCGGCAGCACCTCGCGCTCCACCTCCGCCCTGCTTACGGGGGCGCCAGTTACGTACCGCATCACGCGCTCGTCCCCGTGCAACTCCGCCAAAGCCTCCAGGTCCTGCTCCACGAACGGCCGCAGCACGAGGCGTTCCGTCGCTAACACGGAGCCGGACTGCGGCAGCATGTCAGAAGGCCTCTGCCAGCAGTCGGTAAGAAGCGAGGCGCTCCTGGTGGTCTGCGATGTGGCTTGTGACGATCAACTCGTTTACTTGCAGCTGCTCGACCAGCTCATCGAGCCGCGCTTTGACAGTCTCCGGCGTGCCCCACACGAGCATGCGCCGGGAGGCGCGGGCCGCTTCCTGCTCCTCGGGAGTGAACTCGTACGCCGCGGCCTCCTCGGCGGTGGTCAGCAGGCCCTTCTCGTTGCGGCGAATCCTCAGCCACATGAGGTCGTGCGCGCGGGCGAGCATCTCGGCGCGCTCCTCGGATTCGGAGGTCACCACCGCCACGCCGAGGATGGCGTACGGCTCGCTCATCGCGTCCGACGGTTTGAACTCATTGCGGTAGGCGTTGAGGGCCGGCACGGCGTAATCGGGGCTGAAGTGATACGCGAAGGAGTAGCCGCGCCCGGTTTGGGCCGCGTACTGGGCGCCGTACATGCTCGAACCCAGGATCCAGAGCGGCGGCAGCTTCACGCCCGGTAGCGCCGCCGAGACCTTGCCGAGCGGGTGGCCGGATAGGAAGTCGGACTCGCCGGCGTAGGAGCGCAGCATCTCTACCTGTTGCGGGAAGTCGTCTGCAGCCAGAAGTTCTGTGCTGCGCCGCAACGCCAGGGCGGTCACCTGGTCGGTGCCCGGTGCGCGCCCGAGCCCCAGATCTATACGGCCCGGGAACAGGGCCTCGAGCGTGAGGAAGTCTTCCGCCACCTTGAGCGGCGAGTGGTTCGGCAGCATTACCCCGCCGGAGCCCACGCGGATGGTGTCCGTGGAGCCTGCCAGCACGGCGATGAGGGTGGCGGTGGACATGGAGGCGAACGCCTGCGTGTTGTGGTGTTCTGCCACCCAGTAGCGGCGGTAGCCCAGCTCTTCGGCCAGCCGGACTACCTCGACGCTGTTATGGAACGCGGCCGTGGCGCTCTGACCCGGCGGGACCGGCACGAGATCGAGGATGGAGAGTGGGATGGGCATCAAGCGAACTTACCCGGAGTTCACGGGCTTCCTAGGTATCCCATCCTGCCGACCGACCTCTACCAGACCGTTCTATCTACCACTGCTGTAGACCATGACCTTGCCCGGTTCGCCGAACCGTTCGAAACCGACCCGTTCGTACAGGCTATGCGAGTACGTGGTCATCAGCAGGATGCGTTTGAGGTTCATGGGTGCGAGCTTGTCGACCACCGCCTGCGAGATGAGCTGACCTAAGCCGTTGCCGCGGTACTCCCTGTCTACGTAAACGTCGCAGAGCCAGGCGAAGGTCGCGCCGTCGGTGACCACCCGCGCGTAACCGCAGAGTTGGCCGGCCGAGTCGTACGCCCCGAAGTTGAGGGACGCCTCTGCGGCGCGGAGTACGACCTCGTATGGGCGGCCGAGCGCCCAGTACGCGTCGGTGGAGAGCCAATGATGCACTTTCCGTAGATCGATACGGTTCAGATCGGTGTCGACGGTGAACTGTTGGCCGGACGGCATGAGCGAAGGATACTCGCTCTCCCCTACGTTGGGTCCTGACTTTCGGCCAGCGCCTTTATGCCCAGCAGGCGCCGCTCCCACGTGCGCCCGAGTTCCTCCAGCCACTTCGCTGACCGCGCCACGGTGGCCGGCCTGAGGCTATAGACCACCTCGCGCCCTTCGCGGCGCGACTCCACCAGCCCCGCGCCCGCCAATACCCGCAGATGGCGGTCCACCGCCTGCCTGGTCACTTCAGTTATCTCCGTGAGGCTGGTGGCGGTGCCGCGCCCGTCAGCAGCCAGCCGGTCCAGGAGCGAGGCGCGGACCGGATCGCCAAGTGCGGCGAACACAGCGGTGATAGGAATAGTGTCCGCCGCGCCACTTCCCGCCGGTGCACCAAAGTCAGCGACCGTTCCGGATGTCGGTCGCACCGCTTACGCCCGCCCCTCCACGTACGTCTTGGCGGCCTTGAGTTCTTCTTCCCAGCCGGTCGTGTTGGCCTCGATGTTGGCGCGCCGCTTCTCATCACTCACGGGCAGCGCCGAGAAGCCGCTCTCCTTCACGCGCAGTGTGACGCCGCCTGCTCGCTCCTCCACCCAGAACTCCACCAGGGTGCCGGGTACTGATTCCAGCGCTTCGTTCGCCTGGTCGCCTCCGAGCCACCTGAACGACACGTAGCGCGGCGGGTCCTGCTCCACCGTGCGGATGCGGAACGAGCCGTACTTCGCGTGAGTAACGGTGCTGACGTTGCCGTCCGTAGAGACGAGGTTGTCGGTCACTGCGCCCTCGTTGATCCACCAGCCGGGCCGCGCTACCAGCTCGTAGACGCGCTCAGCACTGGCGCCTATATCTATGCTGCGCTCGATGCTGTCGGGGAGGTCGGAGGATGTTGCGGCCTGGTCAGTACCGGGGGTTGCGGTCGGGTCGGTCATGTGTCGCCTCCAAGTGACGTGCAACCAAATTATTGCGCATGGAGCGCCGATGTGCAACCCATTCATTGCAGGTCCAGTAGTCCAGGATCGAGCGGTAGGCTGCGCTCCATGATCGAAGAGCATTGGCTACCGCGGTCGGTGGGGCGGTGTTGACATTATCTGTTATAACGACTATTGTTATGCCTGTCGCCCCGGCGGCAGGAAGGGCAGGGATGTCACCGAAACTGCAGAGCGCCATACGCCAGACGCGCCCGTTCGAGAGCCTGGAGCAAGAGGTCTCACTTACGCTCACGCGCCTGGCGAGCGACCTGAACGCCGGGCAGGCCGACCTGCTGCGCGAGTCCGGCATCACCTGGACGCAGTACAACGCCCTGCGCATCCTGCGCGGCGCCGAGGGCAGCCCGCTCTCGTGCGGTGAGATCGGCGAGCGCATGATCAGCCGCGACTCCGACGTCACCCGCCTGCTCGACAGGCTCGAGAAGCAGGCGCTGGTGCGGCGCGAGCGCGACGAACGAGACCGCCGCGTGGTCAAAAC
>JBAYRM010000176.1:0-3774 GCA_041676665.1 Trueperaceae bacterium
TCAAAGGCCGACACGTTGCGCGCCACCACGCTCTGCAGCGCCTGGATGTAACTGGCCGCCACCACGGTCAGGTCCTGTGTGAGGTGCGGACCGGCGCCGCCGTGGCCGCCGGAGCCTAAGAACGTCACCGTCCAGCGCCCGGACGCCGCCATCATGGGGCCCGTGGTGGTGCCGAACTCGCCAACCGCCATCTGCGGCGCCGAGTGCATGCCGAAGATGCGGTCGCAGTGGAACTTATCGAACAGGCCCTCCTCCAGCATCTTCGCGGCGCCACCGCGACCTTCCTCGGCCGGCTGGAAAATGAGGTGCACCGTGCCGGCGAAGTCAGAGTTGCTAGCCAGGAGCCGGGCCGCGCCGAGCAGCATGGTGGTGTGCCCGTCGTGACCGCAGGCGTGCATCTTGCCCGGGTGCGTAGACGAGTAGTCGAAGCCGTTGGCCTCCTCCAGCGCTAGCGCGTCCATGTCGGCGCGCAGGCCCACGGCCCGGCCGCCGGGACGGGAGCCGCGCACCGTGGCCACCAGGCCGGTGCCGCCTAGTGGCGTCACGTCGGTCACGCCCCACTCGGCCAGCTTGGCGGCCACCAGGGCGGAGGTGCGCACCTCCTCGAAGCCCAGCTCCGGGTGCGCGTGCAGGTCGCGCCTCACGGCGACCAGCTCCTCGAGGCCCTCGCTTGCCAACCGCAGGAGGCCAGGGGTGGTGGCCGGTACCGAGATAGGACCTTGCGTCATGCGTGCTCCTCCGCTTCGATCCGGCGCAACAGTTCAGGCTCTAGTGGACCTCCTGAGAGCTTGGCCATGGTGCTGCATGTATAGCACTTGGGTCAGGCGTACTGGCGCCGCTTAGCGCCGTGTGGCGTACCCTGCCGATACGTATGCTTCACGTGAAACACCTGGCCGTAGGCATCGGACCGCGCGGCTCCACCACGGACGCAGAGCGGGAGGCCGCCGACTACGTTGCTGGCGTTCTCGAGCGGGCGGGACTGCAAACGACCATCGAGCCGTTCGTCTCGACCGTGTCCGGCTGGCGCCCGTTCGCCGTGGCTGCGCTGGTGGCGCTGGCCGCCACCGTGGTGTTCGTCCTGGCGGGTCGCTCGCTGGCGGCGGTGCTGGGCGTGATCATGCTGGCCGCCACGCTGTCCGTGTTCCTCGAGATGTACTTCAGGCCCAACCTGCTCAGGCCGTTCATCGGCAAGGGCCGCAGCCAGAACGTGCTGGCCAAGGTGCCCGCGGCTAAGGGCACAGCGCCGGCCGCTGGCGCCGCTGCGCCGCAGCGGGTGGTGCTGGTGGCTCACATCGATACACACCGCACCCCGTGGGTCTTCACCAGCCCCGGCAGGTTGGCGTTCTTCAAGAGCATGACCACCCTCGGCGTGGCGGCGTTCGTGCTGTGCGCGCTTCTCTTCCTGGCGTTCGCCGTTACCGGAGCCGAGTGGCTGCGTTACGTGGCGCTAGCGCTGACGCCCGTGCACCTCATCGTCTTAGGACTCACCTTGCAGCCCGACACCACCCCGTTCACGGCGGGCGCCAACGACAACGCTACCGGCGTCGGGGTGCTCCTCAACCTGGGCGAGCGGCTGGCGAAGGAACCGCTTGCCAACACCGAAGTATGGCTGCTGGCCTCCGGCTGCGAGGAGGTGGGCTCCGTGGGGGCGCAGGCGTTCCTCAAGCGGCACCGTCACGAGCTCGAGGGGGCGCAGGCCATAAGCATCGACAACGTGGGCGGCGCCGGCGCGGGAGTGTGCTACACCAGCGTTGAGGGCATGGTCATCCCCCTCAAACCCTCGCAGCGTCTGTTCGCGCTGGCCGAGGAGCTGCGGGCGCAGCACCCTGAGCTGAACGCCTACTCGCTGCCCTACACCACGCTGCACACGGACGCCACCTGCTTCATGGCGGCCGGCGTGCCGTCACTCTCGTTCGTGGGTCTCACCCCTGACGGCACCATCCCCAACTGGCACGTAGCTAGCGACGTGTACGAGAACGTTGACCCGGCCACGGTGGAGAAGACCGAGGAGTTCGTGTGGCGCCTGCTGCGCCGCCTCGACGAGCAGGGGCCCAGTTAGGGCGCCCGCTCACCCTCCGCGTCCTCCCCCAGACCGCGCGGCACCGGCAGCCTGAGCTTGAGGAGCCGGCTGCCGATCCTCACGACCGCGGTCACCAGCACGCCCGCCGCCAACGCCCAGGCGGGACTGAGGAAGCTCACGAAGTAGAAGGCCAGGGCGCCTAGCGCGGCCGCGGAGGCGTAGAAGTCGCCGAAGCGGTAGAAGATGCCGGGCACCTTGCCGCTCAGCACGTCGCGCAGCACGCCGCCGCCCACGCCGGACACGGCGCCCGCGAACACCGTGCCCCACATGCCCATCCCGTACTCCACGCCGCGCTCGGCGCCCAGTGCTGCGAACACGGCCAGGCCCAGCGTGTCGAGCACGTAAAGCAGGCGGCTCTCCTCGCGCACGGCGTGCGGCAGCAAGAAGATCAGCAGGGCCGTAGCGGCCACCACCCACAGCAGCGGCTCGTTCGTGAAGTTGGTGGGCGGCAGGCGGCCCACGATGATGTCGCGGATCGAGCCGCCACCGATGGCGGTCACCGATGCCAGCACCAGCACGCCGATCAGGTCGAAGCGCTTGCGCAGCGCCACCAGGGCGCCCGTAGCGGCGAAGGTAAGGGTGCCAACCCACACGAGAACGTCGACCAGAAGCACGCGAGAAGCATATGCCAGGAGTCGCCAGGCACCCGTGTACCTTGGAGCCCGTTTCGGCTGGTGGAACGCGTGCCTAACGCGTGTCAGACGGATATACTGACCGCCACAGAAAAGTTCGGAAGTTGGAGACCAAGGAGTGATGCCTATGCGTAAGCGCGTCCGTATGTTCTCGTCTTCTCTGCTCGTGCTGGCCTGCCTGCTGGTGGGCTACGCGTTCGGGCAGGGTCTCACCGTTGAGGTCGCCTCGGGCCCCGCGGAGTTCGTGTCAGGCGGCGATGCCCGCCTGGTCATCGGTGTACCCGAAGGCGTCAAGTGGAACAGCGTCAGCGTGTGGGCGGGCACCCGCAACGTGACCCGGAGCTTCGTGGCCAACGGCGCCGGCACCGAGTTGCAGGGCGTGATAAGCGGGCTGCCGCTGGGCGACACGGTCGTGACCGTGCTGGCCGGCATGTACAAGGAGCAGCTCACGCTGACCAACTACCCGCTGACGGGCCCCATGTTCGCCGGCCCCAAGCAGGAGCCGTTCCTCTGCTCCACCGACTCGCATAGGGGCAACGCCGCGCTCGGTCCCATCCTCGACGAGGACTGCAGCATCGAGCGCCGTGTGGACTTCGTGTACTACTCGGCCGAGAACGGCTTCCAGCCTTACGACGCCAGCGCTGAGCGCCCCGCCGACATGACCACCGTCACCTTGGCGAACGGCGCCGAGGTCGACTTCGTGGTGCGCTGGGAGCGCGGCACCATCAACCGCTTCATCTACTCGATCGCCATGCTGTCGCCGCGCAGCCAGGCCGAGGAGCGCCCCGACCTCAGCGGCTGGAACCGGCGCCTGGTTTACCAGTTCCAGGGCGGCGTGGGCGTGGGTCACTACCAGGGCAACCCAAGCCGCAGCAACATGCTCAATCCCGAACTGCTGGGGCGCGGCTACGCCGTGGCCTACAGCACCGCCAACAAGACCGGCGAGCACTACGACCTGATCGTCGGCGGCGAGACCGCCCTCATGGTCAAGGACCGCTTCGTGAGCGCCTACGGCGTGCCCGACTACACCGTTGGTGTGGGCGGCTCCGGCGGCGGCATCCA
>JBAYRM010000177.1:0-3770 GCA_041676665.1 Trueperaceae bacterium
CCGGGCCCGCCGCACCGTTCGCGCGCGACCGGGGTGCCTGCGTCCCCGCACCGCTAGCGGCTGGTCACACGGCCACGCGGCTGCTTGACAGCGGCTGGGATGCCCGTATAATGGCCGCGCCATTTAGCAAGGGGGCATAACTTTGTCGTTGGATACAGCCAAGAAGCGCCTGGTGATAGTCGAATCGCCCACGAAGGCGCGGACTATCAGTCGCTTTCTGCCAGCCGGCTACCAGGTCGAGGCGAGCATGGGCCACGTGCGCGATCTGCCTTCCAACGCGTCCGAGATCCCACCCGAACTCAAGGGCGCCGAGTGGGCGCGCCTGGGCGTCAACGTCGACGAGGGCTTCAAGCCCGTGTACGTGGTGTCCCCCCGCAAGAAGGACACCGTCAAGAAACTCAAGTCGGCCCTCAAGCAGGTCGACGAACTATATATAGCCACGGATGAGGATCGCGAAGGCGAGTCCATCGGCTGGCACCTGGTCGAACTGTTAGAGCCCAAGGTGCCCATCAAGCGCATGGTGTTCCACGAGATCACCGAGGAGGCGATCCTCGCGGCGCTGGACCGCACGAGGCAGATCGACTCGAGCCTGGTAGACGCCCAGGAGACCCGCCGCGTGCTTGACAGGCTCGTGGGGTACGCCATCAGCCCGCTGCTGTGGCGCAAGATCGCGCCGCGCCTCTCCGCCGGCCGCGTGCAAAGCGTCGCGGTCAGGCTCCTGGTCCTGCGCGAGCAGGAGCGCATGCGCTTCGAGTCCGCCGGCTACTTCGACCTGACCGCCTACCTCGCCAAGGAGGAGGCCGGCTTCCAGGCCACGCTCACTCACGTCGGCGGCGTGCGGGTAGCGTCGGGCCGCGATTACGACCCGGCCACCGGCGCGCTCAAGGCCGAACTGCGGCGCGGCGCCGACGTCCTCGAACTGCAGCAGGCCGACGCCGAGAGCCTCGCCAGCAGCGCGCAACACGGCGCCTGGAAACTTGCCGACCTCGAGGAGCGCGAGTCCACGCGCACCCCCGCCGCGCCGTTCACGACCTCGACCCTGCAGCAGGAAGCCAGCCGCAAGCTCGGACTGGCGGCGCGCGACACCATGCGCGTGGCACAGTCGCTGTACGAGAACGGCTACATAACCTACATGCGCACCGACTCCACCAGCCTCAGCGAAGAGGCGCTCAGGGCCAGCCGCGCCGCGATCGAGCAGCGCTACGGCCAGGAGTACCTGCACGCCGGCGTGCGCTCCTTCAAGCAGAGCACCCGCAACGCGCAGGAGGCGCACGAGGCCATCAGGCCCGCCGGCGTCGACATGAAGACCGCCGACGAGCACGGGCTGCGAGGCACGGAAGCCGCTCTTTACGACCTGATCTGGAAGCGCACGGTCGCCAGCCAGATGGCCAACGCCCGCCTCAAGTTCGTCACGGCGCGGGTAAGCGCCAGCCTGGCGTCCGCGCCCGCCGCGGTCACGGAGCAACTCGGGCAGCAGCCCAGCGAACTCGCGTTCCGCGCCACCGGTCGCACGGTGCTCTTCCCCGGCTTCTTCAGGGCGTACGTCGAAGGCTCCGACGACCCCGACGCGGCGCTTGACGACCAGGACCAGCCGCTGCCGCCCCTCAACAAGGGCGACACGCTGCAGTGCCGCGGCGTGGAAGCTGCCGGGCACGAGACCAAGCCGCCCGCCCGCTACACCGACGCGAGCCTCGTCAAGCTGCTCGAGTCGGAGGGCATCGGCCGCCCGAGCACTTACGCCAGCATCATCGAGACCATCCAGGCGCGCGGCTACGTGCGCAAACAGGGCCAGCAGCTGGTGCCGACCTTCACGGCGTTCGCGACCAACAACCTGCTCGAGCAGCAGTTCGAAAGGCTCGTCGACACCGAGTTCACCGCTCAGATGGAGTCAGCGCTCGACGATATCGCCGCCGGCGAACGCAACGCGGCCGGCTACCTGCGCGACTTCTACCTTGGCGACGAGGGGCTCGTGAAGCGCGTGGACCAGGCGCTGGAAGGCGTCGACGCTCGCGAGATCTCCACCGTCCATAACGACAAGTGGGAGCCTTACGTGGTGCGGGTGGGGCGCTACGGCCCGTACGTCGAGGGCCCGCTGGACGGCGAAGTCAAGACCACGTCGCTACCCAGCGAGGTGGCGCCCGGCGACCTCACCAAGGAGGACCTCGAGCGCTACCTGGTCGAGGGCAACATGGGCGACGTGGAGGTCGCCACCTGGGAGGAGACCGGCGAGAAGGTGCTCCTCAAGCGCGGCCCGTTCGGCCCCTACCTGCAACTCGGCGACGCGGGTCCTAAGGGCGGCAAGCCCAAGCGAGTCTCGCTGCCCCCCGGCGTGGAACCGCACGACGTCACGGAGCAGCTCGCTCTGGACCTCATCGCGCTACCTAAGCGGCTGGGCTCGCACCCAGACAGCGGCGAGCCTGTAGAGGTAGGCATCGGGCGCTACGGCCCCTTCGTCAAGCATCAGAGGGTGTACGCCTCCATCCCTAAAGGTGAGGCGCTCCTAGAGGTCGAGCTGCCCCGCGCGCTCGAGCTGCTGGCCAGCAAGTCGCAGCGCGGCGGCGCCGCCCTGAAGGAGCTCGGCGACGACCCCAACACCGGCGAGCCTATCGAGATCCGCTCCGGCCGTTACGGCCCGTACGTTAAGCGCGGCAGCCTCAACGCCTCGCTGCCACGGGACCTGCCGCCCGAGGACGTGAGCCTGGAGCAGGCGCTCGAGATCCTCGCCGCGCGCGAGGCCGTGGTCGCTGCCAGTGGCGGCAAGGGCAAGCGCGCGGCTGCCAAGGGTGCCAAGGCGAAGGCGCCCAAGAAAGGCGCCAAGAAGAGCGCCAAGAAGGGGCCCGCCAGCCCCAAGGCCACCCCGGAGCAGCTCGCGCAGTTCTTCGGTGAACTCGAACCCGAGGCCGTGGCAGTGGTCGAGCGCACCCTGGGTGTGGGCGGCCACCAGCCGATGACGCCGGAGGCGGCGGCCGCGGACCTCGGCATCAGCGAGGCCGACGCCGCCCGCTTGAACAAGAGCGCGCTCTTCAAGCTGCGCATGGCGTTCGGGCGTGCCCGCAAGGCAGCTGAGGACCAGGGCGCCGGAGCCGCCGGCTGAACACCAACGAACCGCTACTTCTGCCTGCGCTGGCGCGCTCGGGCGGCGGCTCCCGGGTCGACGTGCCCGGCACCGACCTGGCGGTGCAGTCGCTGACGGGACGCGCGCAGCTCGCACCCACTACCCGGTGCCTGGTCCTCGTGCTGGAGGGGCAGGTGATCGTGGACCTGCCGGGCGGCAGGTTCCATGTCCTCGACGCGGGTCACAGCTTGCAGCTCCCCGAGGCGACCGCGTACGCGCTGCAGTCGGTCGGTGGCACGGCGATTCTGCTGTGGCACAGCCCGCGCTAGACTGGCGCCGTGCGGTACTACAAGGTCAGCGACGGCATCGTTATCAGGCGCGCAGCGCTCCCTTCGGGTGACGTGGTGGTCACGCTGATGAACCAGTCGGGTAAGTGGCGCGCGGTGGCGCGGAAAGGCAGCCTGCCGGGCGGCAACCTGGGCCGCTTGAGCCTGTTTCACGACGTTAACGTGCAGTTCTACAAGAAGGGCGATGACTCGCTGGCTTTGCTGACCCAGGTGCAGCTCAACGGCGCCCTGGCGCGGCTCACGGACCCGGCCGTGTACCCGTACGCACACCTGATCACGGAGCTGGTCGACGCGCTGACGGTCGATGTGCACCTGGGCGAGCGGCTGTATGACTATCTCGCTAGTGGCCTGCGCGGCCTGAACGTGCA
>JBAYRM010000178.1:0-3734 GCA_041676665.1 Trueperaceae bacterium
ACCTCACGATCACCGACGACGGTGTGGGCTTCGACCCCACCGCCTCCTACCCCGGCCACCTGGGCCTGCGCTCCATGCACGAACGCGTGGCTAGCCTCGAGGGGCGCCTGGACATAACCAGCGCCGTGGGCCACGGGACCACGGTGCGGGTGCAGGTGCCGCTCAAGGCACCCGGCGGGGCACGCGCATGAACGTACGCTCCAACCGGCTCGGGCTGGCCCTCCTGCTGGTGGGCGGCCTGCTGCTGGTCACGCGCCTGACGCCGGGCAACCTACTGGTCGAGTTGATCTGGCTCGCGGGCTTCGCGCTGCTGGCTAGCTACATGTGGCGCGCCCTCGAGGGGCGCGCGCCGCTCGGCTGGCGCATAGGCGTTCACGGCGTCATCGGCATCGTCGCCACGGCCACCCTCACGACCATCTCCGGCCCGGTGTTCCTGGGCTTCGCCTCTCTGGCCTTCTTCCTCACCTACTGGTACTCGCCCCGAGGCAGGCAGCGCGAGGGCTGGGCCCTCATCCCTGCCGGGGTCATGGCCACGCTGGCGCTGGTCGCTGGGGTCGACACGCTGCTGCCGCGCTGGGACGGCGGCAGCATCTTCCTGCTCGGCATGACCGCCACCTTCACTTACATCTACCTGCTGCCGCGTGAGCGCGGCGGTGGGCGCTGGGCGCTGTGGCCCGCCCTGGTGTGGGCCGGCATCACCCTGCTGGCTAACGACCCAGGCGGCGGCCTGGCTCGGTGGCTGGTGCCGCTGGCGATGATAGGCGGCGGCGTGGCGCTCATCGGCTGGGCGCGTGGGCGCCGCAAGTAAGTTAGGGGCTAACCAGGGTTACGGGTTCTGGGTGCGGTAATCCGGCACGACCACCTGGCCGCTGATGATGGTCTCACGCACCGTGTCGAGCACGTTGCGGATGGTCTCGGGGATGAGCGCCTGGTTGTACTCGTCGACCGCGAAGCCCACGCCGTCCTCCGCCACGCCCAGCTCCATCAAGCCTGCCGTGAAGGTGCCGCGCGCCGTGTCGAACACGGCGTTGTAGGCGGCCACGTCCACGCGCTTGAGCATGCTGGTGAGGCCATGGTTCATGGTGGCCGGGTCGCCGTCGGTGTCGCCCAGGTAGTTCTGGTTGGAGTCGACGCCGATGAAGAAGAGCGGCTGGGTGCCCGCGGCGCAAGCGGCGGTGTAGGCGGGGTCCTTCGCGATGCCGGCAACCGCTTCCGTTAGCGGGGTGGTGCGCAGTCCGCCCACGGGGCGGTAGCAGCGGGTCTGGTTCACGTGCTCGATGACGCCCATGCCGGAAGCGCCAGCGGCGGCGAAGATGATGTCGGCGCCCTGCTGCTGCTGCGCGGCGGCCAGGCCACGCGCGGTGTCGGGGTCGTCCCAAGCGGTGAAGTCGTCGCCCACCATGTCGATGATCACGCGGCACTCGGGGCACGCGGCGCGCACGCCGAGCTCGTAGCCTTGCGCGAAGTTGCGGATGAGCGGCACGTCCATACCGCCAACGAAGCCCACCGTGGCGGTCTGGCTCATGGTGCCCGCCAGGTAACCCACCAGGTAGGAGCCCTCCTGGTCCTTGAACAGCACGCTGCGCACGTTCGGCCTGGCCGTGGCCACCTCGTCGATCAGCACGAAGCGGGTATCAGGGAACTCACCGGCCGCTGAGTCGATAGCGTCCAGCTGCAAGAACCCCGCCGCGACCACCAGGTCGAGCCGCGCGGCCGCCATGCGCCGCAGCGCCGTGGCGGTGGTGTCGGCGCTGCCGTTGTAGATCAGCACGTCGATCGCCACCTCGCCGGCGAGTTCCTGCACGGCCCGCGTGAGGCCGGACCATGTGCCTTCGTTGAACGAGCGGTCGAACCAACCGCCGCCGTCGAACGTTACGGTGACCACCAGGTCCTGCCCGAACGCCGTTCCCCACAGGGCCGTCGCCGCTAATATCAGTGCAATCACGCGCTTGCGCATCGGTGTTCTCCTTATCCCGCCACCGGGCGGGCAACCGCGGGTAGCGTATACTGCGAAGCGCTGTGCAAGGCGGAAGGTTTCCACATCCCGCTAGTTCCGAACGCTGCCCACGGGGGCCAAGACCATGAGAATCCAGGGGCAAATCGAGGAGGGGGTGCTGGTGAACCTCCTCCAGTATCTCAACCTCAACTCTGCTACAGGAGTGCTCAGGGTCCAGTCGCCGCGGGGCGTGTCGGGCGCCATCTACATGGCTGCCGGGCAGGTGGTCCACGCCGACACGCAAGCGCTCGAGGGAGTCCCGGCGCTGGTGTCGCTGCTGGCCTGGAAAGCTGGCCGCTTCGCCTTCCAGTCAGCCACCAAGGCGCCTAAACGCACCGTCAACAAGCCGCTCGACGCGCTGCTGCTGGAGGTGGCGTACCAGACGGATCACTCGGTCGACCCAGGCGCGGTGCAGCTTGGCGCCGACACGGTGCTGGCGCCCGCCAGCCTGGCGGCCAACCAGCAGGGCAAGCGCGTGGCGCTGCCGCTGGTAGCCATCCGCATGCTGCCGCACCTCAACGGCGTCACGCCGCTCGGTACGGTGGCCGCCAACCTTGGCGTAACCCTCGAGGACCTATTGAGCGCAGCCACCATCCTGCTCGACAACGACCTGGCGTCTGTTTCCGAGGGTCGGCTGCTCGATGAGGAATTTATTCATAACCTCACCGTTCTGGTGCGTGACATCATGGGGCCGCTGGCGGACATCGTCATGGACGAGTCGCTGGACGAGCTGGGAGCGACAGCGTCCTCCGTGCCGGAGGCGCAGCTGCACGACCTGCTCGAGCTGCTCGCACAGGAGTTCCCGGGCCAGCTGCGCGCTACCTTCAAGGGGCGAGTCGAGGCGCTGCTACGAGCGCATGGCCTCGGATCCTCCCGCTAAGACGGGAAACAGCCGCGCAGAACCCGGCCGGAATGCGCGCCGCGTGCCAGCACGGCGCTAGTGGCGCGTTGAGGAGTGAGTGATGGCCGAGAAGTTCGTAGTTTACGTTTTCGCCCCGCACGAGGGCGAGGCCGAGGCGGCGGGCAACAAGCTGGCCGAGCTCCTCAAGCTCGATCCCTCCAAGGTGAGGGGCCTGGTTCGTCGGCTGCCGGACGTCGTCACGCGCCCGGTCAGCGAGCGCGAGGCCATGGTGGCGGGTCGCCGTTTCCAGCAGGCCGGCTTCGACGCCGAGGTGCGTAACGCCGATACCAACGAGCTGTTCACCCGCCTGGCAGCGGGCAACGAACCCGCCCCGGCCGCCGAAACTGGCGTCAGCTGGGCCGACGAATCAACTGACGACGCGTGGGACGTGGACGACGAGTCCGATGCGCAAGGCGCTGGCTTCCAGGCCGAACCGCCCGCAACCTCGCCCGACTACGACTACGGCTTCACCGCCCGCTCGGAAACCGACGAGGACCGCGCCTTCGGCCGCGCTAGCCGCGTGATCGAACCGAAGGCGGCCGAACCCGCCTTCCAGGTACAGGACGACGAACCCACCACCACCTGGCAACCGCCAGCAGACCCCACACCGGAACCCGCAGAGCCCGTGACCGCCCAGGTGGACGCGCGAACCGACGCGCAACCTGACGCTGGCGCCCGCGCGCGCGGCGCGGTGGAGGCTGCGGCGGCAGCGGCAGCCGTGGCCGACGAAGGCACGACCCGCCGGCGCCGCGGCAGCCTGCGCTCCAAGCTCCTCTCTACCGCCATCATCCCCGTGCTGCTCACCATCGTCGGCGCCCTGGCCGCCACCTGGTTCAC
>JBAYRM010000179.1:0-3696 GCA_041676665.1 Trueperaceae bacterium
ACGTCGTCGACGGCGCGCACCTGTTGCTTGGTGCGCGCGTCGACGAACTCCTTCACGAGGTTGCGAATCTCGACGGCGGGTTGGCTCATTCGCCTAAGCGTACTACCGCGCCGGGCTGCTAGCGAACACCCGGCGGGCGTTGCTCATAGATCAGCGGCCGATGAAGATGCGGATCTCGTCCCACGCCTCGAACAGCAGCTGCTCGCGCTCGGCGGACTGCGTGGCGAAGAAGAGGCGCTCCTGCGTCTCGGCGCTGGGGTAGATGCCCGGGTCCTCGGCCAGCTCGGGGTCGATGAGCTCCATCTCGATGGCGGCCAGGTTGGGGCTGCCGTACGCGGTGTAGTTAGCGATGGAGGCGCCCACGTGCGGGTCGAGCACGTAGTCGATGAAGGTCTCGGCCAGCGCCTTGTTGGGAGCGCCGGTGGGGATGACGAGGTTATCGAGCCAGAAGTTGGTGCCCTCTTCGGGGATCACGTAGGCGTACGTGTCGCACTCGCACTCGTCCATGATCTGGAAGATGTCGCCCGAGTACTCCACGGCCATGTCGACCTCGCCGCGCACGAGCATCTCCTGCCCGTCGTCCTTGGCGATGTAGACCACGTTGCCGCCGTTATCGATCAGGAACTCGGCCGCCTCGCGGATGGCGGCGGAGCCGGCCGCGTTGGGGTCGTGCCCGGTCATGATCAGGCCCACGCCGATGAAGGCGGTGGTGTCCTCCAGCCACGCCACGGGACCGTCGTAGGCGAACAGCTCGGCCCACGTGCTTATCTCGCCCACCTTGTCGACGTTGTAACCGATGCCCACGGTGCCCCACTGGTAGGGCGCGCTGAAGCGGTTACCCGGGTCGAACGGCAGGTCGAGGAAGGTGGGGTCGAGGTTGGCCCAGTTGGGGATGTTGGCCTTGTCGAGCTCGAGGATGAGGCCCTCGTCGACCATGAGGGTGACGATGACGTCGGACGGCACCACGATGTCGAAGCCCGGGTTGCCCTGGCGCAGGCGCACCAGCATGTCGTCGTCAGAAGCGTAGGTGTCGTACACCACGTTCACACCGCAGGCGGCCTCGAAGTTGGCGATGGTGTCCTCGGCGATGTAGGTAGCCCAGTTGTAGACGTTGAGCGTCTGACCCTCGAAGCCGGCGGGGCACACCCACTCGGAGTCCTCGCTTTGGGCGAAGGCGGCGCTAACCAGCGTCGCTACCAGTACGGCGATCAGGCTTCTTCTCATGCTCCACCTCTCGTGCGGGCCGCGCAAAAGTGGCCCCAGACCGCGGTCCGGGTTCCCCCCGCCCGCTCGGTCTGCCTCGTAGGCGCGTCGCTGCCGCCCGGGTACCGGGTGCGGCGCGACCTCGCGCTGGATGGCATAAAGATATCACCCGCTGAGGACGCGAACCATGAGGTGAATTAAGGGCGGTTTAGCGTTGGTGGCACGTTGTTCGCCCTAGCGCAGCGCGTGGCGCCTCAGCGCCTGGTCGCGCTGACGATGCGGTCGAGCGCCCGGTCGGGCATGAAGCGCCGCAGGGCGTTCACGATGTGCGCGTCTGTGCCAACGAAGTAGCGCGTGCGCAGGCGCCTCTCGGTGAGGGCGCGCACCACGGCCTTGGCCACCGCTTCGGGCGAGGTGCTGTTGGACGACGCGTCCTTGGCGCCGTCGACCAGGTCCTGGACCACGTGCCCGTACCACTCGCGCGCCTCCGGGTTCATGGCCTCCATGCGCGCCAGGCCCTCCTCCATCGACTTGTCCCAGATGGGCGTGGCGATGCGGCCCGGCTCGACCAGCGAGACGCCCACACCGTGCGGTCCCAACTCGCGCCTGAAGGCGTCGGCCACGGCCTCCATAGCGAACTTGGACGCCGCGTAGGCGCCCAACAGCCGGCTGGCTACTAGTCCGGAGACCGAGCCGACGAACACCAGCCGCCCCCCGTGCTGGCGCAGTATGGGCAGGAACGCCTGCGACATGGCCACCTGGCCTATCACGTTGACCTCGAACTGCTCGCGCAGGTCATCGACCGGGAGGAACTCGAGCGGCGCGGCCACGGCGATGCCGGCGTTGTTGACGATGCCGCTGAACGGCGCGCCGTTCAGCTCGGCCCTCACGCGCTCGGCGGCGGCGGCCACATGTTCAGGGTTGGTGACGTCGAGGATGAGTGGCCGCAGCGTGGCGCCGGCGCCGGCCGCTTTAACCAGCTCGGTGCCGTGCTCCTCACGCCGCACGCCCGCGTAGACCGCGTGGCCCAGCCCGGCCAGCATCAGGGCGCTGGCCCTGCCGATGCCCGTGGACGCACCAGTGACGACGACTACTCCCGGCTGCGAATCTGCGCCTCGTCCGAGCACGGCATCATCCTACCAAGGCGCGGGGCGGGGCAAGGGACGCCGCCTAGCGGCCAGCGCAGGCGCTGACTCGCCCTTCGCGGGGACGCTCAGAGCGCTATGAGCGCGCGCTGCTCGGCGGGAATGGGCACGGGCTTGTTGGTGCGGTAGTCGAACCACACCACCACCGCCTCGTACTCGCACGCCACCTCCTCGGCGGCGTACATGACCTGGCGCATGGTCATGCTGGTGGTGCCCACCCGCACGATCTCGGTGGTAATGCGGCACGCTTCGCCCAGCTTCACCTGGCGGCGGAAGTCCATTGCCAGGCGCGCCAGGATGAACCCGGTGGCGGGCAGCCCGACCCGGGCGATGTAGTCGATGCGGCCCAGCTCGGCGTAACTGGCGTACACGGCGTTGTTAACGTGACCCAGCGCGTCGGTGTCGCCGAAGCGCACCTGCAGGTCGAGGCTCGTTACCACTTGACTCACTTGGCTCGTCGTCTCCTGTCCGTTGGGCGCCGCTGGCAGTCCGGGCAGTACGTGGTGCCGCGCTGACCCACCACCAGGCGCTCCAACCGGCCGCCGCAGCGCCGGCACTCCTGACCGGCGCGGCCGTAAACGTCGAGCCTGTCGGCGTAGTCGCCGCTCTCGCCGTAAACGGTGCGGTAGTCGGCCAGCGTGGTGCCCTGCGCCTCGATGCTGGCAGCCAGCACGTCGCGAACAGCCGCCAGCAGCTGGCTGGCCTGTTCCTTCTTCACGCGGGCAGCGGGGGTGAGCGGGTGAACGCCCACGCGCCACAGCGCCTCGTCGGCGTAGATGTTGCCCACCCCGGCCACAGGTCTTTGGCTCAGCAAGTACGTCTTCACGGCCATCTGCGAGCGCTGCAGCGCCTGGTAGAAGCGCGCGCCGGTGAACGACTCGTCGAACGGTTCCGGACCGAGCGCCGCCAGGGTGGGCAGCGCGCCGTACTCGCCTCTACGCACCACCAGGAAGCGCCCGAAGCGCCGCGGGTCGTTGAACTCGAGCCGGTTCGGCGCGGCGCCCTCCAGATCGACGGCCACCCGCAGGTGCTTGCCTGGCTGGCCCGTTCCACCCGGCGTTAGGACCCCCGTCATGCCCAGGTGGGCTATCAGCTCATCGCCGCCAGACAGGGGCATTAGCAGGAACTTGCCGCGCCTGTCGACACGCTCTATGGCCTGACCCGCCGCCCGCTCCAGCGAGGCGTACTTCGGGCCCGGCGGCGCCAGCAGCTCTACCCGGGCGATGGTGCGCCCGCTCAACCATGGCTGCAGCTGGCGCCTGACCGTCTCGACTTCGGGTAACTCCGGCATCGCGGGTGAGTATAGCCCCGAGCCGTGCCGGCAGCGGCAGCGGCTACTACGCGAAAC
>JBAYRM010000180.1:0-3684 GCA_041676665.1 Trueperaceae bacterium
CTTGGCTCAGAGGCGCGCATGAACACGCCCGGCACGGCGGGCGGCAACTGGGCCTGGCGCTTCGAGTGGCAGAACGTGCCGTACTGGATAGCGCCGCAGCTCGCCGAACTGGCTGAGCTTTACGGGCGCCTGCCCTCCGAGGGCAGCAAAGATAGCGCGTACCGCCAGACCGTCCTGGCGGAGTAGCGGCGCTACCTAACTGAAGCGGGGCGGCACTGATGCCGCCCCGCGCGTTGTTTTTTGGAGCTGACAGCTCAGCTACGGAAGATGACCTCTTCGCGCTGGAAGTTGCGGTGGGCGAAACCGAGCAGCAGCAGGATGAGCACCAGCATGGAACCCCACACCAACGCCAGGCGCCCGGGGTCGACCACGCCGCGCACCACGTCGTCCATGAGCAGCAGCACGTTGAACACGGGTATCAGGTACGCCTCGTTGCCCAGACCGATCAGGTCCTTGAACTGCAGCAGCACCACCGGGATGATGAACACGAACGACAGCGGTGCGATGTAGCTCTGCGCCTCCTTGAAGGAGCGCGCGAAGAGCGAGATGCCGATGAGCACCGCCGCCACCAGCGCGGCCAGCAGCAGCGCGCTGATCACCAGCACCACGATGGAGAGCAGGTTGACGTTCAGGCCGCCACCCATCATGGACACGATCTCGGCGCCCTGGTCCCCGAGGCGGGGCAGGAACACGGCGCTGAGCAGCGCGCCGCCTATCAGGAAGCCGACGATGGCCATGAGCGCCGCGCTCAGCCCGAACGTGAGGGTGGCCAGGAACTTGCCGACCACCACCTCGGTGCGCCGCACCGGCGCCACCAGCAGCACCTCGAGCGTGCCGCGCTCCTTCTCACCCGCGGTGGCGTCGACCGCCGTCATTTGCCCGCCCGTGAGGGTCCAGATGGCGATGAAGAACGGGATGAGCCAGGAGAACTGACCGCTGGAGCGCTCAGCGGCGGTGCTGGCGTCGACGTTCTGAACCTGCAGCGGCTGCAGCACGCTGGGGTCGAGACCCGCGTCCACCAGGCGCAGCGCCACCACCTGCTGCTGGAAGATGGCCACCGCCTGCTGCACCTTGGAGGCGTCCAGCTCGCTCTTCATGTTGCCCTGCTTTGAGTAGATCGATATGGTGCCGCTGCCGTTACCCGCCAGCGCCACCGCTAACGGCTCGGTCACGCCGATGACCACGTCGACGTCGCCGTTCTGCACGGCCGTCACGCCATCGTCGACAGGCACCAGCTCCACGTTCTGCGCTTCCAGCACGGCAACGAACTCAGCCGGCAGGTTGCTCATGCCCACCACGCCGATCGGCGTGATGTTGGTGGCCTCGCGCTCGAAGAGCCCGCCCAGCAGGAGCGGCATGCCCAGCATGACGACGGGCATGAGCACCAGCGGGATGAGCAGGTTGGAAACGATGGCGCGAGTGTCGCGCAGGGTGGAGAGGATCTCCTTGCGCGCCACGCGCCAGATCATGACCGGCCGCATCAGCGCACCTCCTCGTGGCCCATGTCGACCCGGCTGACGAGGCGGAAGAACGCCTCCTCGATGCTGTTACTGCCGTTGGAGCGCTTGAGCTCGTCGACGCTGTCCTCGGCGATCTTGCGCCCCCGGTAAATGATCGATGCGCGGTCGCACAGCTCCTCGACCTCGCTCATGACGTGGGTGGAGTACACCACCGCGCGCCCCTTGCTGGGGTAGTCGCGAACGAAGTCCACCACCGCGCGGCGCGCAACCACGTCGAGACCGCTGGTGGCCTCGTCGAAGAAGATGACGGGCGGGTCGTGCAGAACGGCGCGGGCGATGACGATCTTCTGCGCCATGCCGGTGGAGAAGCCGCCGGCGCGCCGCGTGAGCGTGTCGCGCAGGTCCAGCAGGTCGTCGAGCTCGGCGATGCGCCGCTCTATCTGCTGCTCCTCAAGGTCGTAAAGGCGCCCGAAGTAGTAGAGGATCTCGCGACCCGTGAGTCGGTCGTAGAGCCCCATGCCGCCGTTAACAACGCCGATGGAGGCGCGCACGGCCTCGGGCGCCTTGAGCACGTCGTGGCCGGCCACCGTGGCGCCACCGCTGTCGGGTTTGAGGAGCGTGGCCAGGACGCGGAGCGTGGTCGTCTTGCCGGCGCCGTTGGGGCCGAGGAGGCCGTAGACCTCACCGGCGGCGACGCTGAAGCTGACGTCGTCCACGGCCTTGACCTTGCCGAAGCTCTTGCTGAGGTTGCGTACGTCGATCAGGGCTGACATAACGGGGTAGTGTAACGCGCTCTCGTCATGGTCCCGTATCCTGCCGCAAGCCGCCAGGCTGACGGCCGCAGGTGTGTGGCCGCGCCTCGGCGCGCGCGGGCCGAAGCGCGGCCCGCGGCTTGATATCATCACCTGGATGTCCACCCGAGATTTCGCCGCCCTGGACGCGTATCAGCTGCTACCGCGGGTCCTCACCGGGATCGAGCAGGCAGAGTTGCGCACGCATATGCTCGGCCTGCCGCTCGCTCATCCCATGGTGCCGCGCCGCAAGCGCGTCGCGCAGCTGCCAGGTACCGGCCTCGCCCTGTTCGGCGCCGACGAAGCGCTGGACGGCGCCAACAAGCACCCGCCGGAGCAGACCATCGCGCTCTTGCCGGTGGACCGCATGGGGGTCCTCATCAGCCGGGTGGGTCAGTTAGCAGAGCGCGGCGTGGCGGCGGTAGCTCTCGACATGACGCCGGTCGCCGACTCGGCCCCTTACGACGAGCGCCCCTGGCGCCCGCGCACCCGCGAGGAAGTAGCCGAACTGCGCGCCGCCGCCGGCAGACCTTTATGGGTGGTGGGCCTCGGAAGCGCGGCTGACGCGGAGGTGGCCGCCGAGGCGGGCGCCGACGGCGTGGTGGTGGGCTCCGAGCTGGGGCGCCGCATAGGCGCGCCGCCCGTGATCTCGGTTCTGCCCGAGGTCATCGACGCGGTCGGCGGCATGCTGACAATAGTGGCGGGAGGCCCGGTGCGCGACGGGGTCGACGTGCTGCGCTACCTCGCCGTGGGCGCCGAGCTGGTCGTCGTGGACGGCGAGCGCTCGCTGGACTCGCTGGCAGCCGAGCTGGCGTACGCCATGCGCCTGACGGGCTGCGCGGACGTGACAGACATAGGCTACGAGGTGCTGTTCGCGCCGCTTTTCGGAGAGTCGTGATCGCTTTCGTTAGCGGTGTGGTGGCCGAAGTAGCTGAAGCCAGCGTCGTGCTGGAGGTGGGCGGCTTCGGTGTAGAGATGCTCGCCCCCAGCTCCACCCTGGCCAAGTGCCAGGTGGGTCACTCGATTCACCTTCGCACGCAGCTGCTCGTGCGCGACGAGCAGCCCACCCTTTACGCCTTCCACTCCGCTGATCAGATCACCGTGTTCAGGCGCCTGCTGGAGGTCACTGGGGTGGGGCCGAAGGTGGCGCTAAGCGTGCTCTCGAGCCTGCCGGTCGCGCTGATCGCCACCGCGGTCTCTAACCAGGACGCCGGTCTGCTAACCAGCGCCCCGGGCGTGGGCAAGCGCACCGCCGAGCGCATCGTGCTCGAGCTGCGAGACCGGTTGCCGGAGAGCCTGATGGCGGGCGCCGAGCCTGGCGGCGCGCGCCTGCTCGCCGGTGCGGGCGAGGACGCGGTGGCAGCGCTGCTGGCCCTCGGCTACCGCGAGGGCCAGGTGAAAGGCGTGGTGGCCGAGCTGGCCGCCGCGGCGCC
>JBAYRM010000181.1:0-3641 GCA_041676665.1 Trueperaceae bacterium
CGAGGAGGTGCTGGTGGTGCGCAGCGGAGTGCGCTTCAGGCAGCTGACCGAGGCCGAGATCGCCTGGTACGCCGCCACCGGCGAGGGGCGCGACAAGGCGGGCGGCTACGCGCTGCAGGGGCAGGGCGCCGTGCTGGTAGAGGCTATCGAGGGCTGCTGGTCGAACGTGGTTGGCTTGAGCCTCCCGAACCTGGTACTGGCGGCGCGCAGGCTGGGGGTCGAACTTGTCTAGCACCATCAAGGCCTGGTACGTGTTCGTGGCGCTCGGCCTGGTCACTTTCCTGCTCGCGGCGTTCGTAGGCCGTGTCCCGACCGACTTCACCGCCGCCGTGGCGCTGCCACACGACCTGCTGCACCGCGCAGGGGTCAACCTGCAGCTCACCCTGCAGAGCGCGGTCGACAGGCGCGACCTGCGCAGCGAGGTAGCCAGCCTGCAGGAGCAGCTGGCGCTCACCGAGCAGGCGCGGCGCGATCTCGAACTGCAGCTCGGACGCCTGCAACAGGCGCTCACCGTGAGCACTACACAGGCGCCCGCGGTGGTGGCGGTGGCCCCGGTGGTGGGCGGCGACGCCGGCCCGGAGATCGCTCGCCTGCGGCTGGGCCTGGGCAGCTCTTCGGGCCTGCAGCGCAACATGCCGGTCACGGTGCCCGCGGGACTGGTGGGCATCGTGACCGAGGTCGCTCCGTGGAGCGCGGTGGTGACCACCGTGCAGGACCCTCAGTCGCGCGTGGGCGTTAGCGTGCGCGGCAAGGGCGGGCAGGGCATAGCCGTGGGCGAGGTGGGCGGCCTGGTGCGGGTCACGCGCTTCATCGTCGACGAGCCGGTGGAGGTCGGCGACGTGGTCGAAACCTCCAGCTTCGGGGGGCTGTTCCCGGCCGGCCTGCTGGTGGGCGTGGTGCAGGAGGTTCTGCCGCCCGACCCCAACGAGCTGCGGCGCAGCTTCATCGTGGCGCCGGGCGTGGACCTGGCCACCCTGCAGGACGTGGTGGTGCTGGCGCCGCAGTAGGGCCCGCCAACTACTTGACTACGAAGCTCACCAGCCGGCCGGGTACGACGATCTCTCGCGCCAGCTCCTTGCCCTCTAAGTGGCGCGCCACGTTGGGCTCGGCCTTGGCTATGGCGGCGATGGCGTCCTTGGTGGCGTCGGCCGGCACCTCCACCTGACCGCGCACCTTGCCGTTCACCTGCACAGCCAGCGTCACCGTGTCGCTCACCAGCGCTGCCGGGTCGAACGACGGCCAGCTCTGCAGGTGTACCGAGCCGTCCTCGCCCAGGCGGTGCCACAGCTCCTCGGCGATGTGAGGCGCGATGGGGGCGAGGAGCTTGAGGAGGGTGCTCACGCCCGCGCGCCACTCGGGGCTGCCAGCCAGCCCAGCAGCGCGCGCCTTAGTGAGGGCGCCCTGCAGCGTCATGAGCTCGGCGATGGCCGTGTTGAAGCGGAACGCTGCCAGGTCCTCGGTCACTTCCTTGATGGCGTGATGCACGGCGCGCCGGACCTCGGCCTCGGTCATGCCGCCGGCCTGGCTGCCTGAAGGGCTGTCGACCACGAGGCTCCACACGCGGCTGAGGAAGCGCGCCTGGCCGTCTATGCCCGTGTAGCTCCACGGGGCGCCCTGGTCCCAGGGACCAAGGAACATGAGGTAGGCGCGAACCGTGTCGGCGCCGTACTGCGCCACCAGGTCGTCAGGGTTGACGACGTTGCCGCGCGATTTCGACATCTTCTCGTTGTCGGAGCCGAGGATCATGCCCTGGTTGCGCAGGCGCTGGAACGGCTCGCTAACGCTGACGTAGCCCAGGTCGCGCAGGACCTTGGTGAAGAAGCGCGCGTAGAGCAGGTGCAAGATGGCGTGCTCGATGCCGCCCGTGTACATGTCTACCGGGGTCCACTTGGCCGCCAGCTCCGGGTCGATAGGGCGGCTGTCGTCGTTGGGGCTGAGGTAGCGGAACCAGTACCAGGCCGAATCCATGAACGTGTCCATGGTGTCGGTCTCGCGCTTAGCGGCGCCGCCGCAACTGGGGCAGGTGGCGTTGATGAAGCCCTCGTGCGTCTTGAGGGGCGACTCGCCGGTGGGCAGGAACGCCACGTCCTCCGGCAGGATAACGGGGAGGTTCTCGCGCTTCTCGGGCACGATGCCGCAGGCGTCGCAGTAGAGCACCGGTATGGGCGTGCCCCAGTAGCGCTGCCGGCTGATGAGCCAGTCGCGCAGGCGGTAGGTGACCTGCTCCTCGCCCGCGTTGATGCTCTCTAAGTGCTCGATGGCGGCGGCGATGGCGGGGCTGGCGCGACCCTTCTCGCCGTTATGCCTGAGACCGTTGAGGGGACCGGAGTTGATCATGGTGCCGGGGCCCGCCCACGCCTCCTCGAGCTCTTCGGACAGCACCTCGCCCTCCGCACCGTCTGGCCGCACCACGGGCACGATGTCGAGCCCGAACTCGCGCGCGAACTCGAAGTCGCGCTGGTCGCCGTAGGGCACGGCCATGATGGCGCCGGTGCCGTAACCCATGAGCACGTAATCGGCTATCCAGATGGGGATGCGCGCCTGGTTCACGGGGTTCACGGCGTAGGCGCCGATGAACACCCCGGACTTCTGCTTGGCGTCGGCCATGCGGTCCACTTCCGACATGTGCGAGGTGCGCTCCACGTACGCCTCGGTGGCGGCGCGCTGCTCGTCGGTGGTGAGCTTGGCTACCAGCGGGTGCTCGGGCGCCAGGACCATGAAGGTGGCGCCCCACAACGTGTCGGGCCTTGTCGTGAACACGCGGATCTGGTCGCCCTGCTCGCTCTCGAACACCACCTCGGCGCCTTCGGAGCGGCCGATCCAGTTGGTCTGCATGGCGACCACGCGGCTCGGCCAGTCGAGGCCGCTGAAGTCCAGCAGCTCGTCGGCGTAATCGGTGATCTTGAAGTGCCACTGCGGCATGAGGCGCCGCTCGATGAGCGCGCCGGAGCGGTCACCGCGGCCATCGATGACCTGCTCGTTGGCGAGCACCGTCTGGTCGACCGGGTCCCAGTTGACCATCGACTCTTTGCGGTACGCCACGCCCTTCTCCAGCATCTCGATGAAGAAGAGCTGGTTCCACTTGTAGTAGCCCGGGTCGCAGGTCACGACCTCCTTGGACCAGTCGAACATGGCGCCCATCTGCTGGAACTGCTGCTTCATGTGGGCGATACGCTCGTAGGTGAGGGTGGCGGGGTGAACGTTCGTGTCGCCAGCGCGGGCAGCCTTAACGGCCGCGTTCTCGGCGGGCAGGCCGAACGAGTCGAAGCCCATGGGGAACAGCACGTTGTTGCCGCGCATGCGGGTGAAGCGCGCGGCCGCGTCGGCTGGTACCTCCGCGTACCAGTGGCCGATGTGAAGATCGCCTGACGGGTAGGGGTACATGGTGAGGAAGTAGTACTTGGGCTTGCTGTCGTCGTGCAGGTCTACGTCGTAGATGCCCTGCTCGCGCCAGCGCTGCTGCCACTTGCGCTCGATGTCGGCGGGATTGTAGCGCTCCTGGTGGCCGCCGGCGGCGCTCTTGTTGATGGTTTCGGTCATCGTTTCTCCATTATATGTCGCACGTTGTTGCCGTGAGGAACGGGATTGCTGGCCCTACAGAACGCGGCCCCAACCGCTTCGGTCGGGGCCGCCTGAGCTGC
>JBAYRM010000182.1:0-3600 GCA_041676665.1 Trueperaceae bacterium
CGATTCGAGGATCGCCACGCCGGCGCGCATGTGCTTGAGCGCCGTGCTGATGAGTTCCCGCGAGCCGAAGAGCGCCCCCAGTTCGGTGTGCGAACGCGCCTCCAGCGCCACGTGCCCGTGAGCAGCGGCGAGCTCCAGCGCGCTCTGACCAGCCGTTATGCCTTCGCCCAGGTCGTCTAGCAGGAAAGCGGCGCGTAGTCGTGCCAGGTGCGTTTCGATAAGAACCACGGACACGTCGGCAAGCTCGGTGGGACCGCCCTCCGCCATGAGTTGCGGCACCTGATCGGCGGCGGCGCGCGCCTCCTCGGGTTCGTTCAAGTGAGCGCTGGCTACAGCCACCGACGCGAGCGCCAGGGCGCTGACCGCCCCGCCTGGCCGCTCGTGCAGCGCTTCGCGCGCTAGGTCTATGGCCCGCCGAGGTGCGCTCGCGCGGGATTCCCACGCTACGCGCGCCTTCTCCGCCGCACCCCCTACTGCGGGCTCCATGTGACCCGTACTCGCGTCGCTCATCCTGTCTCTCATCTCGGAACGGTGGCCTGGGGCCGCCTGCCGGCTGTACGGAACGGTACCTCCGGAAGCGCTTACCAGCCGCTCCCGTGAAGGTTATGCGGACCACTATTACAGAGTTCTTTATCGCTTCGTTCTTGCCTGTTACCAACTGCCTTCCTCTATTGCGTGCGTCTTGAGGGTCCGGGGACCCCGTCGTCTTCCGTACTCGAGCGCGCGTTCGCAGCTCAGTCGTCCTGCCCTCCGGTGGTGCGGGCGCGCAGGAGCCTCCGCGCTTGGCTCAGCAGTTCCTCAGCCGGCAGTTCCACGCGGTGGCGCCTGAACGAGGTGAGCAGCGAGTCGACGTCGCGGGCCAGCAACTCCTCTGCCTCGCGCTGAGCGCTGCGTGCGTCTATCACCTGTGGCACGTCTATCAGCACCACGCGGTCCTCGTGCCAGAGCAGGTTGTAGGTAGAGAGGTCGCCGTGCACCAGTCCCAAGCGCGCGAGGGCCATTAGTATCTGCACGCTCTGCTCTAGGGCGGAGCGCGCTTCGGACCCCTCAAGCTTCACGTCAGAGAGCCGTGGGGCGGGTTGGTCGCCCACGCCGATGAACTCCATCAGGACCACGCTGCCGGCCTCAGCGCACTCCTTAGCAGAGGGACCGATGGCTGGGCGCGGCACAGGGACGCCCGCGTCGTGCAGGCGCCACAGGTTGGCGTACTCACGCATGACCCAGATGCCGTGCTGCGCTGCCCTGCCCGTGCGCGAGTGCTTGCGCATGGCTCTCTCCACGCGCTTGTCCGCTATGTGAACGCCGCTCCAGTAGCGGGCGTCGTTACGGAACGACCGTGACTCCAGGTCCGCGTAGACCTTGGCCGCCAACAGCTGATCGCCGCGGCGCATGAGGTACACGGTCGCTTCCTTGCCGCCCTTGACCTGGCCCACCAGCTCGTCCACGTGACCTCTCAGGCGCAGGCGCTCCAGGTCTGGGTCCTTGAAAACGGGCGCGTCGGTCCCGGCCTCCGCGCTGGGTTCCGCCAGCAGCTCACCCGCCGTGCGGCGCGATCGCGGCTTGCGTCTTACCTTGCGCTGCGCTGGGCGCAGCGCTCTACCTCGGGAGTCGACGCCGTCGACTTCCTTGTCGTCTAACCAGAACTCTTCGTCGTGCTTCAGTGATTCTCCTCCATGAGTGCTCGCGCCTGAGGCGCATATCTACGGCGCATCCTTAGCGCGCCTCTCAGGGCTGCCGTCAGGGGCTGCGCGTGTCTTCCGCCCCGCGCTGGCGTACCTCCTGAACCTTCGGCAAGGTCAGGGGCCGGCGTGGCGTTCCTGACTCCGGCGCGGGCGCCGGGGCGATCTGTTGTTGGAAAGGTGACGGTTACGGAACCGCTTCTCAGCCCGCGCGGCGGTACCGGGCCACTTGCCGTTGGTTGTTGCTTGCTGTTGATCCTGTCGCCATCTGTACCACCGCCTCTCCGGCCGAGCTTGAAAGCCTATGTGCGTCGCAAAGTATGGGCGGTGCCGCAGCGTCCTGTCAAGTAGCGCTTCAGGGCGAACAGCGACTGACGCGCCGCTACGAGCGGGCATAACCCGCTAACGCTAATCGTCCCTTAAGCTCCGCAGCAACGTGCTTCCTGGCACATTGGGCCGGGCCGGGCTACGGATACCATCCTTGAGTGATCACCCTCCGGGCCACGCTGGCCGCTCTGGCACTGCTCCTCACCCCCGTCGTCGCCGCCCAGAGCCGGTTGCAGGTAGTGCTGCCCGAGGTCCCTGTAACCCTCGATCCCGCCGAGGCTCGCACCGCTAGCGAGCTCCTCGTGGTGAACCAGATCTACGAGACGCTCTTCCGGTTCTCGCCGGACGGCGCGCTGGAGGGCCGCCTGGCTGAGGACTGGTCGTACGCCACCGCCACGCGCCTACGCGTGAGGCTTACGCCGGGCGTGTCGTTCAGCGACGGAGCGCCGCTCGACGCGTCAGCCGTTCAGGCGTCGCTAGAGCGCCTCCTGGAGCGGCTGCAACGCGAGCCCGACGCCCGCCTGCTCGAGGCCGTCACCGGTGTGGAAGTGCAGGACGCCCTTACGGTCGTCATCGTCACCGCCGAGCCGTACGCGCCGCTGATGGCGCACCTTACGCACCCCACCACCGCCATCGTGCCGGGCGGCCACGGCCGCGACCTGGACCGCGCGCCCATCGGCTCCGGGGCGTACGAGCTGGCGGAGTGGTTGCCGGACGGTCGCATCGTGCTTAGCGCCAACCAGGACTATCGGAACGGTGCGCCCGCCGTGCCTGAGGTTGAGTTCCGCACCGAGCCAAACGAGGACGCTCTGATCGTGGGTCTAGGCAGCGGTGCGCTGCACCTCGCCCCGGGCGCACCCGGGCACGTGGCGCAAGCACTGACCGGCGAAACGGTAACCGTAGCGGTTCTGCCGGGCTGGAGCGCGGTGCAGCTAGGCGTGAACGCCGCCCACCCCAAGCTGGCCTCCCTCAACGTGCGTCAGGCACTGGCGCTTGCGGTGGACAAGAGTTCCCTGGCGGAGGCAGTGCCGGGAGGCCTGGCGGAGCCCGCGGTCTCTGCCCTGCCGCCCACGGTCAGGCTCGCGCCGCAAGGTCTCGACGAGCCGTACCCGTACGAGCCCGAGGCGGCACGCAGCCTGCTGGCGACCGAGGGGTTAACGGAGCTGACGCTCACATTGGACCTTGTGGCAGACCCGGAGCTCGAGGCGGTGGCGGAAGCGCTGGCGGACATGCTGGCTGTGGTCGGCGTGAACCTCGAGACGCGCGTGCTGGCGGCGTCCCAGTACCGGGCCCAGTTGGAGGACCGCGACCTGCAGCTCTTCCTCACGCGCTGGAGCACACCGACGCTCGATCCAGACGAGACGCTCTTCAGCGCGCTCCACTCCTCCGCCATCCCCGCCGGCAACGCTTCGCGCTACCGCGTGGCTGCGGTGGACGCCCTGCTGGCAGAAGCGCGCAACTCCACCAGCGAGGTCGTGCGGGCCGCTGACTACCTGGACGTGATCGAGACGGTGCTTACCGACCTGCCGGTCATCACCCTCTACTACCCTAAGGTGGCGGTGGTCACGGGCGCGGCGCTCGTGCTGCACGGTCA
>JBAYRM010000183.1:0-3594 GCA_041676665.1 Trueperaceae bacterium
GCGCTGAGCACGCTACCGGCGCCCAGCGCCAGCTTCGGGCTGGCCCACCTGGCCGCTAACCCCACCGTGTTTAGGAGAATCAGCAGCGTGAAAGCTACCAGCAGGGCGCCGCCCAATAGCCGCCGCCTAGAGGCGCGCTGCGGACCCGGACGCTTTGGCGCGGCCGGCTGCGGGACCGGTTCGGCGACCGGCGCGAGCTCGGCCACCGCTGGGTGCTGCGGCCCCAGGAACTTGGCGAGCGGTGACTCTCCCGCTGTGCTCTCCGGCACTTCGTTCGGATTCGCGCCTGTGCGCTTGCGCCGGGCGCTCACCGGACCATGCTCAGAGCCGCTTGCCCTCGAGCCAGAAGATGACGTGCTCGTTCACGTTCTCGACGTGGTCGCCCAAGCGCTCGAGGTAGCGGGCCACGGCGGCGAGCTCGGTGGCGCGGGAGATGGAACTGGTGTCGGCCAGCATGTACGTCAGAAGTTCGCGCTGGATCTGGTCGTAAAGGTCGTCGATCTCGTTGTCGAGGGCGTGGGCGCGCCTGGCGGCCTCCACGTCGGCCTCGGCGATGGCCTTGGCGGTGGTGTCGATCATCTCCGACAGCACCTCGAAGATGCGCTGGATGTCGAGGTACTTCTTCAGGCGCGGCTGCTCCGCCAGCCGCACGCCGACCTCGGCCACGTGCTCCGCGTAATCGCCGGCGCGTTCGATGTCGGCCAGCGCCTGCAGAGCGGCGCCCAGGAAGCGCAGGTCGCGAGCGGCCGGCTGCCGCCTGGCGATGACCGTTAGGATGCGCATCTCCAGCCCCGCCTGGATGCGGTCTATCTCGTCGTCGGCGCGGGCGCACTTCTCGGCGGCTGCTGCGTCCTGCTCGACCAGCGACAGCCGCGCAAGCTCGCAACTCTCACGCACCATACTGAGCATGCGCACGACGTCGCCGTTGATCTGCTGTAGGTCCTGTTCGAGAGGGTTCATAGCGTCAAGGGTCATGATACGGCAGGCTAGCCGCCGCGGGTAATGGGAGGGTCATGAACTTCCCCTGACGTGTTCGTCAATACAATGAGCGGATGAACGCTGCGCGGCTTCTGTTAGTAGAGGACGACCCCACCGTGCGCGAGCTGGTGACGCACCACCTCGAGCAGGCGGGCTTCGCGGTCGTGGCGGCCGAGAGCGCCGAAGCTGCCTGGCCGCACGTTGATGACGCCGACCTGCTGGTACTTGACTGGATGCTGCCCGGCGAGTCGGGCGTCGAACTGCTGGCGCGCCTGCGAACGGGACCGCACGCCCGGAAGCCTGTCCTCATGCTGACCGCGCGGGCCCAGGAAGCTGCCCGCGTCGAGGGCCTGGAGCGCGGCGCCGACGACTACCTCACGAAACCGTTCTCCGCCGCCGAACTGGTGGCGCGCGTAAGGGCGCTCATTCGCCGCGTGCGACCGCCTGAGCGGACGGGCAGGGGCTCGCTCACCATCGACCTGGACCGCGCCGAGGCGTCGTGGCACGGCCGCTCGTTGGCGCTGACGCGCCGAGAGTTCGAGCTGCTGACGTTCCTGGTGCAGAACCCGGGCCGCGTGTTCTCGCGCGGCGAGCTGCTGGACCGCGTTTGGGGCGAGGAGTTCTTCGGAACGGAACGCACGGTCGACCAGCACGTGGCCCAGCTACGCGCCCTGTTGGGGCGCGCGGCGGTAGAAACGGTTAGGGGGCGCGGGTACCGCCTCGGAGAGCTGGAGGGCGAGGCGGCGGACAGCCGAGCCTAGGATGACCTTCTCGGGTACAGACTCCCTCGTCGTCGCTAACGCCTGGTGGGACGAACTCGCCGAGGGTGTCGTGCTGATAGACGGCGGTTATGTGGTCGACCTGAACGCCGCTGCCGCCCGCCTGCTCGACGTGGAGCGGGAGAGAGCGCGTGGAGCGGTGCTGATCGCCGTGGTGCGCGATCACCGCATAGAGGAAGCCTGGGCGAGTGCTAGGCGAACCGAGCTGGAGCTGCGCTCCAGGCGTGTGGAGTTCGTACCCGTGAAGTCAGGGCTGCTACTGCGCGACGTGACCGAAAGGCGCCGGGCTGAAGAGAACGCCCGCGAGCTGCTGGCGGTGCTGTCGCACGAGCTCAGGACCCCGGTGACTTCGGTACGCGCCGTGCTCGACGCGCTGGCAGCGGACCCCAGCCCGCAGCTCGCGGCGCGCTTCCTGCCCCGCGCCATCCTCGAAACGGAACGCCTCACCCGCCTGCTCGACGACCTGACGGTCGACGTGAAGCCGCCCGTGCTGCGCCGCATACCGCTCCACGAGCTTGTGGTGCGCGCCACGGGCGTGTTGCAGCCGCTGCTCGAGCGGCGCGGTGTGCGTGTGGTGCTGGATCTGCCCCAGGTGGTGGTGCTGGCCGACGAGGACAAGCTGCTGCAGGTGCTCGTGAACCTGCTCGAGAACGCGGCGGTGCACGGACCGCCCGCCGAGGAGGTAGAGCTGGCTGGCTGGGTGCAGGGCGCATGGCTGCGCCTCGAGGTCCGTGACCGCGGGGTGCCGCTCGATCCGGTGACGGTCGACGTGCTGTTCGAGCCGCACTCACGCGGCCGCGGCAACGCCAAAGGCACCGGGTTAGGGCTGTACATCGTGCGCTCTATAGCCTCGCGCTGGGGCGGCGAATCGTGGGGCGGCAGCCGCACCGACGGAGCGGCGAGCGGCAACGCGTTCGGCGTGTCGGTTCCGTTGGCGCCGTAGGCGCGCGGCCAGCAGCGCGCGGCTAGCTTCAGCCGTTCGGGTCGTCGCTGCTAAGCGCCGGCTCCACCAGCCGCCGCCGCTCGCGCCCCTCACGCTCTAACACCGGGAACTCGATGGTGGGCGTGGCCGTCCGCACGCTGCGGCCGTCGCTCCTCACCGCAACTGGAGCCACGCGGCGCGGCTCCGGCGGGATGACGGCGCCGATACGGGAGCCCGGCAAGTGGTCGCGGTAGAAGGCCGGCCCGAACAGTGGTAGCGCCAGCATGGTGAGCGCCAGACCGGGGAGCGCGGGTAGTTGCCCGGCCAACAGCGCCTGCAGTGTGAACGGCTCGGTTGTCAGAACGCTCAGCGCCACGCCGGCGGTGCCAAGCGTCAGGAGGTGCGCCAGAAGCAGGTTCACCGGGCCAGCCCAGCGCCGCCGGCGCGGCGAGGGCGAGATGGCGAGCCAGCCTAAGACCGTGAGCTCGAGGATCAGGAGGGCCTCAGGCCAGCCCGGGTACAAGCCGGTGGCCGGGGCGGCCGCGAACAGGGCGCCGGCCAGCAAGCCTAGCGAGGGCCCGTAACCCAGCGCCAGCAGGTACAGGGGGAGTCGCGCGAGGCCGCTGGCCAGGGCGTGGGGTGTAGAGCCGGGCTCGAGCTGCGTGCTGGTCAGCGCCACCAGCAAGAACGCCGCGGCCACGCCCCCGCCCACGCGTAAGAGCACCGCAGGGCGCCCCAGCGCTAGGAAGTCGAGCCGCCCGAGCCCGCTGAACAGCGACACCAGCGCGAGGAGCGCGGCCGCGGCCAGCGAGTAGACCACGCGCGGGTCGTCTCCTACTCCTATCGAGGCCGCCAGGTTGTTCAAGAACGCGAACATGCGGTTTCGGCCGAAGCTTAGCACGGGCTTCGGCGCGA
>JBAYRM010000184.1:0-3546 GCA_041676665.1 Trueperaceae bacterium
ACGCGCGGCACTTGCGGGTAGCGTTCGGCCAGCACGCTGAGGCCTAAGTACTCGGGGCGGAAGTCGTGCCCCCATTGCGACACGCAGTGCGCTTCGTCGATGGCGAAGAGGCTGAGGTCGCTGCTGTTACTGAGTTGGTCTAGCAGGGCGAGGAAGCCGGGCGTGAGGAGTCGTTCGGGCGCCACGTACACGAGGTCTACGCGCCCTTCGGCCACGTCGCGTTCTACGGCGCTGGCTTCGGCGGGGCTGAGGGTGGAGTTGAGGTAGGCGGCGGCCACGCCGGCTTGCTGCAGCGCGCTGACTTGGTCTTGCATCAGGGCGATGAGCGGCGACACGACCACGCCGACGCCGGGCCGCAGCATGGCGGGGATCTGGTAGCACAGCGACTTGCCGCCGCCGGTGGGCATGAGCACCAGGGCGTCGCCGCCCGCGAGCAGGTGTTCGATTATCTGCTCCTGTGCGCCGCGGAACTCGTCGTAGCCGAAGCGTGTTCGCAGCAGGCGCACCGCGTCGGCCACGCCGGCGGCGCCCGTGGCGGGCGCGGTCTGGCTGGCGCCTTGGGTCAGTTGGCCCACGCTCCGCTGCGCATGAGGGGTTCGGCGGTACCGTCTTGCGTGACGCCGTCGACGTCCATCTCGGCGGAGCCGATCATGAAGTCAACGTGCACGCTGGAGTCGTTGAGGCCGGTGGCGCGCTTGTCGTCGTCGCTCATGTCGCTGCTGCCGCGCACGGTGAACTCGTAGCCGCGACCGAGGGCTATGTGGCTGGCGGCGTTCTCGTCGAACAGTGTGTTGAGGAACAGGATGCCGGCCTGCGCGATGGGGCTGGAGGCGGGCACCAGCGCCACCTCGCCCAGGCGGCGGGCGCCTTCGTCGGAGTCGAGGATGGAGTCGAGCACCGCCTGACCCTTGCCGGCCACGGCCTTGACCACCTTGCCGCCCTCGAAGGTGAGGGTGAAGTCGTCGATCAGGTTGCCGTTGTACGAGAGCGGCATGCTGGCGCGCACCACGCCGTCTACCCGTTGACTATGCGGCGCCGTGAACACCTCTTCGGTGGGCATGTTGGCCACGAACGGGTTGCCCTGCGGGGTGTGCGAGACGCCGCCGTCCCAGCGGTGGCCGTCGGCCAGGCCCACGTGCAGGTCGGTGCCGGGCCCCCTGAAGTGCACGGCCGCGTAGTTGCGGGCGTTGAGCTTCTCTTTGCTGGCCCTGAGCTGCTCGTTGTGCTTGTGCCATTCGCCCACGGGGTCGGCGGTGGTGATGCGTGTGGCGGTGAAGATGGCCTGCCACAGCGCCTCGACCGCTTCGGCCTCGGGCAGGTCGGGGAACGCCTTGGTAGCCCAGCCGGGTGAGGCTGCGCCCGCCACGCACCAGGCGATCTTGTCGCTCATTGAGAGGTTCATGTACGGCCTGACTGCCTGGCGCCAGGCGGCCTGGAAGGTGGCGAAGTTCTCGGGGTTGACACCGGCCAAGAGGTCGGGGTCCTCGGAGGATATTGCCAGTGACGCGGCGCCCTCCTCGGCCAGTTGGATCATGCCCTGCGCGCGGTACTCGGGGATGATGCCGAAGCTGCCTTCAGGGCCGTTCATGAAGCGCGAGCGCGTGGTGGGGCCGTCGGCCCAGAACACCTCGACGTAGGGGCTGCCCAGGGAGTAGGCCACGTCGACCACCTTGCGGACCAGGGCGGCGTCTTCGACCCCGGCGCGGACCATGAGCTTCTGGCCGGGCTGCAGGTTAACGCCTACCCGTACCAGCAGCTCGGCGTATGAGTTGAGGCGGTCTTGGAAGGTGGGGCTCGTCATGCTCAGCATGCTAGCAGCGCGGGGGCGGGGGCGGCGTCGGCTCTGGGCTCAGGCCCACGGGGAGTCGGCAGGCAGCCAACGAGCCCGCACGGGCTCGCTTGGTAGGCCGCCCAGCACTCCCGGCGCCTAAGAGGTGTCAGTATGAGGGCGCTCCCGAGCGGCGAGGCGCCGCCTGGAGCTTCCTTCAGGGCAGGGTGAGATTCCCGACCGGCGGTAACGGGCGCGCAGCAGGCAGCGCCACGAGTCCGCGAAGCCCCGCGCACGGGGCCCGAGCTGGTTAGATCCCAGCACCGACGGTAAGAGTCCGGATGAGAGAAGGAGGTGAGGCGACCCGCACCAGCGGGGAACGCTTCCATGGATCAACCGTCCGGTACCGGCGCTTACGGCGCCGCCGAAGAGATATACATGCGCCGCGCTCTGGAACTCGCCGAGCGAGGTCGGGGCCGCGTGAGCCCCAACCCGCTGGTGGGCTGCGTGCTGGTGAACGAGGGCCAGATCGTGGGCGAGGGCTGGCACAGCCAGGCAGGCGAGCCGCACGCCGAAGCGGAGGCGCTGCACGCCGCCGGGCCCCTGGCCGCTGGCGCCACCGCCTACGTGACGCTCGAGCCGTGCGCCCACTACGGCCGCACCCCGCCCTGCACGGAGGCCCTCATCGAGGCGGGCGTGCAGAAGGTGGTCGTGGCCGCCTACGACCCGAACCCCAAGGTGAACGGCGCCGGCGTGAGGCGCCTGCGCGAGGCCGGGATCGAGGTAGTAACAGGCGTCCTGCAGGACGAAGCTCACCGCCAGAACGAGGTGTTCAGAACCAGTCAGCTGCTTGGCAGGCCGTTCGTGCTCTACAAGAGCGCCCTGTCGCTCGACGGCAAGGTGGCGCTGACTAACGGGCCGGCGCGCTGGATAAGCGGTGAGGCGGCGCGCGCCCGCGTGCACCAGTGGCGCGACGAGTACGACGCCGTGGCGGTAGGCATCGGCACGGTGCTGGCCGACGACCCACAGCTGACCACCAGGTTGCAGGACCTGACCAAGAGCACCCTCACGGGCGCGCCGGTAGACCCGGCTGCGTCTTTCAGGCCGGGCCGCACGCCCATCAAGGTGATCTTCGACTCTGACCTGCGCACACCGCCGCGCGCGCGGCTGTTCGAGCCCGGACCAGGCGGTGAGCCCGCCCGCGTGATCGTGGTGGCGGGCGACGGCGCGCTGCAGCGCAACCCCGATGCAACCCCACAGCTGCGCGCCCTACTCAACCGGGGCGCCGAAGTGATCCTGGTGCAAGAGGAGAACGGCAAGCCGCAGCTGAAGAGCGCCCTCACCGAGCTACTCAAGCGCGGGGTCACCAGCATGATCCTGGAAGGCGGCGGCCAGCTGGCATGGGCGTTCCTAGAAGCGGAGCTCATCGACCGCGTGGCCTGGTTCGTGGCGCCCGTTCTGCTGGGCGGAACCAGTGCGCCGGGCCCCCTCGCCGGCAGGGGGACAACCAACCTGGAAGACGCCGTCAGGCTGCCGGACATGGCGGTAGAGGTGGTGGGCGCCGACCTGCTGGTCACCGGCCACCCGGACTACCCGGTGGTGCTGGCGGACGACGCGGAGGTGGCGTACGAAGACGCCGCCGCGGACGCGGGCGGCAACGAAGGCAGGAGTGAGGACTGATGTTCAGCGGGATAGTAGAAGAGATGGGCCGCATAGAGCGGGTGGAAGAGGTGCCCGCCACAGCGGCCGCGGCCGGCGGCCTGGTGCGCGTAACCATA
>JBAYRM010000185.1:0-3484 GCA_041676665.1 Trueperaceae bacterium
ACGCCGTCGGCTATCTCGGCCGCCAGTTCCAGCAGTCCGGCTCCGGCAGTCAGCCTTTCGATGAGGGCCGAGCCCACCACCACGCCGTCGGCCATGCCCGCCACTTTGGCGGCGCTGGCGCCGGACGCCACCCCGAAACCGACCGCTACGGGCAGGCCCGATGCGGCGCGCGCGTCGGCCACGAGCTGCCCGACGGCCTCGGGCACCGTTTCGCGGGCGCCGGTCACCCCGGTCACCGACACTGCGTAAACGAAGCCACGGCACGCCTCACCCACCAACCTGAGCCTCTCGGGCGTAGAAGTGGGCGCCACCAGGAAGACGGTGTCAAGCTCCAGCGCACGTGCCGCAGCGATGAACTCACGCCCCTCGTCGGGCGGCAGGTCCGGCAGGATCACCCCGTCGATGCCGGCCGCCCGCGCCGCGCGCGCGAACTCAGCCTCACCACCCGGGTAGCAGTAGATCGGGTTGTAGTAAGTCATGAGCAGGAGCGCCTTGTCGGTGCGCCGGCGCAGAGTGCTGGCGAGCTCGAGGACCGTGGCGGTGGTCACGCCGGCGGCCAGGGCGGCTTCGCCGGCGCGCTGAACGGTCGGGCCGTCGCCCAGCGGATCAGAGTAGGGCACGCCGATCTCGAGGATATCGGCGTGCTGCAGCACCTGCTCGGCCGCCTGCAGGAAGCCCTCCACGGAGGGGTAACCAGCCGTGAGGTACGCCACGAAGGCCGCCCGCTTCTCGCGTGCCGCGAGCTCGAACGCTTGAGTGGTGCGCCCGCTCACAGCTCCACCTCCCGGAGCCGCAGCACCTCGGCCACGTCCTTATCGCCGCGACCGGAGAGGTTGACCACGAGCACCTGATCCTTTGTCATGGTCGGCGCGAGTTCAAGCGCGTGCGCCACGGCGTGAGCGCTTTCCAAGGCGGGGATGATGCCCTCAGAGCGCGCCAGCCGCTCGAACGCGTTCAGCGCCTGCGCGTCGGTCACGGCCACGTACTCGGCCCTGCCGCTGTCCTTGTAGTACGAGTGCTCGGGCCCGACACCCGGGTAGTCGAGGCCCGCGCTAACGGAGTGCGGCGGCGAAACCTGACCGTAACTGTCCGACAGCAGGTACATGAGCGAGCCGTGCAGCACGCCGCGCTTGCCGGCGCTGATGCTGGCCGCATGCTGACCGCTGGCGAGTCCGCGCCCACCGGCCTCAACGCCTATCAGACGCGGGCGCCCTCCGTCCGGGAGGTAGGCGAACGGGGCGAACATGCCGATAGCGTTGCTGCCGCCGCCAACGCACGCCACCACGGCGTCTGGCACGCTCCTGCCCTCAAGCGCCTGCAACTGCTCCATGGTCTCGAGGCCGATGACGCTCTGCAGGTCGCGCACGATCCTAGGGTAGGGGTGAGGACCCACCACGGAGCCCAGCACGTAGAAGGTGTTGCCCACGTTGGTGACCCAGTCGCGGATTGCCTCGTTGGTGGCGTCCTTCAGTGTGCGCGTGCCGCTGCTGACTGGCACCACCTCGGCGCCGAGGAGCTTCATGCGGAAGACGTTGAGCTCCTGGCGCCTCACGTCCTCCTCGCCCATGTAGACCACGCACTGCAGGCCGAACAGGGCGGCAGCGGTGGCGGTGGCCACCCCGTGCTGCCCGGCGCCGGTCTCGGCTATCACGCGGCGCTTACCCATGCGCGTGGCGAGGAGCGCCTGACCCACCGTGTTGGTGATCTTGTGGGCGCCCGTATGGTTGAGGTCCTCGCGCTTGAGGTAGATGCGGGCGCCGCCCAGCTCGCTGGTTAGGTTGGCGGCGAAGTACAGCAGGCTCGGGCGGCCCACGTAGTCACGCAAGATGCTCTGGTAGCGGGCCTCGAACTGCGGGTCAGAGCGCGCACTGAGGTAGGCGGCCTCCAACTCGTCTAACGCGGGTATGAGTGTCTCGGGCACGTAACGGCCCCCGTAAGGGCCGAAACGTCCTCGAACGTCGGGTAGCGGGAAGTTCATCTGGTCTCCGGGTCGGTCTTGCGGAAGCGTGTGCTCGGGGCGGGCGTTACAGCTTCAGCCGCGCCACCAGCGCTGATGACGCCGTTTGAACGCGCGCTTCGTTCTCGACCGGGGCCGGGGCCGCATGCACGAGTCTACGCCTGGCATCGGCTGTGACTCAAGCGGCCGCCTGCTGGGCCGGCCTCAGCGCGGGGGGCGCAGAGCGGCGCCGAGGTCGATGGGGGAGAACCGCAGGGCGCCCTGGCGCTGGCGGTACTCCGCCAGCAGTTCAGGTGCGGTGGCCTCCTCGCCCGCGGGCACCAAGCCCAGGCTCTGACCCAGCAGCCCCACCAAGGCGCCAGGCTCAACACCGGCTGCCCTCAACTCGTGCAGTGTCAGCGAGCCGCGCCGTTTAGCGAGCCGCTGGCCGGACTCGTCGAGCAGTAGCGGCACGTGAGCGAACCCTGGTGGCGGCTGCCCTAGCGCCCGGTAGAGGAGCAGCTGCGCGGCGGTGCTCCGCAGCAGGTCGGCGCCGCGGACGACCTCGGTGATGCCCATGGCGGCGTCGTCCACCACTACCGCCAGCTGGTACGCGAAGAGTCCATCGGAGCGCCGAACCACGAAGTGCCCGACCTCAGGGAGCAGGTTCACCTCCTGCGCGCCCGCCAAGGCGTCGCTGAACCGCAACGTCGCGTTGGGCACCGCCACCCGCACGCTGGGCGCGCGACCCTCCGCCTGCTTGGCGGTCGCGAGACGCTCGTTCGCGGCGCGTTCAGCCGCGCCGTAAACCCCTTCGCTGGCGCCGCCACTCACGTTCCCGTGCGGCGCGCTGGCCACCACGGCTAGCTCCTTGCGCGACAGGTAACAAGGGAAGGTGAGCCCCGCAGCCGCTAGCCGCTCGAGCGCGGCCTCGTACAGCTCTGAGCGCTGACTTTGCAGGTACGGCCCGTGCGGACCGCCCACGTCCGGCCCCTCGTCCCAGTCGAGGCCCAGCCAGCGCAGTTCGTCGAGGTTGCCCCGCACCGCTTCCTGGCGCGTGCGTGGACCGTCGAGGTCTTCCACGCGCATCACGAACGCGCCGCCCTGCGCCCTGGCCCTGAGCCACGCGACCAGCGCCGTGCGGGCGTTGCCTAAATGCAGCCAGCCGGACGGCGAAGGGGCGAAGCGGCCCCGGTAAGGCCGTTCGCCCCTGCTGTCGGTGATGGTGTCCGCGGCGCCGTGGGCTACGGTCACGCGCTGTTTACGCCTTGCCAGCCCGCTTCATGGCTTCCAGCATTGCGCTGCCCATGTCGGACGGGGTGGTCGCCACCACAACGCCGGCGCCTTCCAGGGCGGCGATCTTCTCGGCGGCGGTGCCCTGCCCACCCGAGATGATGGCGCCCGCGTGACCCATGCGCTTGCCCGGAGGGGCGGTGGTGCCGGCGATGAACGAAGCCACGGGCTTGGTCATGTTGGCCTTGATCCAGGCGGCGGCTTCCTCCTCGGCGCTGCCGCCGATCTCGCCGATCATGATGACGCCCTCGGTGG
>JBAYRM010000186.1:0-3417 GCA_041676665.1 Trueperaceae bacterium
CTCCTTCAGGGCGGCCCCGCCGCCGTGATGGGCTGGCACGGCCCGAGCCTTCAGCCAGGCAGCCCTGCCGATCTGACCGTGCTGGACCTGGACACCGCCGCGCCCGTGAAGGGGGCCGACTTCGGGAGCAAGGCGAAGTGGACCCCGTGGGAGGGCCAGAGCCTGCGGGGCTGGCCTGTACTGACGATGGTAGGCGGGCGCGTGGAGTACGAGCGCAGCGAGTTGACTCAAGCCGAGAGTGTCTAGGTTTAGGGCCTAGAGCACGCAACAGCGGGCGGTGCGTCTACTACAATGCTCTGCATGACGGCTGCCGCCAACGTCACCGCCCGCGCTTCCAGCCACCCCGAAGGGGCAGCCGGCAACGCCGAGCCACACCCCGGTCTAACGACCGCGGGCGTGCTGACCGCGGCCAGCGGCTCAGCGGCGTCGCAGCAGGCCACCGCCATCCCCCCGGTTACACACAACCTGCAGAGGCACACGTTCAGCAAGGGCGAGTCCCTCTACCACGCGGGCGAGGAGGCCTCCACCGCCTTCGTCATCGAGGCGGGTCTGGTGGCACTCACGCTGGCCAACGTCAGCGACCGGCAGCGCGTGGTGGCGCTGGCTGGCCCCGGCGACGTGGTTGGCGCCCTGGCACCCAACCCGCTGCATCACAGCACCGGCGCGGTAGCGCTGAGCGGCGAGGTGGTCGCCCGTGTGCTGCCGCTAGCTGCAACCGATAACGATCCCGCCGGCCCGGACCGCAGCCGAGAACTCGCGGCGCTGTTAGCAGCCGCGGCCGGCGAGCACATCGAGCGGCTCACCTGGGCGCTTGAAGACGCCGCTCTGCCCGTGCCAGCCCGCGTGGCGCGCGCCCTGCTGCGCCTCGGGCAGCGCTTCGGTCAGCACACAGCCGACGGCGCCGTCAGGCTCACCCTGCCCGTAACGCACGACACCCTCGCCGCCCTAGTCGGCGCGGCGCGTGAGACCACCACATTCACGGTTCAGAAGTTACGAAAAGAGGGGCTACTGGCCGGCACGCGCGGCCGCTACCAGTTCGATCCGGAAGCGCTGGCCCTGTACGCACACGAGGCTGCCCTGGCCGCGCGCTAAGCCCGCGCCCCGGCTCTCGCCCGCAGCACCTACAACCGCCGCAACAGCCCCGGCAAGTCCTCCCCGATACTGATCACGGCCTCCTGGCCGTACATGTAACGCATGTTCCCCTGCCGGTCCAGCACCACCACCATGTCCGTATGCGCCACAGTCGGCGCCTCACCCGCAAACCCCACGTAGAACGCCTTCGCGGCCTCCGCCACCTGCGAGTTGTTACCAGTCAAACCCACGAAATCAGGATGGAAACGGCTCACGTAATCGCCCAGCACCTCAGGCGTGTCATGACCCGGATCCACCGTCACCATCACCACGCTAAGGCCCTCAGTGTCCGGCAGGTTCTGGTACGCCTGCGCCAAACGCGCCATGGTCAACGGGCACACGTCCGGGCAACGCGTGTAACCGAAGAACACCAACGTCACATCGCCACCAAAATCCGCCGCCAAGTCCACCGACTGACCGCGCTGGTTAACCAGATCAAGCCCGCTCACAAGCACAGGATTAGTCAGTTCCGTACCCGCCACCGGCGCGGGAGAACGCATAAAGAAGAAAAAGGCGCCCGCCGCGAGCAAGACCGCGGCGGCGACGAAAAGGGACAGCCAAGCTAAACGGCTCACGCCACGAAGCATAGCCCGCGCCCCCGCATGAAGCGCGTAAGTCAGGCGGCAAAAACGCTAGGAACGGGCGCCTAAAACAGCGTCAATCGCGCAACGCGGGCGGCTTACCGTCCATCAGCTCGAAGAACGCGTCCACCACCGCGGGATCGAAATGCGAGCCGCGGCCCTCCAATATGTACTCGCGGGCGCGCTCCACCGGCCACGCCTCCCGGTACGGGCGGTCAGAGGTAAGCGCGTCGAACACGTCGACCACCGCGAAAATACGCGCCGCCAACGGGATCTGCTCCCTCACCAAACCCTGCGGGTAGCCCGAGCCGTCCCACTTCTCGTGATGCGAGTAAGGGATATGCAGCGCCGGACGCAAGAACTCGATAGGCGAAAGCAGCTCGTACGCGTACACCGGATGCTGCCGCATGATCTCGAACTCGTCGTCCTCCAGCGGACCGCGCTTCAAGAGGATCTCGTCGGGTATGCCCATCTTGCCGATATCGTGCAGCAACGCGCCGCGCTGAATGTGCACCACCTCAGCCTGCGGCACGCCCAGGTGGCGCGCCAGGCGCACGGTCATCTCCGTCACGCGCTTGCTGTGGCCCGCCGTCTCCTCGTCCTTAAGGTCCAGCGCGTTCGCCCAGCCCTCGATGGTGCGGTCGTAAGCGCGCTGCAGCTCCTGATTGGTGCGCTCCAGCGAGCGCATGAGCTGCGAGTTCTCGATAGCGATAGCGCCCTGATCCGCGTACGTTTCGAGGAACTCCAGCCACTCGTCGTTCGCCTCAAGCGTGCGGCGCGAGTACAGCTCTATAACGCCCTGCAGCTGACCCTTAGCCACCATGGGCACGGCCATGTAACTGGCGTAACCCGACTGCTGCTCCGGCTCCACCGCCACGCCCCAGTCGCCCTCGGACCGCAGAGCCGGCACGAACACCGACCGGTGCTCCAGCGCCGCGCGGCCAGCCGGACCCTCACCCAGTCGCTGCGCGGCGCGCTGCCTGAGCTCCGCCTCGAAGCCGCGGCCCATGAACGGACGCAGCACCTGCAGCGCCGGCTCGTACAGCAGCACCGCCACGGCGTCCACGTCGAGGTCCTGCACCAGCTGCACCATGAAGATGTCGAGCACCAGCCGCATGTCGACCGAGTTGTTGATAGCCATGTCGATGCGCCGCAACGACTGCAGGTGCGCCAGGCGCCGCCTGAGCTCCTCGTTCAAGTTGCGGATCTTATCGAGCGCCTCCACCTTCTCGCGGCTCTCGCGGAAGTTCAGGAGGAACGCCCGAATGTTCGGGTCGTGCAGCAGGTTCGTGAGGCTGCCCTCCAGCAGCACGTACTTACCGTCCGGGCCCAGGTGCCTGAAGCGCACGCTCTCCGACGCGCCGGCGCGCGCCTCGATCATGTCCAGCGCCTCCGCCAAGGCCTCGCGGTCGTTCGGGTGCAGCTGATCCAGCTCCTCCGCCTCGGCGGGCGCGCCCGGCTCCAGGCCGAGCAGCTTAGCGGCCGCGCCGCCCATGCGCACCAGGCGCCGGTTGCGCCCGATGAGCACCACGCCCTCCTGGCTGCGCTCGAACAGCGTGCGGAAGTACGCCTCGTTGACCCTCAGCTCCTGCGTGTTCTGCACGCGCTCGTTGACCTCGCGCGCCTGCACCACCAGCCCCTTGACCTCGGAATCGTCCGACATGTCGGTCGCCACCAGCTCGAACCAGCGCCAGGCGCCCTGGTA
>JBAYRM010000187.1:0-3397 GCA_041676665.1 Trueperaceae bacterium
AAAGCGGTGCTGTGGGGCAGCGTGCTGGGCGCTCTGCCGTTCACGCTGCTGTTGCCGTGGGTCAACCTGCCGTGGGCGGTGGTGCTTAGCGTGGTCATAGGCGTCGTGATGGCCTCGGCTTTTCCCACCATCATCGTCTACGCGCAGGACCTGCTGCCCGGCGGCATCGGCATGGTCTCAGGGCTCATGTACGGGCTGTCGTTCGGGGTCGGGGGCATCGCGGCGGCGCTGCTGGGCGGCCTGGGCGACACGCACGGGATCCAGTTCGTGTTCCAGCTTTGTGCATGGTTGCCCCTTGCGGGCATCTTCATAGTGTTCTTACCGGACGCGCGGCCGCAGGTGGTCGCCTAGCCGGTAGCTGCGTTCCCGTCGGGCGCTCTCTCAGAGTGTGGCTGCGTCGATCACGAACCTGAAGCGAACGTCCGCGGCCAGAACGCGGCGCCACGCCTCGTTCACCTGCTGGGCGCTGATGACCTCAATGTCGGGGAAGATGCCGCGCTGGGCGCAGAAGTCGAGCATCTCCTGCGTCTCGGCGATACCGCCGATGTTCGACGCCGCCAGCGAGCGGCGGTTCTCCAGCAACGTGAACTCCGAAACCGTAGCAGGCTCCGCGGAGGCGCCAAGCGCGACCAGCACGCCGTTGCGCCTCAGTAGACCGAGGTAGGTGTTCAGGTCCGTGGCGCTGCTGGCGGTGTTGAGTATCAGGTCGAAGCGGTTCTCTAGGCCGTGCACTACTCCGGGCTCTCCGGTCGCGTGAAAGTGATCAGCGCCAAGCGCGAGCGCGTCGGTGCGCTTGCCCTCAGTGCGCGACAGCACCGATACTTCGGCGCCGAGCGCGTGGGCGATCTTGACTGCCATGTGGCCCAAGCCGCCCAGGCCCACCACCGCCACGCGTGTGCCGGGTCCCGCTCCCCAATGTCGTAAGGGCGAGTAGGTGGTTATGCCTGCGCACAGGAGCGGAGCGGCGCGCTCGAAGGGTATGGAGTCGGGTAGGCGTAGCACGAAGTCCTGATCGACCACGATGTGCGACGAGTAGCCGCCCTGCGTAACGGTGCCGTCTACGTCAACCGAACCGTACGTTTCGGTGTGCCCCGCCAGGCAGTGCTGCTCCTCGCCGGCGAGGCAGTTGTCGCACGTACGGCACGAGTTCACCATGCAGCCCACGCCTACCCGGTCGCCCACGCTGAACCTGGTCACCTTCGCGCCGATGGCCGCCACCGTTCCAGCGATCTCGTGGCCCACCACCAGCGGGTAAGTTTGGGGGCTCCAGTGCCCGCGGACGGTGTGGATGTCTGAGTGGCAGATGCCGGCCCAGGCGATGTCGATAAGCACGTCAGCCGGGCCGACCGCGCGCCGCTCAACGGTTCCAGGTTCCAGTGGGCCGTCCCGTGAGGAGGCTACTAGTGCCAACGCGCTGCTCCGACTCATGCTGGCTCAGTATGCGACGTGACCGACTTAAGAATCACAGGTCGGCTCGCACCAGGGTGAAAGGCCAGAGGGGTTGCCACTCGTCCAGGTCCAGGTAGGTCATGTAACCGTTCCAGGCCGGCAGGAACGAAGCGTCGCCGACGTTCTGGCCGAGGTGCTGGTACGCGCGCAGGCTCCAGCCGAGTTCCGCCACGTCCAGCTGCAGCATGGCCGGCATAGGCAGGCGCGCTTGAGGCGTCAGGTAGCGTTGCGTCTCACGGCCCGAGACCACGCCCTCGACGTCGATAGGGGGACCGCCGTCGACGGTCAACACGCCCGTAACCCGGTAGGATCCAGCGTCCACGTAATCGGCGGAGCTCACGAGTTCCAGCTCGTGCAGAAGACCTTTACTGAGGTCGACGGTTGGCTGGAAATCGCTGGCCGTGTACAGGGCTGAACTAACGTTCAGGAGTGCTCCGTTGGTGCTCCAAGCAGCGCGATCGATCTCTCCCCGTTCGAAGCTGGTGATCACGGCGCCGGTGTTCAGGTGGACAACCTCGACCTGGCTAGAGGAGTAGTCGATCCAGCGAACGAAGACCCCATGGTTACCGTCTGGACTCAACGCCAACAGGTGCGCTTCAAAGGGACCTGTGCGACGTGGGACGGTCGGCTCTGCCGCCAAGTCATGCAGTTCAGTCGCCAGGTCGGTGCCAGCCGCGAACGTCATGCCATCGGCGCTGAACTCGAACTGCACCGTGTACGCATACTGAAAGCCGCCTGCTGCCTCGTACAGCTTTTCGAATGAGGGCATGCTCCAGACCGTCAGGTAGTAGGCGGTGTAGGTATCGTCAACGTACGCGACCGAGCCCACGGCCAGGCGCGTACCGTCGCCGCTGAACGCTACGTACTTGACCTGCTCACCTGCGGCGGTCAGCGTACGAGTGACTTCCCCCGACTCCGCGTTGACCACCAAAACTTGAGAGGTTCCGCTAGCGACGGCGAACAGGGCGCCGGCAGGGTCGAGGGAAACGACCTCAGCACTGCAGTGAACGCAGCCGCCGAACCCGTAACTAGGGTCGAATTCGCTGACGCTAGCACCGTCCGGTACGGACCACACGCGCACCACCCCGTGAACGATCCCGGCAACCCGCTTACCGGTGCCGTCGATGCTCAGGTCGGCCAGCCGAGAGTCGGGTTGAGTGCCCGCCTGGATGGTAGTGAGGAGGGCCGACGTGCTCAGGTCCGTGACCTCAACCGTGCTTTGCCAGGCCGTGGCGACAACGCTAGCGTCGCCGGCTAGGGCAATGTGGCTCGGTTCCTCGCGCAGGTCAACGGAGCCAGTCCAAGTGCCGCGCAAGATCCTGGGGTCGCTCTCGAAATCGAGGACCTCAGGCGGTGGGAGGCCGGGACAGGCAGTCAACACCATCACCAGGAGCGCTAACGCGCCACCCTGAACTAGGGTCCGTTTTGCCTTGGTGGTCCGACGAAACCGAGTGACAACCCCTTGCGTTCCCCCATTTGTGCCCATGAGACACTGTAGGGCAACGCTGGCTGCCGAAGCTACCTGACCAAAAACCTGACAGCCGCTGTCCTGGTTGAGTGCCACAGTGACGCAGTTCGAAGAATCGGGAGGCTGCACATGGACGTTACCGGTTGGTTACTGGATTCGGACCCCGCTATCCGCTGGCAGGTCATGCAGGACCTGCTGAACGAACCCGCGCAGGTGGTTGGCGCCGAGCGCGCCAAGGTGGCGACCACCGGCTGGGGCGCCTGGCTCCTCGCTCTGCAGGACCCCACGGGACAGTGGGGGAGAGAGGCGCTGCAGGGGCTTGAGAAGCCCGCCACCGGTCTGCCCGACCCGGCCACCAGGCGCAAGCTGCGGGAGTTGCAGGGCATAGAACTGGAGCGACTAGCGGAGTACCTGAGCGTCGACGCGGCCACGCTAGCGGCCTGGGAAGCGGGCGAGCCCGACCTGGCTGACGAGCGCTCC
>JBAYRM010000188.1:0-3344 GCA_041676665.1 Trueperaceae bacterium
ATAGCGTTCGCGTGGGTGCGCAGCGACCTCTGTGAGCCGGGCCAGGAGTTGGCCGTCGAGATCCGGGGCCAGTCGGTCGCGGCGCAGGTAGTGGACCTCCCCTTCAACAAGGCATGATGCTGCTACAACGCTCCGCCGAGGCGGCTGCATAAGGAGTAGTGAAGATGAACATCCCGCAAGACGTACTGTTCGACGAGTCCCACGAGTGGGTCAGGCGCGAGAGCGAAGACACCGTCACCGTAGGCATCAGTGACTACGCGCAAGATCAGCTCGGTGACGTGGTCTTCGTGGAGCTCCCCACCGCCGGCAGCGCCGTCACGAAAGGCGACCAGGTCGCGGTCATCGAGTCGGTCAAGACCGCCTCAGACATCTACACCCCGGTCAGCGGCACCATCGTGGAGGTCAACGGCTCGCTGGAGGTCACCCCGGAGCAGATCAACGAGGCCCCGTACCAGGGTGGCTGGATCTTCCGCGTGAAGATGAGCGACCCCACGGAGCTCGACGCTCTGCTGGGAGGCGACGCCTACCAGGCCCTCACCGAAGGAGAGTAAGTGCATTACCTGCCGCACACGCCCGAGGACGTAGCTCGGGCGTTGAAACTCATCGGCGCGCCCTCGATCGACGCGCTCTTCGAAGACATCCCTGCAGAGCTGCGCGACCCGGACATGCAGGTCGCGCCCGGGCTGAGCGAAGCCGAGCTCATGGCGCACCTGCGCCAGCTGGCCGCGCGCAACGAAGACCGGGGCGCCGACTTCCTGGGCGGCGGCGTGCGCCGGCACTTCATGCCGAGCGTCACCAGCCACCTCGCCATGCAGAGCGAGTTCGTTACCGCTTACACGCCCTACCAGCCTGAGGTGGCGCAGGGCATCCTGCAGGCCACGTTCGAGTACCAGACCATGATGTCGGAGCTCACCGGCTTGCCGGTCAGTAACGCCTCCATGTACGACGGCGCTTCCGCCGTGGCCGAGGCTGCGCTCCTGGCGGTGCGTCAGACCGGCCGCGAGCAGGTGGTCGTGAGCCGTGGCGTGCACCCCGAAACGCGCGAGGTGCTGCAGACGTACCTCTCGCCCTTAGGGATAGAACTGACCACCATCGACCTCGACAGGCTCACCACGCCGGTGCCGGCCGAGGATGACCTCGCCGCGGCCGCCTGCGTCATCGCGCAGCAGCCCAACTACCTCGGGTACCTCGAACCCATGCAGCAACTGTCCGACGCCTCGCACGCCGCTGGCGCGCTGTTCGTGGCCGCGGTCGACCCGCTCAGCCTGGCGGTTCTCGCCGCGCCGGGCGACTACGGCGCCGACGTGGCGGTCGGCGACGGCCAAACTGTCGGCAACCCCGCCAACTTCGGCGGGCCCGCCTTCGGCTTCATGGTCGTCAAGGAGGCGCTGGTGCGCCAGTTCCCGGGGCGCGTGGTGGGGCAAACCACCGACGTCGACGGCAAGCGCGCGTTCGTGCTGACCCTGCAGGCGCGTGAGCAGCACATCCGCCGCTCGAAGGCCAAGTCGAACATCTGCTCCAACCACCAGCTCACCGCGCTGATGGCCGCCATCAACCTCGCCGCGCTTGGGCCCCAGGGCCTGCGCGACCTGGCGGTCGGCTCCGTGCAGCGCGCTCACCAACTGGCCGACACACTGACCCAGGCTGGCTTCGAACCGCTAACCAGCGCGCGCTTCTTCAACGAGTTCGTGCTGCCCGTGGCCGTAGAGCCCGCCACGCTCCGCCGTGAGCTCGCGCGCCGCGGCGTGCAGGCAGGAGTTGCGGCCGGGCAGGAGTACGGCCTGGGCCACGCCGTCGTGCTGGCGGCCACCGAGAGCACCACCGACGCCGACATCCAGCAGCTGGTCAGCGGCCTGCGTTCGCTGGAGGCCGCCGCCATGGAGACCGCCGATGTCTGATCACACCTCCAACCAGAGCACAGCGGCCGACTTCCCCTTGATCTTCGAGCGTTCCCGCCCCGGGCGGCGCGCCGCCCACCCGCCCAAGGTCGGTGAGGTCAATCTGGCCGCGCTTCTCGGTTCCGAGAACCTGCGGGCTGAGGCGCCGCGACTGCCTGAAGTGTCGGAGCTCGACCTGGTGCGGCACTACACCCAGCTCGCGCACCGCCAGATGAGCATCGACGCCAACTTCTACCCGCTCGGCAGCTGCACCATGAAGTACAACCCGAAGGTCAACGAGGAGGCCGCCAGGCTCTTCCAGGACCTTCACCCCTACCAGGCGCCCGAGTCCGCGCAGGGCGCCCTCGAGCTGCTCTACAACCTCCAGAGCGACCTGGCCGGCATAACCGGCATGGCTGGCGTGAGCCTGCAGCCGGCCGCCGGCGCTCACGCCGAGCTGGCGGGCGTGCTCATGATCCGCGCGTACCACGAGTCGCGCGGCGAAGGCGAGCAGCGGCGCCTGGTGCTGGTGCCCGACGCGGCGCACGGCACCAACCCGGCCACCGCCGCCATGGCGGGCTACGACGTCAAGGAGGTGCCAACCGGTCCCGACGGTGAGGTCGACGTGGCTGCCTTCAAGGCCGCCCTCTCCCCCGCCGTAGCAGCCGTTATGCTCACCAACCCCAACACCCTGGGGCTGTTCGAACGCAACATCACCGAGATCGCCAAGGCCGCGCATGCGGTCGGCGCCCAGCTGTACTACGACGGCGCCAACCTCAACGCCATCATGGGGCGCGCCCGGCCGGGAGACATGGGCTTCGACGTCGTGCACCTCAACCTGCACAAGACGTTCACCACGCCTCACGGCGGCGGCGGCCCCGGCACCGGACCTGTGGGTGTGAAGGCGCACCTGCTGCCGTTCCTGCCAGCTCCCGTGATTGCCAGGCGCGGCGAGGGTGAGGAGGCGGAGTTCTACCTAGAGTCCGACATGCCCCTCAGCATCGGGCGCATGCGCAGCTTCTACGGCAACTTCGGCAACCTCGTCCGCGCCTACACGTACATAAGGGCACTCGGCAGGGAGGGCCTGCGCGACGTCAGCGGCCACGCCGTCATGGCGGCCAACTACATGCGCGTGCGCTTCAAGGAGCTCGGCTTCAACGTGCCCTTCGACAGGGTCAACATGCACGAGTTCGTGGCGCAGCCGCCTGAGGGCCTAAAGACGCTCGACATCGCCAAGGCGCAGCTCGACTACGGCATGCACCCCGCCACCGTCTACTTCCCGCTCGTGGTCAAGGAAGCCATGATGGTGGAACCCACCGAGACCGAATCGCTGGAGACCCTCGACCTCTACATGGACGCACTGGCTGAGGTGCTCGAGCGCGCCGCCCACGACCCGGAGTACCTCCCCAACGCGCCTTACACCACCCCGGTCAGGCGCCTCGACGAGGTCAAGGCGGCGCGGCAGCC
>JBAYRM010000189.1:0-3304 GCA_041676665.1 Trueperaceae bacterium
GCATAACCCCACCAGCTCCTCGGTGTCGGAACTGGCGATCAGAAGCGCCATGCCCTCGCGGGCCAGCTCGTCGATCACGTTGTAGATCTCGCTGCGGGCGCCCACGTCGACGCCTCGAGTGGGTTCGTCCAGCAGGAGAATCTGCGGTCCGGTGGCGAGCGCCTTGCCCACCACGACCTTCTGCTGGTTACCGCCTGAGAGGTCGCCCACGCGCTTGTCAGGATCGGGCGGGCGCAGGTGCAGCCGTTCGATCCAGCGCCTGGCCTCCGCCGACTCCGCCTGCTGGTTCATGAACAGGCCCGCCAGCGTGAGCCGGTCGAGGATGGCCATCGTTACGTTGGACTTCACGCTCAGTTCGAGCACCAGGCCAGCCAGCTTGCGGTCCTCGGGCACGAGGAACATGCCCTGCCGGATGGCGTCCGCAGGCGAGCGCACCGGTTGTCCGTCCAGCCAGGCGCCGCCTCCCACCCCGAAGATGGTGGAGAGCAGCTTGTTGCGGCCAGAACCGACCACACCAGCCACTCCCACGATCTCGCCGGGTTGCAGGTCGATGCTGCCGCGGTCGAGCCCCTGGCCCTGGAAAGCGAAGCGGAACGGTTCCACGTCACGCCGAACGCTCGGTTCGCGCTCGAAGCGCAGCACGTCGCGGCCCACCATGGCGCGCACCACGTCGTCTGGCGTGAGTTCGGCCACCGACCCGGTCATCACGTGGGCGCCGTCGCGCAGCACGGTCACGCGATCGGCCAGCGCGAACACCTCTTCGAGCCGGTGGCTGATGTACACCACCGCCACGCCGTCCTCGCGCAGCTTGCGAATGAGGGCGAATAGCCGCTCCGTCTCACCGCTGGAGAGGGCCGCTGTGGGTTCGTCGAACACCAGGATGCGCCGCTCATGACCGAGCGCGCGGGCTATCTCTACCAGCTGCTGCTCGCCTACCGCCAGCGAGCCGAGGCGCGCCAGGGGATGAACTTCTAGTCCTACCTTCTCTAGCAGCGGCTGCGCCCGCCGCGCCAACTGCCGATGCGAAACCAGCGGCGCCAGCTGGCCCAGGAAGAGGTTCTCCGCCACCGACAGGTCGGTGGCCAGCGCCAGCTCCTGGTACACCATGGCCACCCCGTGCGCCTGTGCGTCGGCCACGCTGCCGAACGTGACCTCACGGCCGGCCACGGTCATGAAGCCGCTAGTGGCTGGCTGCACACCAGCGAGGATCTTCATGAGGGTCGACTTACCGGCGCCGTTCTCGCCCAGCAGCGCGTGCACCTCGCCCGCCCGCAGGTCGAAGCTGACGCCCTTCAGCGCCTCGAAGGTTCCGAAGCGTTTGACCACGTTGGCCATCTGCAGCACGGTTTCGCCTGGCTGGCCGCTCATACCTGCACCCCCGCCAGTAGCTTCTCGACCTCGTGCAGGCGCGGCAGGCTGGGCTGGGCGCCGTGCTTGGTGGTGGCCAGGGCACCGGCGGCGCTGGCGAAGCGCACGGCCTCGATAACGCCCTCAACCGGATCGGCGCCGTTCGCGGTCCCGCGCGCCACTGCCAGGGCGAACGCCCCAGTGAACGAGTCGCCAGCGGCGGTGGTGTCTACCGACTTCACGCTGAAGGCCGGTTCCGAGCCAGACACCGCGGCGCCGCCCTGAAGGAGTGCCCACGCGGCGCCCTTGTCGCCCAGCGTCACAACCACTTGCGGTACCAGTTCGAGCAGCCGCCTGGCGGCGTTCTCCGGGTCGGCTGCAACCGTGAACGACGGGATCCCGAGCAGCAGCCCCGCCTCGTACTCGTTGACCAGCAGGTGAGTCACGTCCTGCAGCTGGACCTTAGTGAGCCGCTCGGCCGGCGCCAGGTTCAGAACGACCGCCATGCCCAGTTGGCGCGCCTTTCGCGCTGCCGCCAACACCACGGGCAGTGGTACCTCAAGCTGTAGAACGAGCGCGGCCGCGCCCGCGAAGGCGCTGTCGGCCAGGTCGTCGGTGGTTACCGCGAAGTTGGCGCCGGGTGAGACCACGATGCTGTTCTGACCGCGTTCGTCGACTTGAATGAACGCCACTCCGCTGGGCCCCTTGCTGGTGCCGAGGTGCTCCACGTCCACGCCGTCGGCTTCCAGGGTTCGGCGCAGTTCGCCGCCGAACGGGTCGCTGCCGACCCTGCCAACGAAACGCACCTGGGCGCCCAGGCGCGCCGCTGCCACCGCCTGGTTAGCGCCTTTGCCACCGGGGTGAGTAACGTAATCGGTGCCGCTGATGGTCTCTCCCGGCGCCGGGTGGCGCGGCACTCCAACCACCAGATCCATGTTCACGCTGCCGACCACCGCGATGATGGCCTCCGCCTTTTCCGGCAGCGCGCCGTTCACGTCGCCCGCTGTAGCCACGTCAGTAACCCTCCTCCCTGTTCGGTAACGCTACGGAACCGGCAGCGGCGCCCCCACCCTGGCGCACGCTGCCGCCGGGCGCGGCGCTGCTACCGCGCACCACCAGCTCTACGGGCATCACGACCCCGCGGGTGGCGCGCTGCGGGTCGCCGATTCGCTCGAGGAGGAGGCGCACTGCGGCGGCGCCGAGCGCAGCCAGCGGCTGCCTTACGGTCGTGAGGGGCGGGTCCACCAGTTGCGCTAATGCAACGTCGTCGAACCCGATCACGGAAACGTCGTGCGGAACGCGCAGGCCGAACCTGCCGAGCTGCCTGACGGCGCCTAGCGCCACCATGTCGTTGGCGCACACTACGGCGCTCACGTCCCGGCGTTCCAGCTGCGCTAGCGCCTCCGGCGATAGCTGGTGCGTGAAGCCGGTGGCGGCCTCCCATACGGGCGGTGTTGCCGCCAGCTGCTCAAGCAGTCCGCGGCGCCGCCCGCGCGAGCTGGGCAACTCCGCTGGGCCTGATAGCAGGCCGATGCGGGTGTGACCCAGTTCCTGCAGGTGCCGCGCCACAAGGCGCCCGCCCGCCACGTGGTCTGCCACCACGGCGTCGGTATCCGGCACGGGTCGGTCAATGGTCACGAGCGGCAGGCTGGTGGCGGGGCCGCGGCTCACGTGGGGTGCGGCCATGTCGACCGGCACCCAAATCACGCCGTCGACGTGACCGGCGGCCATGCGCTCTAGTCCTGCACGCTCGAGCTCGGCGTCGTTCTCGGCGTCGTACACCATGAGCACCTTGCCTGCAGCGCGCGCGGCGGGCGCCAGCGCGTGCAGCAGGGCCACGAAGAACGGGTTGGCGAGGTCAGGAAGGAGAACGCCCAGGGTCTGCGTGCGGCCGGTGCGGAGTGCGCTGGCCTGCAGGTTGGGCACGTAGCCGAGCGCCAGGGCGGCGGCGCGCACA
>JBAYRM010000190.1:0-3300 GCA_041676665.1 Trueperaceae bacterium
CAGGCGCACGTGGCCGGTGAGCTGGTGGGCGCCTGGACCGCCACCGTGCTGCCGCCCGACCCGGAGTTGCCCGACGAGTGGCGCGAGGACGGCGTGGCGTACGCACGCACCGGCCCGGTGATCCGCACGGAGGCCAGCGCCGGTGGCTTCCCGCTGGTGCTCGACGAAGCCATGGCCATTGGCGGCACCGACGCTGGGCCCGACCCGTACGACCTGCTGTGCACTGCGTTAGCGGGCTCCATCAGCATGAGCTTGCGTAAACGAGCGGACGCGGAGAAGTGGCCGCTGGAGGAAGTCACCACTCGGGTTGTCTACCGTGAGCTGGCCGCCACCACAGACCCCACCGCGCCGACCGACGGGTTCGACGTGCTGGTGCGGCTCGTCGGGCCCGCGCTGACGGAACAGCAGCGCGCGGCCCTGCTGGCAGCAGTGCCGGAGGCTCCCATGCACGACACCTTAAGGCGCACCTCCGAGATCACGGCCCGACTGGCGTGAGCGGTACAGCGCCGCGCAACCTGAACAGGACCATCGCCAGCCTGGCCGTGCCGGCCCTCGCCACGCTGGCGTCGGACCCGCTGGTCTCGCTGGTGGACACGGCGTTTGTAGGACAGCTGGGCGCCGAGCCGCTGGCCGCGCTCGGGGTGAACACGGCCATCTTCTCGATGGTGTTCATGGTCTTCAACTTCCTGGCTTACGGCACCACGCCCATGGTCGGCCGCGCCTTGGGCCGGGGTGACCGCCGCGCCGCCGAGCAAGTGGTGGCGCACGCGTTCGTGCTGGCCGTGGGCGCCGGCGCGGTAGCTCTGCTGGCCATGCAGCTGCTGGCCGTGCCGCTACTGAAGGTCATGGGCACGGCGCCTGAGCTGATGGACGACGCCCTGGTCTACCTGCGGATCCGCGCCTTCGCCGGCCCGGCGCTGCTGCTCATAACGGCCGGCAACGGCGCCTACCGCGGCTTCCTCGACACCAGAACGCCCCTCAAGTTCGCGTTGCTCCTCAACCTCGTGAACCTCGTGCTGGACCCCCTGTTCATCTTCGGGTTCGGTTGGGGTTTGGCGGGCGCGGCGTGGGCCACGGTGGTGGCGCAGTGGGTAGGCGCGGCGGCGTTCGTGCTGGGCCTAGTGAGAGGGCCGCAGCGCGTGCCGGTGCCGCGCCAGTTGCCGAGCTGGGCGGAGCTGGCACCGTTCCTGAAGGTGGGCGGCGACATGTTACTGCGCACCAGCAGCCTGGTGGGAACGCTCACGCTGGCCACCGCCATCGCCGCGCGGGTGGGCGTGGTTGAGGTGGCCGCTCACCAGGTGGCCTCGCAGCTGTGGTTGTTCCTCTCGCTCACCATCGACTCGCTCGCCGTGTCGGCCCAGGCGCTCATAGCTAACGAGGTGGGCCGCAGTGTGCCCGGCGGTGCACGCCGGGTAGCCGACCGGGTGCTGCTGTGGGGCTTCAGCCTGGGCGTGGCGCAGGCGGCACTCTTCCTGCTGGCCAAACCGTTACTGGTGGGCCTCTTCACTACCGACCCGGCCGTCATGGCGGCGCTTGACTCGGTGTACATCTTCATCGTGGTCATGCAGCCTCTCAACGCGCTGGTGTTCGTGCTGGACGGCGTGTTCATGGGCGCCGAGCAGTTCGGTTTCCTGGCGCGGGCGATGCTGCTCTCCGCCGTGGTGGCCGCCGCCGTGCTCTTGCTGGTGGTGCCCATGGGGTGGGGGCTCTTGGGCGTGTGGTGGGGCATGACGACCCTCATGCTGGTGCGCGGAACAACGCTGGTACTCCGCTACCGGGCGGGTTCCGGGGCGTTGGCGCGGGGGTAGACTCGCGGTAACGACGTTCAGTTTCAGGGCCGAGTGGGCGGTATGTGCCGCGGCGGCCCCCGGAGGAAGCATGCCCTTACGCGACACCCACTTCAAGACGATCATCGAACCGTTCCGCATTAAAGTCGTGGAGCCCATCCGCTTCACCACCCGCGCTGAACGCGAGCGGGCCCTCGAAGCGGCCGGTTACAACCTCTTCAACCTGCATTCAGACGACGTGCTCATAGACCTGCTGACCGACTCGGGCACGGGCGCCATGTCCAGCGAGCAGTGGGCGGGCATGATGCGCGGTAACGAGAGCTACGCTGGCAGCCCGTCGTTCTACCGCTTCGAGAACACGCTGAAGGAGATCACTGGCCTGAAGCACATCTTGCCCACGCACCAGGGGCGCGCCGCCGAGCGCATATTGGCCGGCGTGGCGCTTGCAGCTGGCAACGTGGTGCCCAGCAACACGCACTTCGACACAACCCGCGCCAACGTGGAGGCTGTGGGCGCGGTTGCCCTCGACCTGCCCACGGAGGTGGGGCGCCAGCCCGCCACCATTCACCCGTTCAAGGGCAACATGGACGTGCCCGCCCTCCGTAAGGTGCTTGAGGCCGAAGGCGACAACGTGCCGCTCGTCATACTGACCGTCACCAACAACTCAGGCGGCGGCCAGCCGGTGTCCATGGCCAACATCCGCGAGGTGCACGAGGTGTGCCGCGAATTCGGCGTGCCGCTCTTCATGGACTGCTGCCGTTACGCGGAGAACGCCTACTTCATCAAGCTGCGCGAGGAGGGTTACGCAGATAAGAGCCCGCGCGAGATCGCGCAGGAGATGTTCTCGTACGTTGACGGCGCCACCATGAGCGCTAAGAAGGACGGCATGGCCAACATCGGCGGCTTCCTGGCGCTGAACGACGACGCGTTGGCTGAGAAGGCGCGCTCCATGCTGATCCTCACGGAAGGGTTTCCCACTTACGGCGGACTGGCTGGTTACGACCTGGAGGCGTTGGCGGTCGGTTTCGAGGAGGCGCTGGAGGAGCCTTACCTGCGTTACCGCCTGCGCTCGATCGAGTACCTGGGTGAGAGGCTGGTGGCTGCCGGCATCCCCATCATCCAGCCCACCGGCGGGCACGCCGTGTACATCGACGCTGGCAAGCTCTTGCCGCACATTCCTTCGCACGAGTACCCGGCCTGGGCGCTCTCGGCTGCGCTCTACTTAGTTGGCGGGGTGCGCTCGGTGGAGATCGGTTCAGTAATGTTCGGCCGCCAGCCCGACGGCAGTGAGAAACCCGCCGCGCTGGAACTGGTGCGCCTAGCGTTCCCGCGGCGCATGTACACCCAGAGCCACGTGGATTACCTGGCCGAGGTGCTGCTGCACGTGGCTGAGGTGAAGGAGAGCATCCGCGGTGTGCGCATAGTGCAGGCGCCCGAGGTGCTGCGCCACTTCAGCGCGCGCTTCGAGCCTATCGGTGGGGCCTTGATCGTCTGAGTCTGCGTCAATCTTGCA
>JBAYRM010000191.1:0-3277 GCA_041676665.1 Trueperaceae bacterium
GCTTCACGTAGTGCGTGGCGACCTCACGGGCCACCAGGTCGAGCTCTGGCTTGCCTCGCAGTTCGTCCTGCGCTGCCTGCCAGATGTTGCGCACCTGTGCGTGCGGTACGGAGTGGGTGCTCAACCAGTCGGTCAGCTCGCGCCAGTGGCGCGCCTCGAACAGGTGGTGCAGGAAGCGCGAGGCCGCCTCGCTTTTTGGTCGCTCCTCTGCCTCCTGACGGTAGCTGCCCGCGGCGGCTAGCTGCACGCGCCTGTAGTAGGTGGGGTCGCTGCTGAACAGGCGGAGCTGGAGTTCGCGCGTCAGCTGACGCGAGAAGCTTCTGTACTGATCGGTCTGTCCGGGAACTGGATCGAGGAACGACAGCTCGAAGGGCCCCAGCTCGCGCTTGACGCCCTGCACCTCGCGCAGCACCCCGGCGGAGAAAGTGGGGAAGGCGGGCGGCGACAGCACGGCCAGCGCGGCCAGGAACGCCCGCAGGTCGGGGTCGCCCGTCTGTTCCACCAGCCGGCCCAGTTGCTCGATGTACTGCTCGCCCGCGGCGCCGCCGCCTTCCTGCGGCGCCCGCGCCTGCGCTAGCAGCGTCAGCGTCCTCAACTCCTCGAAGGAGCGCCCGGCGCGCTGCACTATGTCCTCCTGCTGCGCAGGCGTCAGGTGCGGCACCCGCGCCTTCACGAAGCGGCGCGCGTCGGCGGCGGTCGGGGGAGTGAGCCGTATGGGGTCCGCGAAGGGACCGAGGCGCTGCATGGCGCGCGCCGGCAGGTCGGTCATGGTGACGAACAGCGCCAGCTGAGGCTGCCGGGCCAGCGGCTCGATCAGGGTGACCCAGAGCCACTCCGGTCCGCTGACGCGGGGCACCTCGGGGGTGTTGAGGCGCAGCGGCGCGAGGCCCATGCTGTCCTGGGAGGTAAGCCCCTGCGAGACGTGCAGCAGGAGGACCATGGGCTCCTCACGCTGGCGCACCGCCTCGAGCAGTACGCGGGCGACCTCCGCCTGGGCGTCCGCCTGCACCGCGTAGGCGCTGGCGGTGGCGATCCGTACCAGGCGCGACTCCATGACCTCGGGCGCCACACCGAGCTGCAGGCCGAGGCGCGTGAGCGAGGTGGCCAGGTCCACGGAGCCGAACTCCAGCCGCACGCAGGCGTCGGCTGAGACGCCAGCCAGCTCGAGCCCGCTCTGCACGTAATCGGTCAAGAGCGTCTTGCCGGAGCCCGGCCTGCCCGTCACCAGCACCTTAGGCATCTCGCCCGCCCTGATGCCCCCCAGCAGTGACTTGTACGCCTTGCGTTTGTCACGGCCCATGAGTTGCAGGACCTCCTGCTCGGCGCTGGCGTTGGGGGAGAGCAGGGCCTCCAGTTCCGGCATCTGCAGCGGCTGGTTGCCTGCGCCGCGCCACAGCTCATCGAGAATCAGGAAGAGCGCGCGCTTGTCGGGCAGGCGCCCCTTGTCTCTGTAGATGATGTTGCGCACCACGTTCGGGTTGGCGCCGCGCTCCTCCATGGCGTGCCGCAGCCAGTTGATGCTGCCGACCACGCCGTGGTCGTCGCGGTGATGCCCGATGGCGCTGCGAACCTCCTCGAAGATAGGTCGCCAGGGGCTGCCGCCCTCGTTGCGGGTAGTCGACATGCACCTAGTTTACCTGCTTGTCGCTAGCAAGTACACAACCAGGGTGAGTGCTATGCTCGGCGCCATGAGCCTGCTCGCCAAGGCCGCTTCCGGACAACGACTCTCGCCAGAGGAGGCGCTGGCACTCTACGACCTGCCCCTCTTCGACCTGGCCGCCGCGGCGGACGCCGTAAGGCGCCTGCGCACCGACCCGGAAGTGGTCACCTACCTGATCGACCGCAACATCAACTACTCCAACGTCTGCTCCGTGGGCTGCTCGTTCTGCGGCTTCTACCGAACCCGCCGGCAGGACGACGCCTACACGCTCACCTTCGACCAGATCAGCGACAAGATCCGCGAACTGGAGTCCGTGGGCGGCAGCCGCATCCTCATGCAGGGCGGTGTGAACCCCTACCTCGAGTTCCAGTGGTACCTGGACCTCATGCAGCACATCAAGGCGCACCACCCCACCATCCGCGTTGAGGCGTTCAGCCCCGAAGAGATAAAAGGGATGGCCAAGATCACGGGCATGACCAGCCTGGAGGTCCTGAAGGAACTTCAGGCCGCCGGCCTTGACGGGTTGCCGGGCGGCGGTGGCGAGATGCTGGTGGACGACGTGCGCCACGCGCGCCATATCTCGCCGGCCCGCATCTCTACGAACGACTGGCTGAGGATCATGGGCGAGGCCCAGTCGCTCGGTCTGTACACGACCGCCACCATGGTCATCGGCTTCGGAGAGGCGCCCGCCCAGCGCGTACAGAGCATACTGCGCGTGCGCGACCAGCAGGACGAGGCCCTCCAGCGGTACGGCAACGGCTTCTCGGCGTTCATCTCGTGGACGCTGCAGACCGACGGCGTACGCATCGAGGCCAAGGTGCCGGGCGCCGGCGCCCACGAGTACCTGCAGAACGTGGCGGTGAGCCGCATCCTGCTCGACAACGTGCCCAACTTCCAGGCCTCCTGGCCAACCATGGGTTACAAGGTGGCTCAGACCGCGCTCAGCTTCGGCTGCAACGACTTCGGCAGCACCATGCTCGAGGAGAACGTGGTGTCGCAGGCCGGCGCTAAGCACCAGACCACACCCGAGACCGAGATAATCAGGCAGATAGTCGACGCCGGCTACCAGCCAGCACAGCGCGATTCCCTGTACGGCATCGTGAAGCCGCCGCAGCAGGTGCTGGCGGAGTACGGCGCCGCCGTACGCGCTGCAAGTGCAGCCGAGCAGGGCGGCGCAGCGGTAACGCTGGATCCTGCGCGCGACCACGTGGGCGGCTCCGGCGTGAGCCTCGGCTGAGCCGCCAGCGGGCCGCAGTGCCGACCGCACCAGTCAGCCAGGTGTTGGGACCGGGCGGGGAAGACCCGTTCGAACGCGTCCTGCTGCACGCCGAAGTGGTCTACAACGGGCTCGGCATGCCACGCCAAGACGGTGGTGTGCTCCTGCAACGCGCCGGCGCTAACGGCCTGACGGTGGCCGACGTGCGCGACCACGAAGGCACGGCCCGAGCCTTCCCAGAGGCCAGGACCGTGAACGCCGGCTTCGCCGTCTCGCCGCCGGTCGTTAACGCCCACACGCACCTCGATCTCTCCGACATGAGCCACGAGACCTCCAGTTACACGGAGTTCATAGGCCGCGTCGTGGCTCACGGCCGGTCTGGTTCTCGTGGAGCGGGCGCC
>JBAYRM010000192.1:0-3272 GCA_041676665.1 Trueperaceae bacterium
CGCGGCCAACTCCAGCCTGGAGGGGCAAACGGTGCCTATACGCGGCGGCGTCTCGCTCGACATGAACCAGTTCGATCAGGTACTTGAGGCCCGGCCCGAGGACCTCCTGGCCGTGGTTCAGCCTGCAGTGACCTACCCCCGGTTGAACGAACGCCTGCGTCACAGCGGCCTCTTCTTCCCCATAGACCCCGGCGCGCACGCCTCGATAGGCGGCATGGTCAGCACCAACGCCTCCGGCACCGCGGCGGTGCGCTACGGCACCACCGGCGATTACGTGCTGGGGCTCGAGGTGGTAACGCCCACGGGCCAGGTGCTGCGCGTAGGCAACCGGGCACGCAAGTCGGCTAGCGGCTACGACCTCTGCGCGCTGTTCACCGGCGCGGAGGGCACCCTGGGCGTGATCACCGAGGTGACCCTCAAGCTCGTCGGGCTGCCGGAGGCCGCCGCCGCGGCGCGCGTACCGTTCCCCGACGCCTTCGCGGCCACCACCTACGTGACCAGGCTCATCCAGGCGGGCGTGCCGGTGGCGCGCTGCGAGCTGGTGGACGAGCACAGCATCCGTGCCTCGAACGCGTACTCGGGCACCACCTTCCCGGAGCAGATGACCGTGTTCCTCGAGTTCCACGGCAATCCGGCGGGTGTCGCCGCCGAGGCGGCGCTGGCACAAGAGCTAGCCAGTGCTTCGGGCGCCCTGGCGTTCGAGGCCGCCACCGACGCCGCCGAACGCGAGCGGCTGTGGGAGGCGCGCCACACCATGTTCTTCGCCTCCAACGCCATGCACCCGGGCATGGAGAGCCTGGTGACGGACGTGGCCGTGCCGATCTCAGAGTTGCCGACCGCGCTGACGACTGCCCTGGGCGAGTGCGCGGCGGCCGGTTTCGCCGCCAACCTGGTCGGCCATGTGGGCGACGGCAACTTCCACCTCACGCTCTACCTTCCCGACGACCCGGCCGCGCGCGAGGCGGCGCAGGGAATAGTGGACCGCATGACCCGCCGCGCGTTGGCCGTCGGCGGCACCGCCACCGGCGAGCACGGTGTGGGCCTGCGCAAGCTCAAGTACATGGAAGAGGAACACGGCGAGGCGCTGGGCCTCATGCGCTCGATCAAGCAGCTGCTGGACCCCGCAGGCATCATGAACCCGGGCAAGAAGCTGCCGGAGAGGCGCCAGTGAGGCAAGCCGCATGCTGAACGAGAACGAGCCCGGCCCTGAGCTGTACCCGCTGCTACTGCGCCCAGAGTTGCACAGGCGCGTGTGGGGCGGCGAGAAGCTGGCGCCCCTCTACGGCGAAGGCGTGCCCGTGCGGGGTAAGCCCGGTGAGCCGGTGGGCGAGAGCTGGCTGCTGGACGGCGCCAGCGTGGTCACCAACGGACCGTTAGCTGGGCGCACACTTGCCGAGCTGGCGGTCGAACTCGGCAGCCGCCTTGTTGGCAGCGAGCCGTTCGCCCGCTACGGGGCGAGGCTTCCGCTGCTCCTGAAGCTGCTCGACGCCGACCAGCCGCTCTCGGTGCAGGTGCACCCGGACGACCGCTACGCTCTGGCGCACGAGGCGGCGTCCGGTCACCTGGGCAAGAGCGAGGCCTGGTACGTGCTCGAGGCCGCCGCGGGGGCCTCCGTGCTTTGGGGCCTAGAGTCGCCCCTGACGCCCGCAGAACTCGAGCGAGCGGCGGCCACGGGTGAGCTGCCCGGCCTCATGCAGGCCTTGCCGGTGGCGAAGGGCAGCGTGGTGGTCAACCCCGCTGGCACCCTGCACGCGGTGGGCGCCGGTATCCTCCTATTCGAGATCCAGCAGTCAAGCGACCTGACCTACCGCATTTACGACTACGGCCGCGTAGGCGCGGACGGGCAGCCGCGCGAACTGCACCTGACCAAGGCTGCCGCAGTTGCCGACCTTACCTCCGCGCCGCACGAGCCGCCGGCGCCCGTAGCGCTAGCCGACGGCTGGCAGCGCCTGGTACAGAGGCCCGAGTTCGTACTGGACCGGCTGGTCCTTGCGGGCCCGGGCTCCTCGTCGTCAACGGACGGAGTAACCGGACAGGTGGCACCTACCAGCCTCGAGACACTAACGGTCATCGAGGGGCAGGTCACGCTGACCATGAATGCGGGCGCTTCGGGCTCAGCCACCAGCGTCCGGCCGCAGGCGCCAGTGCCGTTCGAGAGCGCCGTGCTTGGCTTCGGGCAGACCGCGCTGCTGCCAGCCGGCCTCGGGCGGCCGTACACGCTTACGGGCCAGGGCGTGGTGCTGCGCGGCGCGGTGGTCAAGGACGCGCGGGAGCCGAGCGACTCATGAACGAACCCACGAACAGCGGTCCCGATCACCTGCGCGCCCTGGTGCAGGACGGTGTTCTGAACGTGGCCCTGGGCTCACGCAGCCCCGCCAAGCTGGCCGCCGTGGCGGCGGCGTTCGCACTGGTGGGGGAGCGCCTCACGGCCACGGGCTACAACCCGTTCGAGCTCAGCCTTGAAGGCGTCAACGCCGCCTCCGGCGTGGCTGACCAGCCGTGGGGCGAGGCCGACACGCGCCAGGGGGCGCTGAACCGGGCGGAAGCGGCGCTGGCCGCAGGGCCCTCAGCGCAGTTGGCGCTAGGCATCGAAGCGGGCGTGGTGGAGGAGCCCGGCTGGCCGCTCTGGACGTTCGCCTGGGTCGTCATATTGGGCAGAGACGGCGTCCGCGGCGCGGCGCGCAGCGCCACGTTCGCGGTGCCGGAACAGCTGGCGGCGGGCGTGCGATCGGGCCTGGAGCTCGGCGACGCCCTCGACGCCGCGTACGGCCTGCGGCGCGCCAAGGACGGCCCGGGCGCGGTTGGCGTACTGACGGGCGGACTCGTAGACAGGCCTGAGCTGTACCGCACCGCGGTCCTGCTGGCGTTGACGCCGTGGCTACAGCCGCGCGGTGCTACATTCTTGGCATGAACCCTCGACTGTTACTGGCGCTGCTGGCGGCTGCCACGCTGCTGGCCGGCTGCGGGCTGGTCGGTGGCGACACGCCCGGCACGTTCGACTACTCAGGCGACTGGCGCGGCACCCTGAACGACGAAGCTAACGGTGCCGGCACGCTGCTGGTGACGCTGCAGCAGTCCGGTCATGCGCTGAGCGGCACGTGGCACGCGGTCATGGGCGCGGACGCGACCCGCGCGCTGGGCGGCAGCTGGACGGGTCAGGTGTTCGTGGGGCAGGACAGCGACCTGCTGAACGGCACGCTGGCGCCGGCGGTGGCGGGGCAGTGCTCCTACACGCTGACGCTGGCGCGCGCCAACGAACAACTGAGCGGCAC
>JBAYRM010000193.1:0-3251 GCA_041676665.1 Trueperaceae bacterium
CGACACGCCAGACTTCATCGGGGCGCTGAAGTACGCCATGCGTCAGGACCCCGACGTGATCATGGTGGGGGAGATGCGCGACAAGGAGACGGTGGAGGCCGCCATCACGGCGGCGCAGACCGGCCACCTGGTGTTCAGCACGCTGCACACGCTCGACACCATTCGCACGGTCAACCGCATCATCGACTTCTTCCCGCCGCACGAGCGCGACCCCATCCGCATCCTGCTGGCCGAGTCGCTGCTGGGCATCCTCAGCCAGCGGTTGCTGCCGCGCGCCGACGGGCCGGGCCGCGTGCTGGCGCTTGAGTTGCTCATAAACACGCCCCTCATCCGCGATTACATCAAGGACGAGGAGAAGACGCCCCTCATCAAAGAGGCGCTCATGCAGGACAACCTGCGCGGCATGCAGACGTTCGATCAGCACCTGGTCGAGCTTTACCTGGGCGGTCACATCACGTTTGACGACGCCACCTTCATGGCCACCAGCCCGCACGAACTGCGCCTCATGATCACGCAGCGCCAGGGCAGCATCGGCGAGATGGAGACCCCGGGCGCGCCGCAGCCCATGAAGCGCACGCGCTGAGCCAGCTAATCGCCGCCAGGTCCACCGGCGCTCGGGGCGCCACGATTCTCTAGGTGCTCGGCCCCGGTGCCTGCCGCCGGCGTTTCCCACGCCGCTGGCTGCCTCACGCCGCACGCTCTGAGGAGCGGCCTAACCCGCCCGGCTAAGTAGAGCGAGCCAGCTACGACCAGTAGTGGTGGCGAGCCCGCCGTTTGCTCCGCGTTCAGGGACCGGGCCGCCGCTAGCGCCTCATCCAGCGCCGCGGCTGGGTCCGCAACGAACCGCGCCCCTGCTGGCATGGTGACCACCTGCCCCTCACCCGCCTGCGCCTCGGTGATAACGACCTGCGAGGCGCCGGTTGACAGTACCTCCAGAACAGCAGAGCCCTGCTTGCGCCCTAGCGCCCCGAAGAGGAGCGCGTAGTGCCTCTGGCCGATCTCTGCCACGAGTCGGCGGGCAGCCGCGGGGTCGTGCGCTCCGTCCAGTAGCACCTCGACCGTGGGTTCTTCCACCGTCGGTACGCCGCCGAGCAGGAACCGTTCGCCACGCGCGGGCAGGGCTGGCGCCCTCAGGCCCGCCTCGACGGCGGCTTCGCTGGTTCCGAGCAGGCGCAGCGCGGCCGCCGCCAGGCGCGCGTTCGCGAGCCGGGTGGCCGAGGTGGCGAGCGCGCTCTCGAGGTGCGCCGGCAGGGTGAAGAGGGGCTCTGCCTCCGGCGTCTCGTGCCGGTACTGGTGCAGGGGCGCCCCGAGTTGCTCAGCATGGCGCGCCACCAGCGCCCGCAGCTCAGGTTGCACCACGCCGCTAACGACCGGGATGCCCGGCCGCATGGCGCCAGCCTTGTCGGTTGCGATCTGTTCCAGCGTGGGCCCGAGCGCTTCCAGATGGTCCAGGTCCACGTTCGTGAGCACCACCAGGCTCACGTTCTGAACGGCGCGCGTGGCGTCGCTGGCCCCGCCGACTCCGGCCTCTAGCACGGCGGCGGTGGCGCCACGGCGTGCGAACTCGCGCAGTGCCAGCGCCAGGGTCCACTCGAAGAAGGCGGGGGAGAGCGCCTCCTCCCAGTGCGCTTCTCGGGTCAACGCTTGCGCCGTGGCCACGAACGCAGTGACCTGCTCCTCGGCAACTGGCACGCCGTCTACCGCCACGCGTTCGCGGAACGACTCCACGTGCGGTGAGACGAAGCGCCCCGTGACGTGGCCCGAGGCGGTAAGGCCGGCGGCGGTCATGGTGGAAACGCTGCCCTTGCCGTTGGTGCCCACCACGCTCACGGTGAGGGGCGGCGCCGACAGGTCCATAAGCTCCAGCAGCTGTGCTGCCCGCTGCGATGAGCGCACGGCGCCGGCCCGCGTGCGGCTGAAGAGCCAAGCGAGCGCCGCTTGATACGCAGGCGATTCGTGTGTGTTCATGCGGTTGTGGTCCTGTTTCAGCTGCGCTTGCGGCGCCGTGGACGGCGGCGCTGGCCCCTGCGCCGACCCGACTTGCCGCTCTTGCTGCGCTGCTCTGTGGGCTCGCCGAACGGGTCGATGGCGGCCTCCGTGGCCACCTTCACCAGCAGCGCGTCGAGGTGCCCATCTGGCAGGCGCTGCGTGAGCTTCAGGATGGTGTGCGGCGCTTCAACATCGACGTAGACCACGCTCTGGCCTGGGTGCAGCACGTAGGCGCGGGCGCGGCGCTTACCGAGCACCGTGTCGAGCTCGACCTCGCCGGCCAGTTGAACTGTGACCTCTTTGCCGAGGAGAGGCACACGGTACGGAGCTTCCAGCTCGCCGAGCTGGCGGATCTCGTGCAGTAGCGAGAGGGGATCGCGGTACGGCAACAGGTAGGGGGCCTGCGCGTTGTCCTTAGGGCCCTTGGCGGCCGTGACCAGGCCCGTTTTGGCGTCGAACACAACGTCGAACTTGCGGTTGTCGCTGCGCTCCTGCGTCTCCTCTAGGAAGCGCAGGCTGACGCCCGAGGCGTCACAGCGACTACGCTGCACGACCGTTCCCACACCAACCGACCCCTGGAACTGCGAGCGGTTCTCGAGTTGCGTGTGCCTACCCAGGTCGGCGGTCTTGATGGTCTGGGTACCTACCGGTTTGCCGCGGTGCGACAGGCGATAAGAGACTACTTCTACGGGTGGCACCTTATGAATCTACCACGCACCCGTGTCCAGCCCGAATGCGGTGGCGTCATTGGGCCCGTTCGCTCATGCAGCTAGTCGGCCCGCGATTTGGTGCCGGAATCATTGACTAGGGCCATAGTATGTGCTACAAACAGGTGAACTCTGCTGTACATGCTGGGGGTGTGAAATGCGAATAGGTATAGCCGTTCTAGTGGCACTCATTGTCAGTGCGTGCGCGGTTGGTCCGGAGCAGAGCGGCGCAACAGATTTGAGCGAGTTCTTCGAAGGCACAGTCACAGTACGCCAGCTGGAGGCCGACGAGGCCGGGAGTTACCTTGTAGCTGCCACGGCCGCGGTACACGGAGACGACGGATACGTGCTGCGACTGGAGGAGAGGTTCTATCCCGAATCGAAGACGTCCAGGTTCGTGGTCGTACAAGAAGGCGTGGAGCATCGCATCGGTTCTGCCTCAGTGGCTGAGATGTCCCTCAAAATCGACCGCGACGGCGCACGGGTGGTTGCGGTGGACCTTACACAGCGGGCGGCCGGGAACCAGCCGGGATCTTACATCTCCGAACTTGTTCC
>JBAYRM010000194.1:0-3230 GCA_041676665.1 Trueperaceae bacterium
AAGTTTCGGCCCCCAGCAGTGTTACCTGCTGGGGGCCGAAACTTGGCCGTTGGGGCCTTCGGCGCCTAGGCGCCCTCTTCGGCTACGACCAGGACCTTGAGGTCGATGGTCACTTCCGGGTGGGGACGGTAGGGCACCAGGTGCTCGCCGGTCAGTTTGATCGGCTCGTCGAGGAGGACCTTGCGGCGGTCGATCTCGACGTCGTAGGTGGCCTTCAGGGCGTCCGCGATGTCGCGGTTGCCGACCGAGCCGTAGATGCGCCCGTCGCCGGCGCGCACGCGGATCTCGATGTGCGCGTCGCCGAGGAGTTCGGCGAGGCGCAGAGCGTCCGACTTGCGTTCGGCGAGCTGCTTGGCGCGTTGCGCCAGGCGAGCTTGGAGCTCAGCTTCGTTGGCCTTGGTGGCCGGCAGCGCCAGACCCTGCGGGACGAGGAAGTTGCGGGCGTAACCGTCCTTCACGCGGACGATATCGCCGGCTTCTCCCAGCTTCTCGACGGGTTCCAGCAGGATGACGTTCACTTCCGCACCAGCTTCTCGGTGATCGGGATGATCGCGAGCATGCGCGCGCGCTTGATGGTGGTGGCGAGCCTACGCTGATGCCTGGCACACACACCGGTGCGGCGACGGGGCAGGATCTTGGCGGTGTCGGAGATGAACCGCCTGAGCATGCGACCGTCGTGGTAATCCATTATCTCGTACTCACCCGTGCAGAACGGGCATACGCGTGGCCTGCGACCGCGACGGCCGCCTCCACGTCCGCGGCGGCGATCGGCGCCGCCTCTTGCTTCTCTTGCCATCTAGAAGGGTAGATCCTCTTCTGGTGGAAACTCTTCGTCGATGTCCAGCTGGGACCTCGACGGGCTCGCCTGGGCGCCCGTTGCTTGCCGCTCGGGGCGGGTTCCGGCTCCACCGCTGCCGGGACCGCGAGTGAGGAACTCGACGCGCTGGGCTTCCAGCTTCGTCGTGAACCGTCGGTTGCCTTCTTTGTCCGTCCACGAATCGTTGACGAGCCTGCCGATCACGAAGACGCCGTCGCCGCGCTTGAGTTCGCCGGTTGCTTCGGCTAACTCGCGCCAGGCGGTGACGTCCACGAAGTGCGTGCGCTCCTGGTCTTCCCCGCCGCGGCTGCGGAACCGCTCGTTCACGGCCACACCGAAGCGCGATACGGCCGCCCCGGAGGGGGTGTACCTGAGCTCGGCGTCGCGCGTGAGGTTACCGACGATGATGACCTCGTTGAGGGCATCCTTGAGCCGGTGTTGGCCGCGGGCGTCGATGACCGTGGGTTCGCCGCTTCTGGCGCCGTAGGTGAGCACGTCTACACGGGAGGCGTTGATGTCGAGCGCTGAGCGCTTCTGGCCGTCGGGTGTCTCCCAGTTGCGGTAGTTGAGGCGACCTTCGATCAGGACGGGCGTGCCGTCCTGCAGTTGGTTCGCCAGGATCTCCGCCTGGGCGCCGAAGACCGTGGCCCGGTGGTACCAGGCCAACTCGCGCGGAGCGCCGTCTTCACCGGTCACGTGGTCGTTGCCGGCAACGTTGAGCTCCAGGATGGCCAACCCGCTCTGGGTGTAGCGCATCTCCGGCGCCTGTACCAGCGTGCCTATCAGGTAAACGGTGTTCATGCCACGTGCCATTGCGTGATTCTCCTACTGCTCGTCCAGCGGTTCCTGGCCTTAGGCGGCGGCTTCTGCCTTGCCTTCGGACTTGGGCTCCTTCTTCGTCTTCCAATCCGGTCGTTGCCGGACTACCAGGACACGCATGACGTTATCGCGCTGACGAAGGGCAGCTTCGATGGTCTTGGGCGTCTCACCGGTTAGGTGTAGGCGGAAGATGAGATAGTAACCCTCGTTACCTTTGCGGATGGGGTAGGCCAAGCGGCGCAGGCCCCACTCGTCGAGTTCGAGGATCTCACCTCCCGCGCGCTCCACTTGGAGGGCGACGGCGTCCTTCTCGGCCTGGACCTGCTGTTCGCTCAGGCTGGGGTCGAGGATGACGTTGAGGTCGTACTTGACTTCTTGCGGCATGTGCACCTCCTTCCAGGCTGGTGGCGAGGCCCGGTGCTACCGGAACCACGGGGTGCCGATTTTGCGCGTGTTAGCGCGACGGCACAACGCGCCAGGCCGTTCCCGGCCCGCGCTCGCCCTTCCCAGCGTCTACTCGCCACCACGCACCGCCCGGATGGTGATAACACCAGCCCGCGCGGCGACGCGGCAAATACCGATAGTAGCATAGCGGCGCGCGGAACCGGCGGGTTGGGGGTTCGGCCCGCGGTGTCGCGGTTGCTGGCGCTGGCCGGTCACGGCGTTGGCGTGAACCCGAACGCCAGACCGGCGGCCACCAGGGCGCCGCGCTGCTCGCCGTGCTGGTACTCCAGCACCTGCTTCAGCAACACCGGTTTGGGCTCGGGTGTGGGCCGGAACGCGGTGCGGAACATGTACATGACGCCGGTCTCGCCGGGCGCCAGGTCTAGATCTAGGGCGGCGGCGGGGCGGGGGCGCAGTGCTCGCGGGTCGTTGGGCGCCTGGTAACCGTGGTGCCATGGCGTTAAGGGCGGGAGTGGCGGGGCGCCACTGGGAGCCCCGTTGTCGGTGAGCGCTTGCTCGCGCCAGTACGGCAGGGCGTTGAGGTGCCCGCCTGCGGCGAGGAGGGTGCCCGTTACCAGCGAACGCGGCCCGTAGTGCAGCTCCCGGAGCGTGAAGGGAAGTTCGACCGTTGTGACGGTTAGTTCGGACACCAGGCCGGGGCCCGGATAAGAAACGGGGCCGTGTAGCGCGGCGAGGGGGCCTTCAAGGTCTTCGATCAGAACGTTGTTCCAGAGCCAGTCAACGGCCAAGGGAGTCTGGGGTCCCTCGGCATGACGGTGCTCTTGCGGCACGTAGAGCACCTGCCCCAGGATCCTGGCGTGCGCCTCGCTACCGTCGCGGCAACGCAGCGTGGCGCGGTCGAAGGTGAGTTCGGTGTCGGTGACGACGCGAACCTGGATGTGGGGGTGCGGGTTGGCGCGGTCCAGTTCGCTCCATAGCTGCTGCACGGCGTCCGGGGTGAACTCGAGCATGCCTGCTGGCCCGGATAGGGCGAGGTGCACGATCGTGCTGGTGGGCGGGTCGGCGCCGCCGCTGCAACCCTCGCCGTACAGGTGCAGCTCGCCGGTCACGCCGTCGCTCCAGCCGAGGTAGGCGCCGGGGCGCAGGCGCGGTGTGCCGCGGTCATGTTGCCAGGCGACGTTGGCGGGCA
>JBAYRM010000195.1:0-3211 GCA_041676665.1 Trueperaceae bacterium
CACCACCATCGTGTGCGGCGACAGCCACACCAGCACGCACGGCGCGTTCGGCGCCATCGCCTTCGGCATCGGCACCAGTCAGGTGCGCGACGTGCTGGCCACCCAGACCATCGCCCTCTCCAAACCGAAACTGCGCCGCATCGAGGTCAACGGTCGCCTGCAGGCCGGCGTTTACGCCAAGGACATAATCCTGCACATCATCCGCACCCTGGGAGTGAACGGCGGCATCGGCTACGCCTACGAGTACGCCGGCTCCACCATCGAGGCGCTCAGCATGGAAGAACGCATGACCATCTGCAACATGTCCATCGAGGGCGGCGCGCGCTGCGGTTACGTGAACCCGGACCAGACCACGTTCGACTACCTGGAGGGGCGCCCCTACTCCCCCACGGGGGAGGCGTGGCAGCAGGCCGTGCAGAGCTGGCGGAGCGTGGCAAGCGACCCTGGCTGCCACTACGACGACGTGGTGGTCATCGACGCCGCCGACGTGCCGCCCACCGTGACCTGGGGCATCAACCCGGGTCAGGCCATCGCTATTCACGAACGCGTACCTAGCGTGGAGGGCGCCGCGGAGCCCGAACGCAGCGCCATAGCCGAGGCGCTGGCGCACATGCAGCTCGAGGGCGGCAGCGAGATAAGGGGCACCAAGATAGACGTGGCGTTCTTCGGTTCGTGCACCAACGCCAGGCTCTCCGACTTCATCGAGGTGGCGCGGGTCCTGGCCGGCCGCCGCGTGGCGGAGGGGGTCAAGGCCATCGCCGTGCCCGGCTCGCAGATCGTTAAGAGCGAGTGCGAGAGGCTGGGCATCGACCGCGTGTTCAAGGAGGCCGGCTTCGAGTGGCGCGACGCCGGCTGCAGCATGTGCCTCGCCATGAACCCCGACAAGCTCGAAGGCGACCAGCTGTGCGCCTCGTCGTCCAACCGCAACTTCAAGGGCCGGCAGGGCTCGCCAACCGGCCGCACGGTGCTCATGAGTCCCGTGATGGTCGCTGCGGCCGCGGTAACGGGCGAGATCGCCGACGCCAGAGACGTCTTCAGAGGCGTAGGGGCGGTGGCCTGATGGCGCTGCCACCTGTCAAAGCTACCTCCGGCACTGCGGTCGTTATTCCCGGTAACGACATCGACACCGACCGCATCATCCCCGCGCGCTTCCTGAAGGCCATCACCTTCGACGATTTAGCGGCGGGCCTCTTCCACGACGAGCGCTTCGACGAGGCGGGGAACAGCAAGGGCCACCCGCTCGACGCACCCGCCAGCCAGGGCGCCAGCGTGGTCATCAGCGGCGACAACTTCGGCTGCGGCTCGAGCCGCGAGCACGCACCGCAGGCACTCAAGCGTGCCGGCTTCGACGCGGTTATAGCGGGCAGCTTCGCAGAGATCTTCTTCGGTAACGCGACCACCCTGGGGATGCTGTGCGTGAGCATGGCCGGCCCTGACCGCCGCGAACTGGCCGAGCTGGTCAGAAGCCAGCCCGACACTAAGGTAGAGGTGGACATCGAGAAGCTCGAGGTCAGGGCGGGCGGCAGGACGTACGCGGTACAGACGCGCGCCACGGCGCGTGAAGCGCTGCTGACCGGTTACTGGGACCCCATAGGCGAACTGCTGGAGGGGCTGCCCGAGGTGCGCGCCACGGCCGCCGCGCTCGGGCACTCGGCGGGCTAGGCTGGTGGCACCAGAACCGCGCGGTGCTCACCCGCACCTTCACCGCCAGAGGAGGCGCAGCACATGAGTAACAAGATCGCCGTACTGCCGGGCGACTTCATAGGCCCCGAGGTCATCGATTCCGCACTGGCCGTGCTAGACGCGGTAGGCCAGAGCCACGGCCTCAGCCTCGAGTACCAGCGTCTACCCTTCGGCGGCGGCGCCATCGAGAGCCACGGCGAGGCGTTCCCGCAGGTCACCAGGGACGCAGTGCTGCAGGCCGACGCCGTCCTGATGGGCTCAGTCGGCGGTCCCGTTGGTGACCACCCATGGAACCGGCTGCCCCGCGAACAGCGCGTAGAGACCGGCATCCTCGCGCTCAGGCGCCACCTGCAGGTGTACGCCAACCTGAGACCCGTGAAGGTGTTCCCGGGCCTCGAGCGACTCTCGCCCCTAAGGTCCGAGCGGGCCGCCGGCACCGACCTCATCATCTTCCGTGAGCTCACGGGCGGCATCTACTTCGGCAAGCCGTCGTCGGTAACCGAGGAGCGGGGTGTGAGCACCATGGTCTACGACCGCTACGAGGTCGAGCGCATCGCCCGGCTGGCGTTCGAGACCGCCAGGCAACGCAGCGGCCGCGTGACCAACGTCGACAAGGCGAACGTGCTCGACGTCAGCCAGTTCTGGCGCAACGTGGTGGTCGAGCTACACCAGAGCGAGTTCTCAGACCTGGAACTCGACCACCTTTACATCGACAACGCCGCCATGCAGGTGGTGCGCGACCCGCAGGCGTTCGACGTGCTGGTGATGGGCAACCTGTTCGGCGACATCATGTCGGACCTAGCCGCCGTCATCCCTGGGTCGCTGGGGCTCCTGCCCTCGGCCAGCCTCGGGGGCTCCGTGGGGCTGTACGAACCGGTGCACGGCAGCGCACCCGACATAGCCGGTAAAGGCATCGCAAACCCGGTGGGAACCATCCTCTCGGCCGCCATGATGCTGCGGCACAGCCTCGACCAGCCGGCGGCCGCGGCCGCGGTGGAGAACGCCGTTCAGGTAGCGTTGGCCGAAGGGCCAACGGTCGATCTTGGCGGCGCCAGGGGCACCGAGGAGTTCACGCGAGCTGTGGTGAACGAGCTGAAGAGCGGTTCACCCACTGTCAGCGGCGTGGCCAGCGCGGCAGGTTGAAGCCCCGCCGCGAGTAGACCAGGTATGCGGCCGCTAGCAGCGCGGTCAGCGCGAGAAGCGCGGCCACTGAGGCGTAAGCGTCCACGGGCCAGCTCCACTGCCCGGCGGTGCCCAGTGGCGCGCTGCCTAGCTGGCGGCTTAGCAGGGTGCCCAGCAGCATGCCCGGCACCGCGCCAGCTGCGGCGGTCAGCGCCAGGTTACAGAGCAGCACGCCAGCCAGGCGCGGCCGCGCGGCGCCCATGGCCCTGAGGCCCGCCATCTCCGGCTCGGCCTGCCACGCGGCCGCCATGGTGCTGGTGAGTAGAGCGACCAGGGCTATGAGGAGCGCCAGCAGCACCATCAGCCTGGCCGCCATGAAGGTGTCGTCGGCTACCGCCAGCAGCTC
>JBAYRM010000196.1:0-3198 GCA_041676665.1 Trueperaceae bacterium
GCCTAGTCTGGGTATTCCTCAGCCCTCATGGTCCACACCAGGCGGCACACCCTGATGGTCTCACCCAGGGCCTCGGGACCGTCGTAGGTGGCGCACACGTGCGTCTTAACGTCGTACAGGTAAGTGGTTACGGTGTGATAGGGCTGCACGGCCAAGTTGGTCGATAGCGCCAGGTTGAAGTCGCTCGGAGTGTCGTCGACTTTCTCGTGCGAGAGTTCGAAGGTCGCGGCCGCCGTGTGGTCCACGGGGTCCTGACCGGACTTCTTGATCTGGAAGGTGAGCCGGGCTTCCTCGCCTACGAGGAGAAGACCCAAGGGGGCGGCGCTCTCTTCGTGGTCGCCCTCTATGTAGATGTTGAAGTTGGTGCCGACCTCGTCGGTGAACCCGCAGGCGCTGAGCAGCAGGCCCACGGCCAGGAATGCGCCAGTCAGCAGGGGAGCTCGAACACGCCGCCTGGCAATGTGGTTCGACGAACTGTGCATTGAATCACTCTCCGTTCCCGCTTACGTGTAGCACGGGCACCGCAGCGGGCTGATAGGAAAGTTCATCGCCTGCACGGCGGGGTTGCGCTAGGAGGGTGCCAACGCGGGACGCTGCCGGCGTGGCTCAAAAATCGCGTGTGCTACGCATGTGCTACACTTGCCGTATGAAAACGATCAGCCAACGGGAACTGCGCAACAATTCGGGAGAGATAATGCGCGGCCTCGAACGTGGTGAGTCGTATCAGATCACCAACCGCGGTGTCCTCGTAGGCACCCTCTCACCCGCCACGCGAACGCCACTCGGGGATCTCATCGTCCGCCCCGGCACCCAAGTTATGGAGTTCCCCGCCGGCGTTGAGCACCCCGAATCCGTTATGGCAGCACTAGCCGAGCTGCGCGGCGACCGCTAACCGGAGTACGCCACAGGCATGATTGTCCTCCTTGACACGTCGGCCCTCGGCAAACTCCTGATCGAAGAGTCCGAGTCAAAGGCGCTCCGGAGCTACCTGACACAAGACACCACGCCTGCACGCACATTCGTAATCTCGTCGTTGGCGGTAACCGAGCTGCGGCGCCTGGCGTTCCGACTGGCATTAGAGCAGCCGCTGGCCGACGAGGTGCTTAGGCCGTTCACCACGCTCCGCCTCACGGAAGCCGTACTTCAACTCGCTGGGCGTCTGCCACACCGTAACCTCGGCACTCTCCACGCGCTGCACATAGGCACAGCCCTCATCGTGGAAGCTCGCGTGTTCGTTACTTACGATGCTCGCCAGGCAGCGGCTGCGGCAGCAGAAGGCTTGCTGGTCGATAGTCCTGGCACCGCCTAAATGTGAAGTCCCCCGTCCACGGCACCGAGCTGGCCGGTAGGGTAAGAGCCACTCAGGAGGTCGCAGCATGTCTACGGAAAACGCCCCCACCACCCCACCGGTAAAGGGCCCAGCGTCGTACTTCCCCTCCATCGAGAAGAAGTACGGCAAACCCGTGGCCGAGTGGCTAGAGCTGATCAAGAGCAAGCCAGGCCAGAAGCACATGGACCTGGTGGCTTGGCTCAAAGCCGAGCATGGTCTGGGGCACGGGCACGCTAACGCGCTGGTGGCTTACGCGCTGGCGGAGGGTAAGAAGGGCTGACTGTCCCTACAGGTCCTCCAGAGATATGACTTCTCCGTTCTTGACCTCATTCAAGCCAATCGCAACAGCTTCGAAGGCGCCCTCTATGCCATCTAGCAATGCTCTCACGCTCCGCGGCGAGGGTCCAGCCTCCTCGATAGCCGTAGCAAGTAGCGCCCGGGCCAAAGATTCCGGCTCAACGTGTGCGCGCTCAGCTAGTAGCTGGAGCTTCTCGGAGTTCTCAGCGTCGAGAACAACTGTCAATTGGAGCGAACCCTTGTCCATTGTGCGCCAACTGTAGCGCGACGCAACTCAGTCGTTGCTCCAACTGGGCTCGAACGCCCTACCTCGACCCCATACTGAACCGCCGCTCCACCAGGTTGGTCAGCAGTATCAGCACGGTCGACAGCGCGATCATGATGACGCCAATGGTGGCCACCTTGCCCCAGTAGGCGTCGTGCACGGCGCGGTACATGAGCACCGACAGCACCTCGGTGCCGGGCCGCGCCAATATGACCGAAAGGTCGAGCTCGCGGATGAACATGACCGCCATGAGCGTCCAGCCCGAGATTATGCCGGGCATGGCCAGCGGCGTGACTATGCGCCTGAGGGTGCGCATGAAGCCGGCGCCGCTGATGAACGACGCCTCCTCGAGGTCCTTGCCTATCTGGATGAACGTGCTGGTTAGGGGCCTGATGCCGAACGGCAGGTAGGTCGCCACGTAGGCTATGAGCAGCGCCCAGATGGTGCCGTAGGCGCCGGTGCGCACGAACGCCCACATGAAGCCGATGGCCAGAACCAGACCGGGGAACGCGAACGAGGTGAACGCGAACACCTCGAGCACGGCGCTGCCAACGTTCCTCACTCGCACGATGATGTAGCTCGCCAGGGTGGAGAGGATAATGCCAACCGTGGCGCCGACCAGCGCCAGGAAGACGCTGTTGTAGAACGAGCTCACGGTCAGGCGGTCGCCCAGCACCGTCTGCCAGTGCGTGAGCGTGAACATGCTGAACGCCCTGGGTCCGGGCGCCATCATGTACGGGATGAACGACACGTACGCCAGCACCAGCACGGGCACCACCACCAGCACGGCGCCCACCAGCAGGGTGAGCAGCCCGAGCGGCACGCGCCAGGCGCCGAGTTTCACGCGCTGCGGGCGGTAACCGCGCCCGCCTATGGTCACGAAGCGCTCCGCCGCGCGGGTGTAGTAGCGGTAGATGAACACCAACACCACCGCCGTCAGCAGCACGCTTATGCCCACGGCCGCCGCGCGCCCGTAATCGGGCAGGAAGCCGGTGGTAACGATGCGGTACACGTACGTGGTCAGCACGTCTATGCGCGCGGGCATGCCCAGCACGCTGGGGATGGCGAACGCGCCCAGCGCGCGGATAACCACCAGCATGAGCGCGGCCAGCAGGGCCGGCTGCAGCATGGGCAGGATTATCTTCCACATGGTGCGCCGGCTAGTGCCGCCGCTGATCCACGACGCCTCCTCCAGCGCAGTGTCGAACGAGCGCATGGCGGCGGCGATGACCAGGTAGGCAACAGGCAGCTCGAGCAGTCCCTCGATGAACACCATGCCCGCCATGGAGTACACGTTCAGCACGCC
>JBAYRM010000197.1:0-3198 GCA_041676665.1 Trueperaceae bacterium
CAGCGAACGCCGCACGGAGCAGATGGTGAACCCCGCCCTGTCGGGCCTGCCGGCCTTCCTGTGCGAGCACGGCGGCCTGAACTCGGGCTTCATGGTGGCGCAGTACACGGCCGCGGCGCTGGTGAGCGAGAACAAGGTTCTCTCGCACCCCGCCTCGGTGGACTCCATAACCACCAGTGCCAACCAGGAGGACCACGTGAGCATGGGCACGCACGCCTGCCGCAAGCTGCGCCAGGTGGTGACCAACGCCCAGTACGTGCTGGCGGTGGAGCTCATGGCGGCGGCACAGGCGCTGGACTTCCGGGCGCCGCTTACGGCGGGCACCGGCGCGGCCGCCGCGCACCGGCACCTGCGCACACTGGTGCCGCACCTGCAGGAGGACCGCTACCTGAAGTCCGACGTGGAAGCCGTGGCGGGCGCCGTGCGCGACGGCAGTCTGCTGGCCGCAGTGGCTGAGGCCGGGGTGGTGCTGGCATGAGCGGGCGCCACTCGGAGCTGACCTTCACGGGCCCAGCCACGTTCTTCAAGGCGCCCTACCTGCCCCTGAAGCCCGAAGCCGAGATGCCGGACCGCGTGGCTAACGCTGGCGCCGCGCCGCACTACGACGTGGCGTTCCTGGGCGTGCCGTACGACTTCGCGGTGGGCTTCAGGCCGGGGGCGCGCTTCGCTCCCGCCGCCGTGCGCGCCGCGAGCGGCAGGTACGCGCTGCCGCCGCAAGGCTTCTACGACTTCGCTACCGACTCTTACCGCCTGGCGGGCGCCCGCCTTGTGGACGCCGGCGACGTGGACATGGCGCAGCTCGAGACCGAGGTCAGCCTGGACCGCATATCGGAGGCCGCTGCCGCCGTGCGGGCCCTGTCGCGGTTGCCCGTGTTCGTGGGCGGCGATCACTCGGTGAGCCACCCGCTGCTGCGGGCGTTCCACGACGTGCCCGACCTGCACGTTGTGCAGCTGGACGCTCACCTGGATTTTTCGGACAGCCGAAACGCCACCAGGCTGGCGAACTCGAGCCCGTTCCGGCGGGCGGTCGAGGCGCTGCCGAACCTTTCTCACATAACGGTCGTGGGCCTGCGCGGCGTGCGCGCCGACGCGGAGGCATTCGGGGCGGCGCGCGCTCGGGGCCACACGTTGGTCGGCGCCGCTGCGGTTCACGAGTCGGTTGCGGACGTGCTGGCTGCGCTCCCGTCGGGCAAGAACGTGTACCTGAGCGTGGACGTAGATGTGCTCGACCCGAGCGAGCTGCCGGGCACGAGCAGCCCGGAGCCCGAGGGCCTGACGTACGGCCAGGTGCGCGACCTGGTGAAAGCAACGCTCGAGCGCAATCGACTGGTGGGCATGGACATCACGGAGTTGGCGCCTAACCTCGACCCCAGCGGGCGCAGCGAGCTGCTGACGGCGCGGTTGGTGGCTGAGACGCTCGCCATGTGGTGGGAGAGCAGTGACGGGCAATGGCCGTAGGCCTGGTTGATGAACTGTGGCTCATTCAGTCGCCGATTCATGTCCGCCTAAGGAGACGACGATCGAACTAAAGAGGGCTGGCCCTCACGACATATGGCAGGCCTTGATCGTTGGCCACCGCCGCGACGTGTAGCGGTGAAGTCGCAAGGCTAATCGCGCTGAACAGCTTATGGTTTCCGGTCCACTACCCATCCGCCCGCCACACCGACTGCCCGCCTATGACCATCTCCTTCAGGGCGGGGTGACCCCAGCCGTACAGCGGCGTCAGGGCCTGTGGCGCGTTCACCACCAGGTAGTCGGCCAGCGCGCCGGGCTGCACGCGGCCCCAGTCGGGCTTGCCTAGCGCGTCGGCGGCGTTGGCCGTGCCGGCCACCAGGGCCTCGTGCACGCTGAGTCCCGCGGCCACCAGCGCCAGCTGCAGCGCCGGCAGTAGGCCGTACATGGGGCTCGAGCCCGGGTTGTGATCGGAAGCGACGGCCACCTTCACGCCGCTGGCGCGCAGGTCGGCGGCTTGCGGGAGCGGCGCCTTGAGCAGCATGGCCGCCAGCGGCAGCAGGGTGGCAACGGTGCCGGCACTGGCGAGAGCCGCTAGGTCATCGGGGGTGGCGTACTCCAGGTGGTCGGCCGACAGGCCGCCCAGCTCGGCCACTAGCTTGGCGCCGCCTAAGTTGCCGAACTGCTCCACGTGCGCCTTCACGGGCAGGCCCAGCTGCAGTGCCGCCTCCAGGATGCGGCGGCCCTCCTCGAGCGTGAACGCGCCCTGCTCGATGAACACGTCCACAGCGTCGGCCAATCCTTGGTTCTTGGCTTCCGGCAGGGTCTCCGTTACGAACTGCTCTACGTAGATGGCACGCGGCACCGCCGGGTCGGGCATGTGCGCCAGCAGGGTGGTGGTAACGCGCTGCGCCCCGTCTTGGGCCAGGTGGCGCGCCGCCTTCAGCATGCGCAGCTCGTGTTCGGTGCTGAGGCCGTAACCCGACTTGATCTCTAGCGCCGTCACGCCGCCGCGCTGGAACGCGTTGGCGCGGCGCCTCGCCTGCATCAGCAGTCCGGCGTCGCTGACTGCGCGGGTGGCCGCCACGGTGCTCATGATGCCGCCGCCCTCAGCGCTAATTTGCTGGTAGGTGGCGCCCTTCGAGCGGCGCACGTACTCGTGCACTCTGTTACCGGCCCATACGAGGTGCGTGTGGCTGTCGACCAGGCCGGGTATGACGCCGCTGCCGCCCAGGTCCACCGCGGGCCAGTCAGCGTACTCCTGCGGCAGGTCGGTGGCGCGTCCGACCCATTCGAAGCGCTCGCCGTTAACCACGAAGGCGGCCTCTTCAACCAGTTGGAACGGGGTGTACAGCTCGCTGATGCCACGCACCACCTGCATCGCCATGCTCAACCTTCTCTCTTGTTGGTGCCGGTGCCCGGCACGCTTGGCAGGTCCATTCCGCGCTCGCGCGCCACCTGAGCCGCGTAGTCGTAACCGGCGTCGGCGTGGCGCATGACGCCGGTGCCGGGGTCGTTGAGCAGCACCCGCGCCAGCCGCTCGGCCGCCTGGTCGGAGCCGTCGGCCACGCTTACTTGGCCGGCGTGCAGCGAGTAACCCATGCCCACGCCGCCGCCGTGATGGAAGCTCACCCACGCCGCGCCGCTTACGGCGTTGAGGGCGAAGTTGAGCAGCGCCCAGTCGGCCACGGCGTCGGAGCCGTCGGCCATGGCCTCCGTCTCGCGGTAGGGGCTGGCGACCGAGCC
>JBAYRM010000198.1:0-3185 GCA_041676665.1 Trueperaceae bacterium
CACCACGCCGTAACGCTGCGGGTCGGTAACGCGGAAGCCGAACACCGTGGCGGCGTCCGTGCGCTGCATGGCAGAGCGCAGGCGGCCCGTGAGGCCGTAGCCGTAGAAGATGTTGTCGCCCAGCACCAGGGCGGCGTCACCGCCCGCCAGGAACTCCCGACCGATGAGGAACGCCTGCGCGATGCCCGCGGGCTCCGGCTGCTCGGCATACTCGAAGCGCATGCCCCACTTAGAGCCGTCGCCCAGCAGCTGCCTGAAGGCGGGCAGGTCGCGCGGGGTTGAGATGATGAGCGCCTCGCGGATGCCCGCCAGCATGAGCACAGAGAGGGGGTAGTAGATCATCGGCTTGTCGTAAATGGGCAGCAGCTGCTTGCTGACGGCCATGGTGGCCGGGTACAGGCGCGTGCCCATGCCGCCGGCCAGCACCACGCCCCTGCGCAGCGCGCTCACGCCTTCGCCCCCGGGCTGGGGTCGGTGCCTAGGCGGCCTAGGTCGTAGCGGCCGCTGCGTATGCTCTCGACCCACGGCTGGTTGTCCAGGTACCACTGCACCGTGCTCCTGAGCCCAGCGGCGAACGGCACCTGTCGCGCCCAGCCCAGCTCCTGTTCCGCTTTGCTGGAGTCGACCGCGTAGCGCTGGTCGTGGCCCGGCCGGTCGGGCACGAACGTGATCAGGTCGCGGTAGTCGCCGGGGCCTGGGCTTAGTTCGTTGAGGGTAGTGAGCAGCTCGTTCAGGACGCGCTTGTTACTGAGCTCCGTGGCGCCGCCCATGAGGTAGGTGGCGCCCGGGGTGCCCCTTAGCATCACGTCCACCAGGCCGCGCGCGTGGTCGTCTACGTGCAGCCAGTCGCGCACGTTGCTGCCGTCGCCGTAAAGCGGCACCGGCTCGCCGGCCAGCGCCCGCGACAGCGCCAGCGGCAGCAGCTTCTCGGGGAACTGGAACGGCCCGTAGTTGTTCGAGGCGTGCGTGGTTATGGTCGGCAACCCGTAGGTGGCGTGGAACGCCATAGCGAAGTGGTCGGCGCCTGCCTTGCTGGCGCTGTAGGGCGAGCGCGGGTCGTAGGCGGTGCTCTCGGTGAAGATGCCGGTAGGGCCGAGGCTGCCGTACACCTCGTCGGTGCTCACGTTCACCAGGCGGAAGGTGGCCCGCCGCTCCTCATCCGCCGCCGCCCAGTAGCTTCTGGCTGCCTGTAGCAGCCGCAGCGTGCCCAGGGTGTTGCTAAGGGCGAACTGCTCCGGGCCGTCGATCGAGCGGTCCACGTGCGTCTCGGCGGCCAGGTGGAACACGCCGTGCGGCTGCTCCTCTGCGAACAGGCTCTCGAGCGCGGCCTGGTCGTTGACGTCGAGCTTCTCGAAGCGGTGCCGCGGGTCTTGCGCCACGCTCTCGAGCCGCGCCAGGTCGCCGGCGTAACTGAGGGCGTCGACCGTTACCACGCGCGCGCCGACCTGCTGCACCAGGTGGCGCACCAGCGCCGAGCCGATGAAGCCCGCGCCGCCCGTAACGACGTAAGTTCGCGTCACCTTAGCTGGCGGTGTGCGCCGCGAGCACGAACTGGGTTGAAGGCATGAACTAAGGCAACGTGTTCCATCGGCAGCCAGCATACCCAGGCTGCGGACGCCGGCAACGCCGGTACGGCTCGGCGGCGGGCGCAGCGACTACTCACGGGTACACGAAGTCGTGCTCGGCCTCCGCCAGCGGCGGCAGAACGGCGTCCTTCTCGGACACGAGCGGCTGTTCGGCGCCAACGCCGAAGCCAGCCCAGTCGATGCCCAGGGCCGGGTCGTCGTAACGCACGCCGCGCTCGGAGGCGCGGTCGTACGGGTTATCGACCTTGTACAGCACGTCGGCCACTTCGGACAGGACCAGGAAGCCGTGCGCGAAGCCGCGGGGCACCCACAGCTGCGCCTGCGCCTCGTCGTCCAGCTCAACCGCCACGTGCTGCCCGTACCACGGCGAGCCGCGGCGCAGGTCGACCGCCACGTCGAGAATGCGGCCGCGCACCACGCCCACCAGCTTGCCCTGGGCGTGCGGGTCCAGCTGGTAGTGGAGGCCGCGCAGCGTGCCGCGCTGCGAGCGCGAGTGGTTGTCTTGCAGCCAGCGCTCTGGCAGGCCAGGTACGCCGCTCCGCCACCTCTCGGTGAAGAAGCCGCGGGCGTCGCGGTGCACCGTGGGCACCAGCAGCTTGACGTCGGGAATGACCTGCTCTATCAGTCGCATGCTCACGCCTCCGCCCACCGGCGGCGCAGCGCCTGCCAGCGGTCCGTGTTGAGGGTAACGTCGCTCGGCAGCTCGACCGCAGCACCAGCGCGCGAAGCCCGCGCCACCCCAGGCGCCCGCCTGCTGGCCAGCTCGTACACGCTCTTGCGCTCAGTGGCAACGTGCAGCACGCGGTACGGCACCTGCCCCTTGTCGTAGCGGTAGATGACCTCGGCCACGAGAGGCGCTATCACATCGACGTAATCCTGCGAGGTGAACAGGTCGTCGAACGCCTGCGGGTAGGGCCACTCGCGCGGCCTGAAGCTGGTGCGCAGCACCAGCGACTCGTCGTAGCCGAGCGCCGCCTCCTCAGCCACGAGCTTGGTCAGCGAGTAGTAGTTGCGCACCGGGCCCGGCGTGTCGCTCTCGCGGTAGCCGCCGCTGGTCGCGTTTTGATCGCCGTAGAAGACGTAGTCGGTCGACACCAGCAGCAGCCGCGCGCCGAGCGCGCGCGCGGCGCTCACCAGGCTGCGGGTACCCTCCACGTTCGCGCTCCAGCACTGCTGGCGCTGCACCTCGGCCTGCGCCACGTTGGTGTACGCCGCGGCGTGGATTATCAGGCGGGGGCGCGTGGCGCCCACGTACTCGCGCACGCTGTCGGCGTTGCTCAGGTCCAACTCGGCGCGGCTCGGCGCGAGCAGCTGAGTGAGGCCCAGCCTGGGCAGCTCGGCGCGCAGCTCACGCCCCAGGCGGCCCGTGCCGCCAGTAAGCAGGAGCGGCCCGCTGGCCGTGGGAGTCGTGCTGTCGGTGCTCACGGTCGGCGCCTAGCGCGGGTCGATACGACCCGAACCGGCCCCACGGTCCGCTTCGGGCCCGATATCTACGGCCGGCCACTCGCCCGTGCGCTTGAGGTTGCCGCTGGTGTGGTCGATCTCGTACTGGCGGCCGTTGAAGCCCATCTTCTCGGCGGGCGTGCCCGGCTCCCTAAC
>JBAYRM010000199.1:0-3163 GCA_041676665.1 Trueperaceae bacterium
CGCCCACGTCGCTACTGATCCGTAGAGACTGAACGCTCTCGATGTTGTCGGCGTCTATCGCCGAGTTGTTGTGCATGATGCCTAGCTCAGCGAAGCGCGCAATAGCGGCGGCGGTGTCCTGTGCGAGGGCCTGAGGGGCGACTAGAAGGAGGGCTACTACGACGAGGGTTCTCACGGGGTTGGTTCCTCTCTACGCCGAACGGCACGACCGAAGTTCGCTCCGGCGACCGGGTGAGCAGTCGGAGCCGCTTACTGGTTGCCTCAAGCGGCTAAGCTCCACGCTATTTGCGAACCGTTTCAGAGTCGTTGCACGGGGCGAGCGTCGGATATCTCACTGCCCAGTCGCGGCGCCCTGCAGGGTCACTCAGGAGTGCGCCGAATCACAGGAGGTGCCGCGGCGGCATATTGGCGCCCATTAGGTCGGCAATGTGATCGATGAGGGCGTGGGCGATGCGCGATTCGCCGCGCCAGAGGAGCCGACGTGCTGTGTCGATGTCGACGAGCTTGCGGTGGCGCATCTCGTGAGCTGGCGCGAAGGGTTCAAGGTTGACGCGTGCAATGTAGCGAAGCTGGTAGTAGGGCTCGGCTTCGCCTGGGTCGGCGACGCGTTGGGCACCGAGGTATTGGTGTTCGGTGACGCGGGCGCAGGCCTCTTCCCATACCTCGCGGGTGAGGGTGTCTGCGTGTGTCTCGCCGGGTTCGGGATGGCCGCCGGGTAGCGTCCAGAACTCGCCGTCTTGTGATACCAGGAGTAGCTGGCCAACAGGGGTGAGGCAGAGTCCATAAACCTGCGTGACGCGCTCCGCGCCGGTGAGCGCTAGGTCAGGATGCCAAGTGAGCAGCACCTCGCGGCCGTTGTGGTCGTGGCACTCGGTGGCAGTGGCTTGGTCTTCCTCGATGGGTAAAAGGATAGCGGTTCTGACTCTCGGCTGCTATCTGAAAAACCGCGTCTGCGTCGAGTTTCCGGGCTTACCAGCGGTACGGCCTCATTCCCTTCGCCGATGACGCGCGCCGCCTTTACCTGCCAATGGCGACGGTAAAGACCCTTCTGAGTAAGTCACTTTGCAGGCAAGCAACGACCGGCCCGAAGGCCAGGCGGTTTGCAGAATTGCACCCTGAACCAATATGTGCAGCACGGGCGGGGGTCATGACCCCCGCCCAATCGTTCACTTTGACGTATTACCTCAGAAGGCCGCGACTAAGCGCCCCGTCACCTTGCCATCGCGCAACTTGTCGATACCTTTCGGGATCTCGTCGAACGTGATGGCCGTGATGGTGGGCTTCAGGTCGCCCGAGGCCATGAGCTCGTAAACGCCGGCGATGTCTTCCTTGGTGCCGCCGTTGGAGCCCTTGAGGTTGCACTGGTTGAGGATCAGCGAGCGCGTGTTGATGAGCGACTCCAGCTTGCCCATGCCGACCAGCACGACGGTGCCGTCGCGGCGGATGATGTCGACCGCTTGCGCGGTGGTGGTGCCGAAACCGGCGAAGTCAACGATGACGTCGAACTTCACGTCCGGGAAGTCGGTGAGCGACTTGGCAACGCCAGCTACGCCGGCCTCCTTGGCCAAATGCCAGACCGACTCGTTGAGCTCGGCCACGTACACCTCTGCGCCCTTCAGCACGGCCACGCGGGTACCGATCTGACCAAGGCCGCCGAAGCCGATGATGCCGACCTTGTCGCCCTTCTTCACGCCGCCCTGCGAGACAACAGCGGCGTAGGAGGTCATGCCAGCGTCGGTGGCCGCCGCGCCAGCGAGGAAGTCGACGCCGTCGGGAATGGGCACCAGCGCCTGCGCGTCGATGACCATCTTGGGCGCGAAGCCGCCGTCGAAGTTGTAGCCCGGCGCGCCCGCCGGCGTGGTGGGGCACACGGCCACGCGGTCGCCGACCTTGAAACCGGTCACGCCCTCGCCCAGTTCGCTGATGACCCCGGCGTTCTCGTGGCCGATGGTTATCGGCGTCTTCGCTATGAGGGCCATCCAGCCCGGGTCGTCTAGCACGCCCACGTCGGAGTGGCACAGGCCCGCGGCCTTGATGTCAAGGACGACCTGGCCGGGGCCAGCCGTAGGCTCCGGGACGTCGTTAAGGGCCAACGGTTGGTTGGTGCCGGTGAACTGCCATGCTTTCATAGGGGCTCCTTCGTGAACCTATTTGGCGTCAGTGTAGGAAGTCGAACGCGGCGGACGCAGCGGGCAGTTGTCCCGGTCGGGTGAGGAACCCTGTTTCACTATGTGGTGAATCGCCATCTGGTGGAACGGTGTAGCCGAACGCCGTTACGGTTCACATGTCGCGGCCAGGCTGCGCGATCTGAACCAGGCGACTTTTCGCTTAGGGCACAATTCGAGCGTCGAGTTGCCTGGCAAGCGCCTCAATCTCCTCACGCATGGCCAGCTTTTCCAACCAACTGGCGGGAATCCCCGAAGCACCATAGTACGCTCCCGCAATCTGGCCGTACACGGCACCGGTAGTGTCGGCGTCGTCTCCTAGGTTCACGGCCATCAGCGCGCCCTCCTCGAACGAGCTGCTGTGGGCGAACGCCCACAAGGCCGCCTCCAACGACTGCACCACGTAACCACTGCCTTTGATCGCGGGCGGCTGTTTCACGTGAAACGAGCCGGCGGCCACCTCGGCCACCTCCTCCGCCAGCGGCGCGGAGTCCCAGGAACCCGGACTCGGCGTATAGAACGGAGCGAGCAGTTCCGCCTTGCTGGCGCCGTTGATTGCGCCCACCATGACGCCCGCCATGTAGCGGCACGCATCGACGCAGGTGCGGGCTCCGTGTGTGGTGCGCGAGCTCTCGCCGGCCAGACGGATGGCCTCGGCGGGGTCGTGAGCGTACGCCATGGGTACGGGCGCGAGCCGCATGATGCTGCCGTTGCCGGCCGTGCCGGGGTCGGTCGAGCCAGTGAACGGGTCGCCGCTGTTCACGAAGCGCTGCAGTGCGGCGCGGGTGGTAACCCCGATGTCGAAGCACTCACCCGTCACGCTGAAGTGGCCCTCCTTCCACCACCTCACGTAACGCTGCATCTGATCCTCGGCATCGAAGCCCTGCCGCTCCTCCAGGCTCTCGGCCAGGCAGAGCGCCATGCTCGTGTCGTCGGTCCACTCGCCTGGCTTCAGTCCGAACGGGCCGCCGCCGACCATGTCGGTGAGCGGCTCGAAC
>JBAYRM010000200.1:0-3120 GCA_041676665.1 Trueperaceae bacterium
CATCAGCCCCGCGCGCCCGCCGGTGAGGCCGAACTCCTCGGTGACGAAGGTGCTGAACTGCGCCTCCAGCGCCGAGTAGCCGAAGAAGCAGAAGAACACCGCCAGCAGTATGTAGATCACGGGCCCGCGGCGCGGGTCGAACACCTTAACGGACTGCCTTACGAGGCCGAGCAGCAGTGGGGCGTCCTCCTGGATGACGCCCGCCGCCACGAACGGCGGGTGCGCCTGCGAGACGCTGCGCACCACCACCACGGCCACGAGGGTCACGGCGCCAGCCACCGCGAACGGGATCCACATGGCCTGGTCCGCCAGCGGCGCCACCAGCAGCAGCGCCAGGGCGCCGCCCACGGCGCCTAGCATGGTGATCACGGCGTTGGCCCACGGCCGGTGCGCGGGCGCCACGTGGTCGGGCATGAGCGCCGCCAGCGGAGCGCGGAAGGCGGTCATGGCCAGCAGGAACACGATGTCGACCGCCAGCAGGGTCCACAGCGACGCCCGCGAGAAGGGCAGCACGGCGAACAGCACGGCCGCGAGGGGCATGCTTACGAGCAGGAAGGGGAGACGTTTGCCTAGCCGACCGTCCAGCCGGTCGGACAGTGCACCGATGAGCGGCACGAACAGCAGGCCGAGCACGTTGTCTATGCCCATGATGGCGCCGCGCACGCCGCTGGACGACACGAAGTCGCGCAGCAGCAGCGGCATGAAGATGTTGTAGAGGCCCCAGGTGATCGAGAGGCTGGCCGCCCCGATACCGAGGCCCAGCAGGCCCGCGTTCGACATGGTTAGTCCGGCGTCCGGGGGTCGCCTCAAGGGGGCGGTTCCGCTTCCGGTTCAGGGTGGCGCGCCGCCTCTTCCTCGGCTTGCGCCAGCTCGTCCGCCACCCGGCGCGAGCGCGCGTACGCCTCTTCGTCGTCGCGCCGCACCTGGCGGTCGCGGAACAGCGCCGCGCGGGCCAGCAGCATCATGGTTATGGGCGTTACCACCGGCACGATCACCACTATCAGCAGTTCGTGCACTGAGAGGCGCTTGCCGGTCACTGAGAAGTAGACCATCGAGGCGAACAGCACGCCGCTCATGCCCAGCGTGCCGCCCAGGGTGGGCGGGTGCACGCGGCTGTAGAAGGTGGGGGTGCGCAGCAGCCCCAGCGAGCCCAGCAGGGTGAGAGCCGCCCCACCCAGCACCAGCACGGCCACCAGGATGGCGGCCCACAGCGGCAGTTCGGAGATCACTCGATGACCTCCCCGCGCATGAGGAACTTGGCCAGCGCCGAGCTGCTCACGAAGCCGAGCAGGGCCATCATCAGCGCGGCTTCGAAGAAGACGTCGTCGCCGGCCCTTATGCCTAGCAGTACGGTCTGCAGCATGGCGTTCAGGTACACGGCGTCGAACGCCAGCACGCGGTCCTGCGCCCTTGGTCCCTTGAACACGCGGTAGCCGGCCAGCAGCATGCCCACGGCCAGCATGGCGTGCGCGCCCAGCAGGGCCCAGCTGACGATGGTGACGCTCATTCGAATATCTCCCTCAGCGGCGCCTCGTAGCGGTTGCGGATGGTGTCGCGCACGGCGTCCTCGTCGCGCAGCTCGAACACGTGAATGGTTAGCACGTTGGTGCGGCGGTTGTACGCCGCCCAGAACGTGCCGGGGGTGGCCGTGATGATGGTGGCGAGCACCGCCAGGCCGTAGCGGTCGCGCAGGTCGAGCGGGATGTTAACGAAGCCCGTGGGGATGCTGCCCTCGCGCCCCAGTAGCACGGTGCGGGCCACGTTGTAGTTGGAGACGGCGATGTCGTAAAGCACCACGAAGAAGAGCCTCAGGATCACCAGCGGTTTCTTGGCGTGGGAAGGCTCCTCCTCCAGTAGCAGCAGGAGGCGCGGCAGGAGCGTGGCGAGGACCACGCCCATCAGCAGGTCGAGCGGCGCCAGCGACTGCCACAGCATGAGCCAGACCGCCAGCAGCGTGACCGACATGAGCGGGTGCGGGTACAGGCGGCTCATGGCGCGGCTCCGGGCCCGCCGACCGCGGGTAGGGGCACTGGTGGCACGTCTGTGGGCACTAGCTCCACGCCGCCCATGACGGCCCGCACGTAAATGTCCGGGTCGGCGAGGTAGGCGCTGGCCGCGTCGGTGTAGGCCAGTGCCGGCGCGGCGAACAGCGCCAGGCCGATGGCCATGAGCACCAGCATCAGTACGGCGGTGGCCTCAGCGGGCCTCAGCGCCATGGTGGCCGCCTGCTCGTGGTTGGTCCAGAAGGTGTCAATGCCGCTGCGCACCAGCGCCAGCATCATCGTGAAACCGGAGAACACGATGAGACCGACCAGCAGCCAGGCCGCCGTTTGCGTGCCCGCCAGCGGGGCGCCGGAGGGCGCCACCCAGGTCGCCAGCAGGCCGGAGAGGATGCCGAACTTGGCCATGAAGCCCGACAGCGGCGGCAACCCCACCAGCAGCACTACCACCAGGAAGAACGAGCTGGCCAGCAGCGCGGTGCCGCGCGGGATGTCCTCCCCCAGCTCCACGCCCTCGAACTCGCTGAGGAGCGCGGTCTCGTAATCGTCGTGGAACACGGGCCCCACGTCCTGACCGGCGGCTTCCAGGCGCTCGCGCCGGGTTATCTGGTCGGCTAGCAGGAACAGCGCCGCCAGCCCCAGCGTGGAGCCCACCAGGTAGTAGAGGGCGGCGCTGATCACGGCTTCGCTGCCGCTGCCGATGATTGAGATGATGGTGCCCGACGAGATGATCGTGGCGTAGCCAGCGATGCGCGGCACGTGGCGGGTGGAGAGCACGCCGAAGGCGGCGAATAGGATGGTGCCGATGCCGCCGAACAGCAGCCACGAGGCGCCGAACAGTTCGAAGTTGCCGTCGGTGGCGGAGAGCAGGTTGGAGAGGCGCAGGATGATGTACACCCCGACCTTGGTCATGACCGAGAAGATGGCGGCCACCGGCGCTGCGGCCGCAGAGTAGGTGGTGGGGAGCCAGAAGTTGAGCGGCCAGGCGCCCGACTTGACAAGGAACGCCACGCCTAGCACGGCGGCGCCCGCCTTGAGCAGCGGCACCTGATCGGCCGGCAGGGTGGCCAGGCGGTCGACCAGGTCGGCCATGTTGAGCGTGCCCGTGAGGGCGTAGATG
>JBAYRM010000201.1:0-3119 GCA_041676665.1 Trueperaceae bacterium
CTTGTGACTGATGACGGCGCCGACCAGGTAACCGCCGGTGTTAGCGCTGCCGAGCGCCCCGGCCTGCGCCAGCGTGAGTTGCAACGCCGACTGCATCGCCGGCAGCAGCAGCGAGTAGCCGAAGCGCCCCAGCCCGATGGCCGCGCCAGGCCCCATGCCAAGAGCCAGTCCTGTCCGCACCGCCCCATACTCGCACAGCGCCACGAGTGGACAAACTCATTACGCGCATGTGGTGGAGGGGCCGTAGAATCGGGCAAAGGTTTCGCTCATGGACGACATCCACACTCCCACCGGTTCCTGCGACCCGCGGCCAGCGCAACACCCACACCTGCGCCCAGAGCCCGCAACCAGGCGAAAGGTTAGTTACATGCGCTCACTTCGGCTAGTAGTACCGATCCTCTTGCTGACCTTGGCGGGCAGCGCGCTGGCGCAGAGCCTGCCGCGTGAGGCCCGCATCAACATCCTCGATGCGGTCGTTCAGGTGGTGCCGTACGACCCGCAAACAGATGGCCTGGTCAACTGGTCCGGCTCCGGCTCAATCATCAGCCCATCCGGGTACATCCTCACCAACTACCACGTGGTCGGCGACCTGGACCGCCGCACCACCTACGAGTGGCACCTCATCTTCATTACCGGCTCCGAGTTCACGGACATGCCGCCCGAACCGGTGTTCTGGGCGCAGTACATCGCAGGCGACCCGACCCACGACCTGGCCATCCTCAAGATCCGCGAATGGCTCGACGAGGAGCCGGTAGCCGACGACTACCGCTTCCCGCACGTGCAGGTCGGCGACTCCAACCAGCTGCTGCCCGGCGACTACATAACCATCGTCGGCTACCCGGGCGTGTCGGGCTCCACCATCACCTTCACCGCTGGTCTCATGTCGGGCTGGCTGGGTGAGGACATGGAAACGGGCGGCCGTCAATGGATCAAGACGGACGGCAAGATAGCCCACGGCAACTCGGGCGGCGGGGCGTTCGACGAGAGCGGCTACCTGATCGGAGTGCCCACCGCTGGCCGCACCGTGCAGTGGGCCGAGCTCGACGTGGAGGAGCAGGCGTACGTTCGGCCCATCAGCCTGGCGTGGGCGCTCATCGGTCCGCACGTGCCCGACGTGGCGCGCGCGGCCGGCGCCCAGACTACTGGCACTTCGGGCCAGACCGCCAGCGGCCAGAGCGGCACGCAACCAGGCAGTCAGACCACCCAGCAGGCCACACAACCCAGCGCGTCGTCCACCGGCTGCGAGTTCTGCTTCGTTGGCAACATCGGCGTCGGCCAGGTGGCGACCCACAGCATCGTGGGCCTGGCGGAAGGCATCAACTACCACACGTACGGTGTGGAGGTGCCCGAGGGCGCCACCTCGGTAGTTATTAACCTATGGTCCGACTTCGACGTCGACGTGGCGGTCAAGTACGGCTCCGACATCCAGTCGTGGTCCGACACGGGCGACTGGGACTACCGCGACATCTCCGAGAACTACGGCGGCAGCTTCACCATCACCAACCCGCGGCCCGGAACCTGGTACGTGGACGTCATCTTCTTCTACGAGGGTGGCAGCGCCGTCTACGAGCTCTCTGTTCGCTAGTCGCCGTCAGGTCCTAGCGTGCGGGTCGCCTCACCGGTTGAGTGGGCCCGCCGCAGGCCTTACAATCGCTAGCGGCGCGCGCCCGTAGCTCAGCTGGATAGAGCAGGGGACTCCTAAGCCCAAGGTCAACCGTTCGAATCGGTTCGGGCGCACCAGGCCTACCGGCTCCCCTCACGTTTAGTGGGGGGAGTTTTGGGTGTCATACGGCGCTTAGAACATGAAGCCCGCCGCTGCGCTGCTCGCGCGCGGCTCATGAACCCGGCTTAGGCTCCTGGCAGCGCCTCAGCGCTCCGAAGGGAACCTCGATGTCTTTCCGCAACCGCACGTTATGTCGCCTAAGAACAGGCGCAGGCCGCAGCTGGCTGGTGCTGGCGCTGGTGGTTGCGCTCACTGCTTCGGTAGCTGGCGCACAGGTCGCTGCCGCACCGCAGCTTGTTGGCGTGATCGCGTCGCGCACGGGCGCAGGGGCCGCAGCCGGCGTGCCGCAGTGGCTGCTCGCCTCCGAGCGCGCCACCCAGTTACGCGGCAGCGGCGGCATCTTCGGCGTCGACGTAAGCTTCGAGCTGCGCGACGACAACAGCGTTCCGGCCTCCGCGCGGCGTCACGCCGAGGAGCTCGTGGACTTGGGCGCCCTGGTCATCGTGTGCTGCACCACCCCGCTGGCTACCCGGGACGTGGCGCAGGTGGCCGAGGCCGCTGGCGTGACCCTGCTCGCGCCCACCACCTTCGAAGACGCCGCGCCCTACCCCTACTGGGCTTTCGCGCTGGCAGCCGACGACACGGACAGCGTGGCGGCCATCGTGGCCGACGCCTACCGCGAACCGCGTCACTCACTGGCGCTGATGGCGCTGGAGGGCCCCCTGGGCGACGCCGCAGAGGCGGACCTCAGAGCCCACCTCGCCGTTATCGGCGCCGCCGTGCCGCACGTCGAGCGTTACACCCCGGGCACCACCGAGCTGCGCCCCGAAGCGCTGCTGGTGGCAGCCTCGCAACCCGGCGGCGTGGTGGTGTGGGGTCTGTACGACGACCTGCTGGTGGCCTACGAAGCGCTCCGTCGACGCGGCTACGAGGGCACCGTTTACGGCCGCAGCGCGCTGCTGGCGCCCGGGCACTCCCCCCTGCCCTGGGCGCGCCTGATCAACCTGAGGTTAGCGGTCGCGCCGGCCGTGGCGCCGCTGGCCAGCGCGCCCAGCAGCGCCGACCCGCGCACGCCGAGTCACGGCACCTGGGGCGCCGCCGGCGCGTGCGCCGCAGCGGTTCACCTCGACTCTCAACGGTTGGCGCGCGTACCGGGGGCGGCGACCAACGCCGTGGCCACCGCGCCGTTCCTGGCAGCGCTCGACTTGATAGAGCTCGGGCTCGAGCAGGTGATCGCCCTGCAAATACCCAGCAGCGAACCGGCGGTCCTGCGGCAGGCGCTGCGAGACGCCCTGGTGGGCCGGCCCGCGCTCTGCACCGGCGCCGGGCTCATCGACCTGCGTGACGGCTCGCCAAACGCGGTCGATCCGGCTGGCCTGGCGATCGCCGTCGTAAC
>JBAYRM010000202.1:0-3112 GCA_041676665.1 Trueperaceae bacterium
CCTTATCCACCTATGCGGCTGCAGCACGGCGCGTACGCGGCGCCCGGTTCCGCGGGCGGCCTCCAGGATCGCCGCGACCTCCGTGGGGTGGTGGGCGTAATCGTCGACTATCAGGGCGCCCTGCCGTTCGCCCCACACCTGCCAGCGCCTGCCTACGCCGAGGAACGCCTCCAGCGCAGGGAGAGCGGGGCGCGGGTCGTAGCCCGCCTGATGTACTGCGGCGATGGCGCCGGCGGCGTTGTACACGTTGTAGCGTCCCGGAACCGCCAGCCTGACCGTGGTCGCGGGTAACCCCGGTCCGGTGATCACGAAGGTGCTGCCTGAACCCGCCAGCGCGATGTCTGTAACGCGGTAGTCGGCGCCTTCCTGCAACCCGAAGCTCACGGCCTGAGGTAGGTGGGCCACCAGCTCGGTAAGCGACGGCCAGTCGTGGCAGTAGACCAGGCGCTCGCCGCTGCTCGCGAACTTGAGTGCCGCCGCCTTGAGGTCGTCGTAGCTGCCGTAGTAGTTGCGGCGCTCCTCGAAGTCGCCCGCCACGTGGTCCTCGTCGAGGTTGGTGAGCACGGCGACGCCGGAGTGCAGGTCGGCGAAGCCGGGGTCGGACTCGTCGACCTCAGCCACCAGCCACTCGCCGGTGCCGTAGCGGTAACCGCCTTCGATGGCGGGCAGCGAGGCACCAAGCTGCACAGACGTGTCGGGGTCCAGCGCCAGCAGCAGCGTGGCGGCCATGCCGGTCGTGGTGCTCTTGCCGTGGGTGCCGCTGATGCCGATGGCGCGCCTGCGGCCGAACAGCTCGCCCAGCAGCTCTATACGCCGCAGCACGCGCGCGCCAGCCGCGCGCGCCGCGACCAGCTCGGGATGATCAGCCGGCACGGCCATGCTGTGCACCACCAGCGAAACCCCGTGAGCGTGAGCCGGGTCGTGGCCCGTGCAGACCTCGATGCCAGCTCGGCGCAGGCGGGCGTCGTCGAACGTGCCGCTGTCGCAGCCGCTTACCTCGAACCCTTCGTGGCGGCACCAGAGTGCCAGCGCCTGCATGCTGACCCCGCCTACGCCCACGAAATGGATGGTGCTCATCTGCTTACCTCTCCTCTCAGCGCGGACAGTATCCGCGCTGCCGCCCCTGCGGGCGATCTCTCCCTCGCTGCGGCGCTGGCGCCGCGGCGCCAGCCCGGCTCGAGCGCAGCCGACCAGGCCTCCGCCAGTCGGCCGGGCGCCGCTTCCAGCTCCTTCTCCTCGACCATCAGCCCCGCGCCCGCTTCCTGAACAGCCAGCGCGTTGAAGCGCTGGTGGTCCTCGGCGGCGCTGGGCAGCGGGACCATCACGAGCGGCACGCCGTGGAACGCGGCCTCCGAGAGGGTACCCACTCCGGAGCGAGTGATGGCCAGGTCGGCTGCGGACCAGGCGGTCACGGCGTCCACGTACGGTTGCACGTGGTAGCCCGTCATGGCGGCCGTGCGCTGGCGCAGGTCGGCCTCCCAGCGCGGCCCGCTGGCGTGAAGCACCACCTGTCGCTCGTTAGCTGGCAGCCGCTCGAACGCCTGAGGCACCACCTCGTTGAGGGTCAGTGAGCCCTGCGACCCGCCCATCACCAGCGTCACCACCGCGTCGGCCGGCAGGCCCAGCGCCGCGCGCGCCTGAAGCCGGTCCACGCGCTGCTCGCGCACGGGGAAGCCGATTACCTCGGTGCGCTTGGCCCTCAGGTGCTTGAGTGCTTCCGCGTGGGTGCTGATGACGAGCCTGGCGCGCGGAGCGAACCAGCGGTTCACGCGGCTCGGGAAGGCGTTGCCCTCTTGCAGCACCAGCGGCGTTCGTGTGAGAACCGCAGCCACGCAGCCGGGGAACGACGCGAAACCGCCGAAGCCGACCACTAGCGCCGGTCTGGTGCGCCGCACGTGCCGGACCGCGTCCCATAGGCCCGCCAGGGCGCTGAACGCCTGACGCGGGTCGGGTCTCGAGCGGTCCCACTTGCCGGCCGCCACGCCCTTGAACGCGAAGCCGGCGCCGGGCACCAGGCGCTCCTCCATGCCGCCCAGCTGGCCGATGAAGCCGACCTCGAGACCAGCCTGTGAGGCTTCCTGCGCGACGGCCAGGGCGGGGTAGATGTGGCCCCCGCTACCGCCGGTCGCGAACAGCATGCCGGTGCGGGTCATTGCAGCGCCGCCTCTGGCTGCCCGGCCTGCTGCGCCTGCAGGCGGCCCTGGCGTGCCGCTAAGTGCAGGAAGCCGAACGCGATGGCCACGGAGAACATTGAGTTGAGGCCGTAACTCACGCCCGGTAGCGGTATGCCCGTGACCGGCGCCATGCCGGAAGCCACCAGCAGGTTGAGGCCAGCTTGCGCCACGATGTAGGTGGTGGCGCCCGCCGCCAGCAGTGTGGCCGGACCGGTGACGCTGCGCGCCACCCTGAGCCCCTCCACCGCCAGGAGCGCGTACAGCAGGAGCAGCGAGGCTATGCCTATGAAACCGAGAGCCTGGTGGATGGCGACGGCGATGAAGTCCGTGTCGGCCTCGGGTACCCGTACCGGTCTGCCGGCGCCGATGCCTATGAGGCCGCCGCGCTGCACAGCGCTCTCGGCCACGCTGGCCTGGTAACTCAGGTCGGCCGTCTGCTCCTGGGCGCCCCACATGTCGAAGAAGCCGGCTATGCGGTTACCCCAGTACTGGTACTCGCCCAGGAACGGCATGACCACCAGGCCGGCGATCAGGGCGGCGGCCAGCGAGATTGACACGATGCGCACGATGGTCGCGCCGGCCGCCACCATGATCGCCAGGGCCAGCAGGAAGATGAACGCTGCGGTGCTCACGTCAGGCTGCACCACCACCAGCGCCGCTGCGATGCCGATGACCACCATTGGGCGCCAGATGTGCCAGTTGCCGAGGTGGTTGTAGAAGAACGTGGCGAGGTACGCGATGACCGACACCTTCATGAACTCGGACGGCTGGAAGCTCACACCGAAGAGCATGATCCAGCGCTTGCTGTCGGAGCCTTCAGGCGAGACGCCGTCGATGAACACGAGGATGAGCATGCCCACCAGGAACACGAACACGAACGGGCTGAGCTTAACGATGTGGCGCTCGCTGAGCCGGGCGACCACGAAGGTGATGACCAG
>JBAYRM010000203.1:0-3111 GCA_041676665.1 Trueperaceae bacterium
AAGCCGCAGAAGGTGCAGCCCACGTAGCAGATGTTGGTCTGCGACAGCCTGAGCGAGTGCACGAAGTACGCCTTCTCGCCCACCTTCTGGCGCCGCACCACGTCGGCCAGCCGCATTAGGCCGGGCAGGTCCGGGGTGTTGAACAGCACCATGCCGTCCTCGAGGGTGAGCCGCTTACCCTCCAGGACCTTGTCTCGTAGCGGCTCTAGCGCCGGGTCACGGAACGGCAGCTCGAACAGGTTGGCTGCAGCGAAAGCGTGCTCAGCTGGCGCGGAGGTTACTTGTAGCGCCTCAGTCATTGGTCTAGCGTAGCACCGGAATCCGGCGTGCTCAGATGTGCAGAGCGCGTCCGTCCGCGGCCAACGCGGCCTCCTTAACTACTTCTGAGAGACCCGGGTGCGCACGCACGACGCCCGCGAAGTCCTCGCCTGAGGCCCCGAACGCGATGGCGGTCACGGCCTCGGAGATGAGGTCGCCCGCTCTGGGGCCCACGATATGAACTCCCAGTAAACGGTCGGTGTCCGCGTGGGTCAGCACCTTGACCTTGCCGTCGGTGCTGCCGAGGGCGCGAGCCCGGCCGTTGGCCATGAAGGGGAAGCTGCCCTTGCGGTACGGCACGCCTTCGTCCTTGAGTTGCTCCTCGGTCTTGCCTACCCCGGCCACTTCCGGCTCGGTGTAAACCACGGCCGGTACGTTGTCGTAATCCACGCTGGCGGCGCGGCCAGCGAGCATCTCAACGAGCGCCACGCCGTCCTCGGACGCCTTGTGCGCCAGCATGGGGCCGGCTATCAGGTCGCCGATGGCGTACACGCCGGGCACGTTGGTTGCGAACTTGTCGTTGGTGATAACGCGGCCGCGCTGGTCTACAGCTACGCCCACATCCTCTAGGCCCAGGCCCTGGCTGTTGGCTTTGCGCCCCACGGCGACCAGCACCTTGTCAGCCTCGATGGCCTCCGCGCCTTCGATCTGAACGGTCGCTTTGGCCTTGGCACCCTTGCCGCTGACTTCGATGCCGGTGACTCGCGAACCGAGCCTGAACTCGAGCCCCTGCCGCTTGAGGAGCTTCTGCGCCTCCTTGGCCATCTCCAGGTCCATGCCGGGCAGGATGCGGTCGAGGTACTCGAGCACGGTGACCTTGGAACCCAGACGCGACCACACGGAACCGAGCTCCAGGCCTATGACACCGGCGCCGATCACCACCAGGTTCTCGGGTACAGCGTCGAACTCGAGCGCCTCGGTGCTGGAAACGACGGTCTTACCGTCGAGTTCCATGCCGGGCAGCGTGGCGACCTCGGAACCCGTCGCGAGGATCACGTGCTCCGCTATCACCTGCGTGACCACGCCGTCCGCGGCGGTAACGCTAACTTCGCGCGCGGCGGTGAGCTTACCGCTGCCCTCGTAGCGCGTGACCTTGTTCTTCTTCATCAGGAACGCCACGCCGTCGGTGTTCTGCTCGACCACGTTCTGGCGCCGGCTCTGCATGGCCGCCAGGTCGAGCTTCACGCCCTCTACCTGCACGCCGTGCTGCGCGAGCTGGCCCTTAGCCTGCTCGTACGCGTGGCTCGATTCGAGCAGCGCCTTGCTGGGGATGCAGCCAACCCGGACGCAGGTACCGCCTAACGCGGCCTCGCGCTCCACCAGCGCTACGTCGAAGCCGAGCTGCGCTGCGCGGATGGCGGCCACGTAACCTCCGGGACCGGCGCCGATGATGACGATATCGTGCTGCGCCGGCGCGCTGCCGGCCTTGTCGTTCGACTCGCTCATGAGGTTGGTCTCACACTTCCAGCAGCATGCGGGTCGGGTTCTCGATGGCTTCCTTGATGCGCTTCAGAAACGTCACCGCCTCACGACCATCCACCATGCGGTGGTCGTAGGTCATGGCCAGGTACATCATCGGTCTGATGACGACCTCACCGTTCAGCGCCACGGGACGCTGCTGGATGCTGTGCATGCCGAGCACGCCGCTCTGCGGCGGGTTGACGATAGGCGTCGAGAGCAGCGAGCCGAACACGCCGCCGTTACTGATGGTGAAGGTGCCGCCCTGCAGCTCGTCGGGTTTGAGGCGGTTCTTCATGGCGCGCTGACCGAAGTCGGCGATGGCCTTCTCCGTGTCTGCGAACGAGAGCCTGTCGGCGTCCCTCAGGACCGGTACCACCAGGCCCTTCTGGGTCGAGACCGCTACTCCGATGTCGTAATAGTTCTTGTACACGATGTCGGTGCCGCGGATCTCGGCGTTCAGCTGGGGGATCATCTTCAGGGCGTCGATGGCCGCCTTGACGAAGAACGACATGAAGCCGAGGCGCACGCCGTACTTCTTCTCGAACGAATCCTTGAACTCGGAGCGCAGCTCCATGACGGCGGTCATGTCGGCCTCGTTGAAGGTGGTGAGCAGCGCGGCCGTCTGCTGCGCCTCGACGAGGCGCTCGGCGATGCGCTTGCGGAGGAGGGTCATCGGCACCACTTCCTCCTGCCGCGCTTCGAACTGCACCCCGCCCGCAACCTGAGCTGAATCCTGCGCGGCCGCGCGCTCGCGGTAAGCGAGGTAGTTCTGCACGTCCTCCTTGAGGAGGCGGCCACCGGGGCCAGTGGCAGGCACCTCGTCGGCGCTTAGGTCGCTCTCCTCCAGCAGCCGCGCGGCGGCCGGCATGACGCTGGTGGCCTGAACCCCTTGCGGCTTGGCCACGTCAGGCCGCTTCGCGGGAGCGGGCTCTGGGGCCCTGGGCGTTGCGGGCGCGGGCGCGGCCGGAGCGGCGGCGGCGGGCGCTGCGGCGGGCGCTGGTTCAGCCGCGGCGGGCGTCGCTGCAGCGGGCTCAGCCGCGGCGGCGGCCGTGGCGGTCTCGTCGATGCGAGCGATGACCTCGCCTATCGAGGCAGCGTCGCCTTCGCCCTTGAGCTGCTCTAGCAGGACGCCGGCAACGGGCGCAGGGATGTCGAGCGTGGCCTTGTCGGTCTCGACTTCCACGATGGGCTCGTCGACCGCTACGGCCTCACCCGGTTTCTTGAGCCAGGTGCCTATGAACACCTCGCTGATGGACTCGCCCGCAGCGGGTACCTTGACGTCCGTTGCCATCTTCGCTCCTTAGTGTTGCGTGTACGCGGCCCTCGCCGCGG
>JBAYRM010000204.1:0-3108 GCA_041676665.1 Trueperaceae bacterium
CACTTGTTACCGGCGATAAGCGGCAGCGAACCAGCCGCGAACGCCGCCCGAACCTCTTCGGCCACAGCCAGCAGCGTAGGCTCCGCCTCTGCCAGCGCCCCCTCGTGACGATCCAGTTTCGGCGCCGCCGGCACGCCCACGAAGCGCGGAGACACCCCCAAGCGCTCAGCCAGAGCGGCACCGAGAAGCGCCGCGCCCGCCACCGCACCCGGCGTACGGTCGGCCAGACGACCCTGCGAGACGATCACCCTGAACCCCATACTCGAAGCGTAACAGCTGAGGCAGGGACGCTCAGGAGGGGGCGGCGGGCTCTTGATCCAACCGCGTGCAGCTAACCTCACGATTCGCCCTGCGGGCCCTCAGGCAGGTAACCTGCGAGGCGAACCGGCCGCAGCCGGGCGTTCGCCCCCGCGGGCCGCCCCAAAGCGGAACGGTGCGCCGCGGTTGGGCCAAAGCGGCCCCAACCCGACAGGCAACGATAGGAGCCGACCCAAGTTGAGTAACGTAACGAACCAGGCGCGCGCAACGGCCGGGACGCTGGCGCCCATGGGCTACCTCTACATGATCACTGCCTTCGCGGAGGCGGTTACCTGGGCGGGGCTTCTGGTGGGCATGTACCAGAAGCACGTGCTCGGCCTCGAGGAGAACCTCGTGCCGCTCTTCGGGGGACTGCATGGCCTGGTGTTCATGCTCTACCTGGCGGTCACGTGGCTGGCGAGCCGCGCCCTCAAGTGGAACCTGCGCACCACCGCGCTGGTCCTGGCCGCCGGAGTACCGCCCTTCCTGACCATCCCCGTCGAGATCTGGCTGCGCCGCAGCGGCCGCCTGAGCGCCGCTTGACACGTTCGGCTACGGCTGAAACGATTGGGGCCGTGAGCTACACCGGGCACGGACCTCGCGCGCTGCTCTGCGCCGCGCTGCTGGCCCACGAGGGGCCTGTGCCCCTTCGTGACCTGATGACCCTCCTGGGCGTCAGCGAGGAGGCCGTTAGGCGCGAGATAAGCGACCTGCAACAGGCGCTACTGGCCGCCGACCTGGGCATCCAGGTCGACCACGTGGCCGGCGGCTATCGCCTGGTCGTAACACCCGCGCTACTGCCAGCCCTCTCCAGCATCATGTCGCCGCCTCCGCTACCGCCCCTCAGCCAGGCGTCGCTCGAGACGCTGGCTCTGGTCGCGTACCACCAGCCGGTCACTCGCGGCGAGCTGGAGGCCGCGCGCGGCGCCTCGTGCTCCAGCACGCTTGAAACCTTGCAGGAACGCGACCTGATCAGGGTGGTGGGGCAGCGCGAGGTGGTCGGTCGGCCGCTGCTGTACGCCACTACCGATAAGTTCTTGCTCGAGTTCGGACTGGCGTCGCTAGACGACCTGCCGCCGGTGGAAGAGGGCGACGCCACCAACTTCCTGCGCGGCTGACACCAGCGCGCAACTGCACCACGGCGCTAGCCGCGCAGCAGGTAACGCACCGCCAGTTCGTAACCGAACACGCCCAGCCCCATGATGCTGCCCACGCTAACGGCGCCGGTCAGGCTCACGTGCCTGAACGGCTCGCGCTTGAGGACGTTGCTGATGTGCACCTCCACCACCGGCACGGGGATGGCCGCGATCGCGTCGCGCAGGGCCACGCTGGTGTGCGTGAAACCGCCCGGGTTGAGGACCACGCCGTTCACCCCCTCGGCCGCGGCGCCGTGCAGCCAGTCGATTAGCTGCCCTTCATGGTTGCTCTGGCGGCACACGGCGCTACTGCCCAGCTGGGCGGCTACGCTCTCGCACAGTCGCTCCACGTCGGCCAGGGTGGCCACGCCGTACACCTCAGTCTCGCGGCTACCAAGCAGGTTCAGGTTAGGTCCGTTCAGAACGAGGATCATTGGGCTTCCTTCCTGTCAGCTTGCTGCGGGGGTGCTGGCATCAGGCCACCACCTTCAGCAGCTCCTGGTACGTTCGCTCCAGCTCGGCGTAAGTCAAGTCGCTTACCACCACCGGGTCGCCCACGTCGCGCAGCAGCACGTAGCGCACGCGCCCCTGCGCCACCTTCTTGTCGACGCTCATGTAAGCGTACAGCTGCGAGAACGGCGCTAGCGGCAGGGGACCCGGCGCGACCCAGTTGAACAGCTCGTAAACGGCGGCGGTGTGGTCAGAGTAGCCGCGGCGCCGCGCTAGCAGCGCGGCGTACACCAGGCCGTAGGCCACCGCGTCGCCGTGCGCCAGGCGCTGCTGACTGGCCGCCTCCAGGGCGTGCGCCAGCGTGTGACCCAGGTTGAGGTGCGCGCGAGGGCCCGCCTCCCTTTCGTCAGCGGCGACCACCTTGGCCTTCACAGCCACCGAGCGGGCCACTGCGTCCGCCAGTAGCTCGGCTGGCAGCTCCTGCGACCAACCGGCCGAGAAGGTGCTCAGTAGCGAAGCGTCGGCCAGCAGGCCGTGCTTGAACAGTTCTACGGTGCCCTGCCGGAACTCGCGCGCGGGCAGCGTTGCCAAAGTGGCAACGTCAGCTACCACGGCGCGCGGCTGCCAGAAGGCGCCCACCAGGTTCTTACCGGCAGGCAGGTCAACGGCAGTCTTGCCGCCCACGCTGGCATCGACCATGGCCAGTAGCGACGTGGGAGCCTGGTAGAAGCTCACGCCGCGCATGTAGGTGGCGGCCACGAACCCCGCCAGGTCGCCCACCACGCCGCCCCCGAGCGCCACCACGGCGCCGTCGCGCGGGAAGGCCGCGGTGGCCAGTTCGTTCAGCAGCAGGGCGTAGCGCTCCAACGACTTGCTGGCCTCGCCTGCTGGTACCTGCAGGTGCAGCGCGCGTTTGCCGGCCGCCTCGAAGGCGGCGACCAAGGGGGCGCCGTAGGGCACCGCCACGTTGGCGTCGCTGATGAGCGCCACCGCGCGCTCTGCCACCTGATCGGGCAGGGTAGAGAGCACGCCCGCGCCGACGGTCACCTCGTAGGGCCGCGCCAGTGCTACGGCTACCGTGCGCGTGGCTGCGGCTGGAGGTGTTGGCTGCTCGGCGCCGCTCACGCTTCCTGCTGCTCCTTCCACTCCACGAGCTTCTCCACGATCTCCTCCACCACGTCAACCGAGTTGCGTCCGTCGGTGGACACCTTGATGGAGGCTACCG
>JBAYRM010000205.1:0-3107 GCA_041676665.1 Trueperaceae bacterium
ACGCCCTTGACCACCGGCACCACCAGGCCGTTATCGGTGGCGACCGCCATGCCGAGGTTGTAGTAGTGCTTGGTGACCACCTCGTTGCTGGCGGTGTCGAGGCTGGTGTTGATCATGGGGAAGCGCTGCAGTCCGGCGACCACTGCCTTCATGATGAACGGCAGGTACGACAGCTTCACGCCCCGCGCCTCGGCGCGCGGCTTGAGCTTGTCGCGCAGCGCCACCAGGCCGGTGACGTCGGCTTCGTCCACGTGCAGGGTGCGCACTGCTTCGAGGTGCGAGGCGGTGAGCTGGTTGGCTATCACGCGCCGCAGGCCGCGCAGCGGGGTGCGCTCCTCGACCTCTGCGCCGGGCACGTACGCCGTGGTGACCGCGTGCGTTAGCTGGGTGGGCGCCGCTGCGCCCTCCGAGTGCTGCCTCACGTCCTCTATCCGCACGCGGCCGTTGGGACCCGAGCCGCGGACCTGCTCGATGTCGACGCCTAGTTCGCGCGCCAGCTTGCGCGCGGCCGGTACCGCCAGCACGCGGCCGTAGGGCCCTCTGGCGGCGTCGGGCGCAGGCGGCGGGCTGGCGGCCGCGGCAGGCGCCTGCTGCGGGCGGGCGGGCGCTGGCGGCGCGGCGGTGGCGGCGCCGCCGCTCGGCGCGCCTGGACGCCGGATGGTTATCAGCGGTTCGTCGGTGCCGCCGCCCGGCTTGAAGAGGCTGAGGCTCTCACCGTCGTCCTCCTCGGCGGGCCGGCCGCCCTCCACGATGGAGCGCTCCTCCTCGGCCTGCAGGCTGGGCGCCGGCGCGGGCGCTGCTGCCGCGGCGCCGGCACCCTCGCCGTCGAACCTGGCGATGACGGCGTTCACGGCCACCACGTCGCCCTCGGCCGCCACCTGCTCGAGCAGCTTGCCGGCGTAAGGGCTGGGCAGTTCCACGGTCACCTTGTCGGTCATGACCTCAACCACCGGCTGGTCAAGCTCGACCATCTGGCCCACCTCGACCAGCCAGCGCACTATCTCGCCTTCAACGACCGACTCGGCCAGTTCGGGTAGCCGCAACTCTCTCGCCATTCAAGCTCCTTCTTCCAGTTGGGTCAGCGCGCGCCGCAGCCGTGGCGGCGGCGACGCGCGTGGATCAGTACTCCAGCACCCGCTGGACGGCCCGCAGTATGCGGTTCGGTCCAGGGAGGTACTCACGGTCGTGCGAGTAAGGGTAGGGCGTGTCGAAGCCGGAGACTCGCGCCACGGGGGCGAGCAGCGCGTCGAGCACCTGCTCGGCGATGGTGGCCGACACCTCGCTCATGAAGCTGGCGGTGTGCGGAGCCTCGCTAACGAGCACCACCCGCCCGACGCGGGCGACGGCTTCCAGCACGGCGGTCTCGTCCCACGGCGCTAACGAGCGCAGGTCGAGGACGTGAGGCGAGATGCCCTGCTCGGTCATGGCGGCGCTGGCCTTAAGCGTCTCGGCCATAGAGCCGCCGTAGCTGATCAGCACGACGTCGCTGCCCTCTTGCCGCACCGCCGCCTTGCCGTATGGCAGCATGAAATCGGGGTCGTCTGGCAGTTGCTCCTTCGACGACCGGTAGAGGCGCTTGGGCTCCATGAACACCACCGGGTCGTCGTCGCGGATGGCGGTTCGCAGCAGTCCCTGCGTGTCGGTCGGTGTGCTGGGCACCACGACCTTGAGGCCAGCGGTGTGCACGAAGTGCGCCTCCGGGCTCTGCGAGTGGTGATGCCCGCCCTTGACGCCGCCGGCCGTGGGCATGCGCACGACCATGGGGGCGGAGAACTGCCCGCCGGAGCGGTAACGCAGCTTGGCCACCTGGCTCACCAGCTGATCGAAGCCGGGGTAAACGTAGTCGGCGAACTGGATCTCGGCCACCGGCCGATGACCGTGAACGGCCATGCCGAGGGCGGCGCCGATGATGGCGGCCTCCGAGAGCGGCGAGTCGATCACGCGGTCGGGACCGTACTTGTCGAAGAGCTTCTCGGTGGCCAGGAACACGCCGCCGCGCTTGCCGACGTCCTCGCCCATCACCACCACGCGCTTGTCGCGGGCCATCTCCTGATCTAAGGTCCGGGCAACCGCCTGGACCATGGTCACAGCGCTCACGTCTGCTACTTCCTTCTCTAGCGCTCGCGGCCGAGCAGCTCGTCGCGCTGCTGGCGCAGTCGCTCCGGCATCTCGGCTAGAACGTCTTCGAACATGGTCTCTAAGGGGATCGGTCCGGCTTCCTCGGCCGCCTTGACCGCGGCGGTGAACTCTTCCTCAAGCTCGGCGTTGGCGGCAGCCTCAGCGGCGTCGTCCCACAGGCCGCGCTTCTCGAGGAAGCGGCGGAAGCGGCCGAGCGGGTCGCGCCCGCGCCACAGCGCTACTTCCTCACGCGGGCGGTAGCGGCTATCGTCGTCGGCTGAGGAGTGACCGCCGTAACGGTAGACCACCAGCTCGACCAGCGCGGGGCCCACACCCTCGCGGGCGCGCGCCACTACCTCCTTCATGACGTAGTAGGCGGCCAGCACGTCCATGCCGTCGACGTAGTAGCCGGGCATGCCGTAAGCGTGGGCCTTCTGGTGCACCGTGTCAGAACCGGTCTGGCGCTTGAGGTCAACGCTGATGGCGTAGCCGTTGTTCTCGCACACGAACACTATTGGGGCGCCCTGCGCGCCGGCGAAGTTAACTCCAGCGTGCCAGTCGCCCTCGCTGGTGGCGCCGTCGCCGAAGGTGCAGATGGTGACCTCGCCCTTGCCATCGATCTTCTGGCTGATGGCGGTGCCGGTGGCGGGCGGGATGTGCGAGGCGATGGGCGACGCCATGGTGAACGTGTTGAGCTTGGCGGAGCCCGCGTGGTACGGCATCTGCCTGCCGCGGGCGGGGTCGGCGAGCGTGGCCAGGTTCTGGCCCACTATCTCGACGAGCGGGATACCGATGGCCAGGCACAGGCCCACGTCGCGGTAGTACGGGTAAAGCCAGTCCTTGCCTGCCTGTACGGCGTGCGCCACGCCTACCTGCGCGGCCTCGTGGCCGGCGCTGGGCGCCACGAAGCTCACGCGGCCCTGCCTCTGGAGACGACCGAAGCGGTCGTCGGCTATGCGGGCGCGCAGCATGTCGCGGTAGAAGCGCTG
>JBAYRM010000206.1:0-3106 GCA_041676665.1 Trueperaceae bacterium
AGCACGGTGACGGTGATCGCTATGCCCGGGTAGAGGGTCACGTGCGGAGCCGAGCGGATGGCCTCGCGCCCCACAGAAAGCATGCGTCCCCAGCTGATCTGCGGAGGCTGCGTTCCCAACCCCAGGAACGATAGCGAGGCCTCAGCCACGATGGCGGTGCCCATCCCCAGAGCCGCTATGACCAGCGCTGGTGCCCACGAGTTCACGAGAATGTGCCGGACGAGTATCCGCCCCGATGACAGCCCCAGTGCGCGGCCCGCCTCCACGAACTCCTCCTCTTTCAGCGCCAGCACCTCAGACCGCACCACCCGCGCCATGGCCGGTATGCGCACGATGGCGATGGCCAGCATGACGTTCACGATGTTGGGCCCGAAGGTGGCCACGATGGCTATGGCCAGGAGGATGCCGGGCATGGCCAGCAGCACGTCCATAACGCGCATGATGACGTTGTCGACCCTGCCCCCGACGTAACCCGCGATGGCACCAAGCATGACGCCGAACACCAGCGAGATGCTGGTAGCGATGAACGCCACGAGGAGCGAGACGCGCGTTCCCATGATGAGGCGCGAGAGCACGTCGCGGCCGAGCTCATCGGCGCCCAGCACGTAGGTGGTGTTGAACTGGCCATCGACCATGAGCCCGCGAGGAGCGGCGTAGCGCTCCCAGATGTCCTGGTGCAGGGGATCCATGGGGGTGATAAGCGGGGCGACGGCGGCCACGATGACCAGTCCCAGGATGAGCGTCGCGCCGAGGATGACGTTGGGGTTGCGGCGGATGCGCTTGAGGGTCAGGTTGGGTGACTTGACGGGCGCCGCGGCGGAGCTATGCATAACGGATCCTCGGGTTCAGGAACGAGTAACTGAAGTCGACCAGTAGGTTCACCAACGCGAAGATGGCGGCCAGCATCAGCACGGCGCCCTGCACCACCAGCAGTTCGCGCGTGCGGATGGAGGTGATGATGAGCATGCCCACGCCTGGCCAAGCGAACACCGTTTCGACCACGATGGCGCCGCCCAAGAGCGAGCCGAACTGAACGCCGATCACCGTTACGACCGGCAGCAGCGCGTTACGTAACGCGTGCCGGTACACCACGAGCCGCGGCGTCTGCCCTTTGGCCTTGGCGGTCCGCACGTAGTCCTTGGAGAGAACCTCGAGCATGCTCGAGCGGGTGAGGCGGGTGATGAGCGCCATGATGCTGGTGGCCAGCGTTACGGCCGGCAGCAGCATGTAGCGCAGCGAATCCCATAGCGGTCCGAAGCCGCCGCCGCGGAACGGTGCCGCGAGCGCCTCAACGAACGACCACTCTGCCCTGCCGAACACCGGTATCCAGCCCACGTACAGCGCCACGTAGCTCAGCAGTATGAGCCCGATCCAGAAGTTGGGCGCCGACACTCCCACCAGCGCGATGAACATGCTGCCGAAGTCCACCCAGGTGTTGCGCCGTACAGCGCTTATCACCCCCAACGGCACGCCGATGAGCACGGCGATGAGCAGGCTGGCGACCGCCAGTTCCACGGTGGCGCCCATCTTCTCGGTGATGAGCTTGGTTACTGGCTGGCGTTGGCGCAACGAGGTACCGAAGTCGCCCTGCACGGCTCGGCCGAGCCAGCGGAAGTACTGCACGTAGGCGGGCTGGTCGAGCCCGTAGAGCTTGGTTAGCCGCTCCACCTCGGCAGGTTCGGCGTCGTCGCCGAGCAGGATGCGAATGGGGTCGCCGGGCGAGAAGTGCACCATGGCGAACACCACCACCGACACCCCGAGGAGGATGAAGATGAGCGAGATAAGGCGTTGGAACGTGTACTGCAGCAAGATAGACCCCGTACGAGTGCGCGCTGGGTCACGGCGTTTGGCCGGGGCGCAAGGAGACCGCTTCTCGACCTCGTAAAGCCGGTCGCTGGAGGCGTGTATCGCTCCCCCAGCGACCGGAACTCTTTCAGCTGTGCGCCTCCGCGCGGAGCGCAGCCCTGATCAGGCTGGCGCTCCGCTCAGGGGCGGCGACTCATCAGCGGTTCTTGGTGATGAGGTGCGCGTTCTGGAAGGTAGCGGCGCCGTAAGGGTGAACGCCCCAGCCACCGATGTACGGGTGCATGAAGGCGATCTCTTCGGTGTAGTAGGCGTAGGCGTAGGGCGCCTCGTCGAGGACGATGGCCTGCGCTTCCTGGTAGATGTCGATGGACTCCTGGGTGGTGGGGTCCACGAGCGGGCCGCGCTCGAGCAGTTCGTCGACGCGTGGGTTGGAGTAGAAGGTGTAGTTGGCGCTGCCGGTGGTGGTGAACTGGCGGATCATGGCGCGGTCGGGGTCGAGCTGACCGCTCCAGCCGAGGATGAAGAGGTCGAAGTCGTCCGTGGTCTGCACGCGCTCGAGGAAGGCGCCGAACTCTTCGATGGTGATGTCGAGGTTCACGCCGAGCTGGCCGAGCTCGAAGCCGAGGATCTCGGCGAGCTGCATGCGGACGGCGTTCTCGTTGGTGTGCAGGCGGAGGCTCGAGCCTTCACCGATACCGGCTTCCGCCAGCAGGGCGGCGGCGCGTTCGGGGTTGTACTCGTAGCGCTCAACGTCGGGGTTGAACCAGCCGGAGGCCGGCGAGAGCATGCTGATGCCCGGGGAGCCGATGCCGTTGAGCACGCGCGCCACGAAAGCTTCGCGGGGGATCAGGTAGCTGATGGCCTGGCGCACACGCACGTCGGAGAGCTCGCCGACCTTGGTGTTCATGCCTACGTAGGTGTAGCCGGTGCCGGGGCTGCGGTCGACAACGAAGCGGTCGTCGGCTTCGATGCGGGGCAGCTCGGACGGAACGGGCTGGGCCTGCATGACGTCGATCTCGCCAGCTTCGAAGGCGAGCAGGCGGGTGGCGTCTTCGGGGATGGGGCGGAAGACGAGGATGTCGATGTTCGGGGTGCCACCCCAGTAGTCGGCGTAGCCGCGAACGACCAGGCGGTCGTCGCGCACTAGCTCGACGAACTGGTAGGGGCCCGTGCCGATGGGGTTATCGCCGAAGTTAGCGCCAGAGCCAGCGGGCACGATGGGCATGCGGGCGATGTTGTTGAGGAGGAACGAGTTGAGCACGTTGAGGTTCATGACGACCGTGTAGTCGTCGGGCGTGTC
>JBAYRM010000207.1:0-3097 GCA_041676665.1 Trueperaceae bacterium
CTGCTGGACGAGGAGTCCGAAGTGGTCTCCATCCCGCAGCTCGAGATCGCTGCCAACGACGTGAAGTGCTCGCACGGCAGCACTACCGGCCCCGTGCCCGAAGACCAGCGCTTCTACCTCATGAGCCGCGGGCTTACGCCCGAGGTGGCTGAGCACCTGCTCGTCACCGGTTTCCTCTACGAGGTCATGAGCCGCGTCACTCTGCCCAAGGTGGCCGAGTACGTGGAGCGCGTGGTGCAGGCCAAGCTCGGCGTGCCGGGTGTGAAAGAGAAGCTGTGAGTTCGGCGGGCGCCCCAGGGCAGCCCGGCGCTACCGAGTCGACGTTCGACGTCGGCTCGGTAGCCGACTTCCCGGAGGGCAGCATCACCGCCCGCACCGTGGCGGACACCGACATCATCGTGGTGTGCCAGGGCGGCGAGTTCTTCGCCATGCCCGACCGCTGCACGCACCAGCGCTACCCGCTGCACGACGGCGAGTTGCTGGAGGGCAAGATCCGCTGCGTGCACCACGGCGCCACCTTCGACCTGCGTAGCGGCCGCGCCACCTTGCCGGCCATCAAGAAGATCCAGCTCTTCCAGGCCGCCGAGCAGGGCGGGCGCGTGGTGGTGACGCTGCAGGAGGTATGACCGTGGTATAACCACGGTATGAAGACGGCCATCTCGCTTCCTGACCAACTCTTCCACGCTGCGGATCGATTAGCGAATCGGCTCGGTGTGTCACGCAGCGAGTTGTACGCGAACGCCGTGCGGGAGTACCTGGTCAAACACGATGACGGCCAGATCACTGAACGCCTGAACGAGGTCTACGCTTCCGAACGGAGCGACCTGCCTCCGGAGCTCGCAGAGGCGCAGGCGCGCAGTATCGGGTCGTCCGAATGGTGATCGAACGCGGCGATGTGTGGTGGGCCGACTTGGGCCACCCCAGGGGATCCGAGCCGGGTTACCGGCGCCCACTATTAGTGGTGCAGTCCGAGGCTTTCAACAGGAGTCGGATAAGCACGGTGCTGTGCGCCACCATCACAAGCAACCTTGCTCTTCGGAACGCCCCTGGGAACGTACTGCTCCCAGCTAACGATGGCGGCCTCCCCAAGGACTCGGTCGTGAACGTGTCACAAGTGGTGACGGTGGACCGAACCTTCCTGAAGTCACGGGTGGGAAGCGTCTCACCCACTGTGATGGCCGAAGTCGGAACTGGACTTAGGCTCGTCCTGGGTTTGTGAGGCGGCGCATATCGGCCCACCGCGCCGGTTGGGCCGGGGCGCTGCTCGTACTCCCTAGCTGACTCGCAAGAACACAACGACGCTGGCCTGCACGTGATCTGGCGCCAACCCCTCGCTCGTCTTGAAAGTGATGCCCACCCGCTGCGGCGGCAGCGCCATTAGGTCTGCCACCGCAGCGGCTATGGCCTCGCGCCGCGCACCTAGCTTCGGGGCGTCCAGCGTGACCACGGCCGCCACGTTGACTAGCTCGAAGTCGGCGGCCTGCCGCGCCTTCTCAAGTACCGCGGCTACTATGCGGCGACTATCCAAGCCCTCGAAGGCAGGATCGCTGGGCGGGAAGAGCTTGCCTATGTCGCCTAGCGCGAACGCTGACAACAGCGCGTCCGCCAGCGCGTGCAGCAGCACGTCGCCGTCTGAGTGCGCCTCCGCGCCGCGCTCCGACGGCACCTCCACACCTCCGATGACCAGCCGGCGCCCGGCGGTGAGACGGTGCGCGTCCTGGCCGTGGCCGACCAGATGGTTCGCGGGTAACGAAGCGGGCATGGCTGGATGCTAACCCGGCCACCGGCGGCGCGAGCGCTGGCGCGGGTGGCCATGGAGGAGAGCACCTGGACTGCGTGCGGAACCCGGGCGCCGTGCCATGATTGAGCGCGTGTCGCCGGTCGTGGGGGTCCTCTCGCTCGTTCTTATAACCATCATCTGGGGCACCACCTTCGTGGTGGTTAAGGAAGCGCTCGACACTATCCCCGTTGCGCTCCTCCTGGCGCTGCGCTTCACGTTGGCGGGCGTCATGTTGCTGTGGGCCAAGTTCGACCGCAAGGCCATCGTGCCCGCTCTTATCCTGGGCGTGCTCTCCTTCGTGGGCTTCGCCTCTCAGACCATAGGTCTCTCCATCACCAGCGCCTCCAACGCTGCGTTCATCACCGGTCTCTCCGTCATCCTCACGCCCCTACTGGGCGCCATGTTCTGGGGTAAGCGCCTGGCGCCACGGGTCTTCCTGGCCGCCGGCATCGCGCTGGCGGGGCTGGCGCTCATGACGCTGCGGGACGGCGTGGCGGCGGTGAACGCCGGCGACGTCTGGGTGCTGCTCACGGCGCTCACCTACGCGCTCTACATCGTTTACCTGGGTGAGGTCGCCGGCAAGGTGCGCGCCACCTCGCTGGTCATGATGCAGCACATCCCCATGGCGCTCCTCGCGTGGTTGTGGGCGTTGCCGCAAGTGAAGCTGCTGCCGAGCGTGCCGCTGGGCACCTACCTGGCCATCGTCTACCTGGCGGTGGTGGCCACCGCGCTGGTGGGCCTACTGCAGACCTACGCGCAGCGGGTGGTGCCCGCCCACGTGGCCGCGCTCATCTTCGTGCTCGAGCCCGCCTTCGCTGGCTTCTTCGCCTACCTGGTGCTCGGCGAGCAGCTGGGCGCCTGGGGCCTCGCCGGCGCCGGCCTCATGCTGGTGGCCATGCTGGTGGCCGAGCTGCGACTGCCCGCCAAGCCGCTGACCCGCTAGGCACAGGCTCGCCGGCCATCGACCACTAGGCACCGACCGGCAGCCACCGCCCCGCTAGCCGCTGGCGGGCCGGCTATCATGGGAGCTTGAGATGATCGTTCATGACGTAACCCCCGACTCCGCGTCCGTAACGGCGGCCGAGGCGCCGATCGTACGCACGCGCGGTCTGACCAAGCGCTTCACCGAGGTGGGGCCCGCGGCGGTCGACGCGCTCGACCTCGATGTGCAACCGGGCGAGATCCTCTGTCTGCTGGGACCGTCCGGCTGCGGCAAGACCACGCTGCTCAGGCTCATCGCCGGCTTCGAGAGTCCGGACGGCGGCACGGTGGAGGTGGCCGGCCGCGAGGTCGCGTCCGCCACGCGTCAGGTGCGCC
>JBAYRM010000208.1:0-3088 GCA_041676665.1 Trueperaceae bacterium
CTGCTGTTGCCGAGCTTCTTCGCGTACGCGTTCGATGGCTGGGGTCGCCTCGTGGGACGCACCGCGCTCTTCTACCTGGGTCTGGCGCTGGTGCTAGTGCCACTAGGCGCCGGTATCGGCGCCGTGGGAAGCCTCGTCACCCAGCACCGTGGACTAGTGACCGCAGTGGGTGGCGTGCTGCTCATACTCTTCGGGCTCCTCACCATATTGGGACGCGGCTTCTCGTTCCTGCCAGCCAGCGCCGCGGGGTCAGTCGCTGGTAACGAGTCAGGCCCGAGAGGATACCTGTCCGTGATCGCACTGGGCGCGGTCTACGGCTTCGCGGGCTTCTGCTCGGGGCCGCTCCTGGGAGCGGTGCTCACCTTCGCGGTTACGGGCGCCGACCCCGTTTACGGCGGGCTGCTCATGGCGTTCTACGCGCTCGGCATGGCCGTGCCTCTCTTCGCGCTGGCGCTGCTCTGGGACCGCTTCCAGCTAGGCAAACGCCGCTGGCTGCGCGGCAAGGAACTACGCATAGGGCCCTTGCGCACACATTCGACAGCGCTAGTCTCCGGCCTGGTGTTCGTAGGCGTTGGCCTACTCTTCCTGCTCACCGAGGGCACCGCCAACCTGGGCGGCTTCATGGACGTGGAGGGGCAGTTCCGCCTGCAGGAGTGGGGCGCCGGACTGGCCAGCCGCATGCCCGACTTCGTGCTGCCATTGGTGGTGGTCGCCGTGGTGCTGGGCGGGGTGTGGGCTGCCATGCGCGCCTGAGGGCCAACATCACCGGCCGCCAGTACCGATCAGAGGAGTCTGTCGTCCCAACGGAACTGAAGCCGCCGCGCCTCCCTGATCTGCACTGCGTGCGGTTGGGCTGGGTTGACGAGCAGGTTCCCACCGTCCGGCACCAAAGCACTAGGCACCCGTAAAGCGAGCGCTTTGCCCGAACGTAGCCACTCGCTCCCTATCCCCCTGGTCACTGCCAGGTCGTTTTCCCAACCGGCTGGCCAGGCAACAGGCGACTCGATAGCCTCGTCAGGCACGTCAACTTCGATAGCGACATAAGGCTCGGTTGTGGCGGTTGCCTCCAGATGCACTAGTGTCTCTAGCACCGCCAGAGCCAGCGAGTCCGCCAAGTACACGGAGCGCAACCCGGCCTGGTTCCAACGCCCTGGGTAGAGAGCGGCGCCCTCCCCGGATAGGGCGGTCGCTTGCCAACGCGTATGTACCAAACGCCAAGCCTTCAGAGGAAGACCCCGTGCTCGAGCCTGCCCAGAGCCTGCATGATCTCCCAAGCACCCACCTCTGTGTCGGCAAAGGCCAGCGGCGTCTCCCCGCCGAGGAAGCGTTTCGGGGTGGTCAGCCAAGAGGCGGCTTCCTGTCCCAGCACTTGAGCGGCCCGCTCATGCAGGCGGACTACGCGGAAGAGCCTGTCGGACTCGTCCGCCTGGAACGCACCCTCCTGCTTCCGGCGCTGCAGGGTGCGGGGCGACACTCCGATTACTTGTGCTAATTCTGCGGTCGAAACGCTCAACTCCGCCGCCAGATCCTCGAAAACGGTGAAAGGTAGCCCGGCCTTGATGGCGGCGATGTTGTTCATAGCGCTACCCTGCAGCTGTGCGTTTGCCATATGCCGATTCTATCACGCCATTTGGCGGGCGCTTGACGCGGCGCGCACCGCCCACTATCATCACCGGCATGCTTCACGGACTCACCCAGCACCACCGGCATCACCATCACCTGCACGGGTCCGTGGAGGTCGTGGCGTAGTTGCCTGAACAGAACTAGCCTGAAACCGAACCCCACAGCGGCCCGTCCAACACAGGATGGGCCGCTTTCGTATCGCGTGACCCATCCGCCACCTCCCACCCGGCGCAAGAGCCCGGGACCACCAAGGAAGAGACCGGAACGCCGGCGAACCCAGAGCCGGCACCGCGGAAGGACACGACGATGAGGATCGCACTACCCAACAAAGGCCGGCTCGCCGACGGCGTACGCACGCTGTTCGAGCGCGCTGGCCTGGACCTTAGGTTCAGGGGCGACCGCGCCCTGCAGGCCTCCTTCGGCGAGGACCGCACGGCGCTGTTCGTGCGCTCGGCGGACATCCCCGAGTTCGTAGCCAACGGCGCCGCCGACTTAGGCGTCACGGGACTCGACCTAGTTGAGGAGTCCGAGCGCGAGGTGGCCACCCTGCTCGAGCTCGGCTTCGGCCGCTGCCGCCTGGGCCTAGCCGTAAGGTCAACCGACCCAGCGCAGAACGTGACCGACCTACCCGACGGCGTGAAGGTAGCCACCAGCTTCGTGAACCTCACGAGGCGCTACTTCGAGGCCAACGGCAAGCGCGCCGAGGTGGTGCCCATCGGCGGCGCCGCCGAGGTGACGCCCCTGCTGGGCGTAGCCGACGCCATCGTGGACGTGATAGACACCGGCTCCACCCTGAGCACCAACGGGCTGCGCCAGATAGGCTCCCTCCTTGAATCGTCCGCGGTGCTGATCGCCAACCCTGCCGCGCTGGCCGACCCGGAACGCGGGCGCGAACTCACCGACTTCGCGGGCACCCTCGAGTCGGTTCTGAGGGCGCGCGGCAAGCGTTACCTCATGGCCAACGTGCCGCGCGCGGCGCTGGCCGACATCCGGCGCATCCTGCCCGGCATCAACGGCCCCACCATAGTGAATGTTCTGGACGAGACCGAGATAGTGGCCGCCCACGCCGTGGTGAACCAGTGGGAGGTGGACCGCGTGATAGCCGAACTGAAGGCGGTGGGCGCCGCGGGCATCCTCGTGACCCCCATCGAGAGGCTCATGCCATGAGCGCCGCTGCCGACCCGGCGCGGTTGCCGGTGCGCTACGCCGCACGCCTGGCCGACCTGACCAACGAGCAACTCGTCGACCTGCTCGAACGCGGCAAGGGCACGGGCCAGGAGGTGGAGCGCGCCACCGACGAGGTCATAGCCGCGGTTCGCACGCGGGGCGACGCCGCCCTGCTCGATTTGGCCCGGCGTTACGACGACGTAGAACTCAACAGCCTTGAGGTGCCACTTGATGCGTGCCGCCGGGCACTGGCCGACTTGGGCCCCGCACTGCGCGCGGCTCTGCAGGAAGCCGCCGA
>JBAYRM010000209.1:0-3083 GCA_041676665.1 Trueperaceae bacterium
CACCTCATGAGCCCCGAAGCACGCGACTTCTACGACCTCGAGGGCCTCTGGGCCGACGCCACCGCACTCGAGATCGCGCCCACCTGAGGGCCCCACAGCGCGGTGATCACGCCCCACGCCAGCGGCGGCGCCGCCAGCCAGCTAAGTGCGCCTGCTCACTGGGCTGAACGCGTAGCGTTAACGCACCTGGAAAGCAAAGGCTGGCGCCTCCTGGCAAGCAACTACCGCCTGAGAGGCAGCGAACTCGACCTGGTCATGGCGGCGGCCGGCACGGTCGTGGTGGTGGAAGTGAAGCAGCGCAAGAGCGCCGCCTACGGGCACCCGGCAGAGAGCATCAGCGGCCCCAAGCTGGCACGGCTCCGCGCGGCAGCGCTGCATTACGTGACCTACACCCTGCGGCGCCCCGAGGCACGCGTGCGGCTCGACGCCGTGCTGGTGCTCGGCACGCGAGAGCGGCACACGCTCACTCATATCGAAGGCATCGCATGAACCACCTCAGGATCAAGGTTTGCGGCATCACGCGCGAGGTAGACGCTGAGGCGGCCGAGCGAGCGGGCGCAGACGCCGTGGGGTTCGTGTTCGCGAAAGCCTCCAAGCGCCACGTCAGCATCGAGCGGGCGGCGGAGCTCGCCGCCGCTCTAGGCCCCTTCGTCGTGCGGGTGGGCGTCTTCGTCGATGCGCCGCTCCACGAGGTTCAGCGCGCGGTCGAGGTGGCCGGGCTCGACGCCGTGCAGCTTCACGGCACAGAGGACGCCGCCTTCGCCGCCAGCGTCGCGCGGCGCACCAAGGTCATCAGGGCGCTATCGTTCGCGCCGGACGTCACGCCGGCCGCTCTCGCGACGTACCCGGCCGCCGCTGTGCTGCTGGACGCCAGCGCACCCGGCTCAGGGCAGACCTTCGCGTGGCACGAGGCGCGCGATTGGCGCGGTCACCCGCGCCTGGTGCTGGCCGGCGGCCTCAACCCGGGCAACGTGGCCGCCGCAGTTGCGGCCCTGAACCCGTACGGAGTCGACGTGTCGAGCGGAGTCGAGACAGCGCCGGGAATCAAGAGCGAGGCGCTGATCCGCCGCTTCGTGGAGGCCGCCAGGGGCGCCGCCACCTGAGTGGCCGCGGCGGCCAGTGGTCGGACCGCTGCCGGGTCCATTGAGCATGGACACCGTAGCCACCGGGCGTTGCAGGTTATCCACAAGTAGGGCGGGTTCTCCACAGGCTTGTGGACAAGGAACGGCGCCTAGCTTAGGAGGCCGCTGCGCACGGGCTCTTCACAGAATTTGCGTCCCTGACGGCATATCTGTGATTCCGTGGGTTCGCCGCCTGCACTACCAAGCGACGGCGGCCGTGTCAAGGCCAAGAAGTTATCCACAGAACACTCGGACCAGCTCCTACGTCCTTCCAAGGTGCCACGAGACCGCTCTGACACGCCCCTTATACGCCCATGACAGAACGCTGACGTAGCGCGTTCGGTGCCCAGACCCAGTTCGCATGCACCCGAACAGGCGCCGCCAAAGCGACCGGAGGCGATGTACGCTTACAGTGAAACGCGCGACGCCATTTACCGCTACAGGGACCGTCGGCCATGCCCGAGGGCACGGCGAGCGAGAGGAGAGCCCAGTGAAGAAGGTAAGCATCAACGATGCTCGCAAGTTCTCGTTGGACGAGGTGCAGGTCAGGCCGCTCCTCGAAGAGGGCGACCTGGTAAGCGAACTGCTCTGCTTCGAAGCCGGGCAGAGCGCCGACCCGCGCTCCTTCGGCAGCACAGCCTTCTACCAGGTGCTGGAAGGCGAAGCGATCGTGAGCGCTGGGGCCAACAAGGAACGCCTTGGCAAGGGGCGCCTGCTGAGCGTGGCCGCCTCCCTCGAGCATGTGGTGGAGAACGCCGGCGGCGGACTGCTGGTAGTGCTGGCCATCCGCGGCGCCTGAGGGTGACCAGGAAGGTGCAGAAGATTGCGCGCCTTCCCGGTGGAGTGGAGCTCGAGGAGCGCAGGTCCGCCGGCTTCACCGCCAACCGCAGGGGCTGGCAGGCCGCGGCCGACGCGCTGCTAGACGACCGCGCCGCCGTGCGCCAGGGCGGGGGCTCAGCCGCCGCCGAGAGACAGCACGCCAAGGACCGGCTGACGGCGCGCGAGCGCGTGCACCTGCTGCTCGACGAGGGCGCGCGCTTCGACGAGCTGATGACGTTCGCCGGCTACCGCATGTACCAGGACGAGGGCGGCGCGCCCGCAGGCGGGGTGGTAACCGGCGTCGGTCAGGTGGCGGGGCGCGACTGGATGATCATCGCTAACGACGCCACGGTCAAGGCGGGCGCCTTCTTCCCGATAACCGCCAAGAAGGTGATCAGGGCACAGACGATAGCCATGGAGAACCGGCTGCCGACCATCTACCTGGTCGACTCAGCAGGCGTGTACCTGCCCATGCAAGACGAGATCTTCCCCGACCAGGACGACTTCGGGCGCGTGTTCTACCTGAACGCCCGCATGAGCGCGGCGGGCATACCGCAGCTAGCGGCCATCATGGGCAACTGCGTGGCAGGCGGCGCCTACCTGCCCGTGATGTGCGACACGCTGGTAATGACGGAAGGGTCCGGTCTTTACCTCGCCGGACCCGCCCTGGTGAAGGCCGCCATAGGCCAGGACGTAACGAGCGAGGAGCTGGGCGGCGCCACCATGCACTCCGAGGTCTCCGGCACTGTCGACTTCAAGGAGCCGGACGACCAGCACGCCCTGGCGCGGCTGCGGCGCCTGGCGGCGGCGTACGCCCAACCCGAGAAGGCGGCCTGGGCGCGCGGCCGCGTGGCGCCCGCCCCGCCGGCCTTCAAGGAAGAGGACCTCACCGGTCTGCTGCCGGTTGACGGTGGAACCAAGCCTTACGACATGCGCTCGGTACTGGCGCGCCTACTTGACGCCTCGGAGTTCGACGAGTTCAAGCCGGACTACGGCGCGACGCTACTTACGGGCATGGGGCGCCTCGGCGGTTACCCGGTCGGCGTGGTCGCCAACCAGAAGCTCGTGATCAAGAAGAAAGGCAGCATCGAGATCGGCGGCGTTATCTACGCCGAAGCCGCCGACAAGGCTGCGCGCTTCGTC
>JBAYRM010000210.1:0-3062 GCA_041676665.1 Trueperaceae bacterium
GACCAGTCGTAGCCGAGACCACGGCGCAAGATGCCGCCCCGCGCCGTCTCTAGCACCGCCACCTCCACGGTCGGGTCGGCCAGCACGGACCTGGCAGACGCCGCGCCGGTCAGGTCACCCAGCCGCACCATGTCGGCGCCGACACGGATGCCGTCGGTGCTGGTCATGCCCACGCGCTCACCGCCCGCCGACACGAGGTGAGCTATCAGCCGCGTGACGGTGGTCTTGCCGTTCGTACCCGTGACCGAGCAGATGGGGATGCGCGCCTCGCTGCCGGGCAGCACGAGAGAGTCCACGATGGCGCCGCCCACGTCCCGAGGCTGGCCCCGGCTGGGCGCCACGTGCATGCGCAGGCCCGGCGAGGCGTTCAGCTCCAGGATGCCGCCATCGAGCGGCTCGCTGATGTCGCTGGTCACGAGGTCCACCCCGCAGATGTCGAGGCCCACAAGCGAGGCCGCGCGCTCACACATTCGCTGCGTAGCCGGGTGCACCACGTCGGTCACGTCGATGGCGGTGGCGCCCGCCGAGAGGTTGGCGTTAGCCCTGAGCCGCACAGCCGCGCCCGCGGCTGGAACGTGCTCCAGGTCGAGGCCGCTGCGCGCCAGGTAAGCGCTCAATTGGTCGTCCTTCGGGACCCTGGTCAGCGGCAGCTCATGGTCCTCACCCCTCAGGGGGTCGCTGTTCAGCACGTCGACCAGCGCACTCACCGTACTGACGCCGTCGCCCTGAACCTCGCACGGGCGCCGCTCGCTGGCCGCGACCATGCACCCGTTCACCACCAGCACCCGGTAGTCGCGCCCCGCCAGCTGCTCCTCTACCAGCACCACGCCGCTGCGCTCGGCGGCCCTCGCGAACGCGGCGGTCAGCTCCTCCTCACTGGTAACGCCCAGGCTGATGCCCTTGCCCTTGTTGCCGTCCAGCGGCTTAACCACAGCCGGCGGCCCCACCTGCTCGAAGAGCCGCAGCGCCTCCTCCAGCGTGCGGGCGGAACCGCCCGCCGGCACCGGCACACCCGCCTCGTGCAGCGCGGCCTTGGTGCGCTGCTTATCGCCCACGGTATCGACCGCTATCAAGCTAGTGGCGTCCGAAACGGCGGCGTCGATGAGGCGCCGGTGCCTACCGTGGCCCAGCTGCACCAGGTTGCCGTCGTCCAGCCTGCGCCACGGGATCCGGCGCTGCGCCGCCGCTTCCACGATGGCCGCCGTGCTCGGGCCCAGGTCCTTATCGGCGCTGATAGCGCGGTAGCGCTCGAACAGCGGCTCAAGGTCCACCTGCCGGTCGGCCAGCACATCATCGACCAGCCCCACTGCCTCCTCGAGCAGGTACGTCATGCCGTGCTCCGAGCTGAACCGCACCGCCACGTTGTACACGCCCCGCGCACCCGCCGCGCGCGTCTTACCGTGCGTCGCACGACCGCCCAGCATGCTCTCCAGTTCGATGGCCACATGCTCGACCACGTGCCCGAACATGGTGCCCTCCATCATCCGCTCGACAAGACCGCCCGCGCGGCCCTTCGAGCAGTGGTGACCTGTCAGTCCTGGCAGCAACTCGAGCAGCCGCTCGATGAAGCGCGGGTACGAGGCGGTGGTAACGTCCGCCAGCTCCTCCAGGTCGAGTTCCATCAGGATCACAGGCCTGTAGTGGTAGACGTTCGGTCCACTGAGGGTTCGTACGTTCGCGATCCGCATGGTGGTACCTTCCTGGTCCGAGCTGCGGACCGAGTAAGTCGTCTCCCCTACTTGTAGGAACGATGCGAATGAGGAATGTGCACGTTACCCTCAACTGCATTAGCTCCTCATGACAGAATCGCGTACCGCGCCGCGGCCCTCCTCGGCCGCGAGATGTCGTTCCCGAGCGCAGGAAGGGGCCCAACGATGCCAGGCGCCAACAAGCGAAAGCGCGGCCACCTGCTTCTCATCGGCGGCGCCGAGAAGCGCAGCGCCGACAGCGAGATCCTCCAGCACTTCGTGCGAGAAGCGGGCGGCGAGCGCGCCAAGATCCTCGTATGCGCCGCCGCCACGCGCGAGCCGCAACTGGCGCTGCCCCAATACAAGGCCGCCTTCGAAGAGCTAGGCGCAGCCACCGTGAGCACCGCCACGCTCGACGACCGGCACTACGAGAAGGAAGAACTGGAAGCGCTCGCCGAATCCACCGCACTCTTCTTCACGGGCGGCGATCAGTTCAGGCTCACCACCCTCATCGCCGGCACCGAGTTCGGCGAGCTCATCCGCGCACGGCACAGCAGCGGCTCGTACCTCATCGCCGGCACCAGCGCCGGCGCCACCGCCATGGGCAGCGTCATGATCCTCAGCGGACCCGGCGGCGGCAGCGTCAGGCGCTCCGACGTGCAAGTGGGCATCGGCCTCGGTTACCTGCGCGACGTCATGATCGACACCCACTTCAACGAGCGCGGCCGCGCCTACCGCTTCCTCACCGTGTTCGCCATGAACTCCCAGACGCTCGCGCTCGGCATAGACGAAGACACCGCCGTCGACGTGCGCCTAGGCGCCGACTACCGGGTGCTGGGCTCCGGCGCGGTAACCATCTTCGACGGCCGCATCGACTACACCAACGCCGCCGACGCACAACCTGACGAGATCCTCGCCGTATCAGGCGTCAAGGTGCACGTGCTGCCGCGCGGCTACGGTTTCGATCCTAAAGAGATGAAGATGCTTTTGCCCAGCGGGAAGGTGCCGGCAGGGGTGAAGTGAAAAGAGAACCCGCCACCCTGCTTTACGCGTGGGTGACGGGTTTCGTGGCTCGGCGGGTAGGATTCGAACCTACGACCAACCGGTTAACAGCCGATCGCTCTGCCACTGAGCTACCGCCGAACGGTGCGCCGGCGCCGCCTGAAGGCGGGCGCTTAAGCGAAGCGTAGCTTACCAGGGCCGCTGGGCCCGTGGCAACAAGCTGCGCCACGCGCGCCTTTCAGGTGGGGCGTTCGAGCGGCATTACGGCTGTGAACTCGGCGCCCGGCGGGTCGTCCACGTTGGCTACTGACACGGCGCCGCCGTGCATCTCCACGAGCGTGCGGACGATGGCCAGCCCCAGCCCGCTGGAGC
>JBAYRM010000211.1:0-3026 GCA_041676665.1 Trueperaceae bacterium
CACCATGTCGACCCTGCCCACAGTGCCAGAATCCGCGCCCACTCTGCTCCTCCCCAGAGCCACCAAACTGGGCGAGGTGCATCTGGCCGTCACCGACAGAGACAACGCCCTGCGCTTCTGGAGTGGCGTGCTGGGCCTCAAGGTCCTCGCCGAGGAGGACGGCGCCTTGCACCTCGGTCACACCAAGACCGCCATCGTGCTGCACCCCGGCGCCACCGCGCGCGTAGCGCCGCGCCGCACCGGCCTGTACCACGTGGCGCTGCACATACCCACCCGCGCCGAGCTGGCGCGCATAATCGCGCGCTTGTTTGCGTTGCGTTACCCCAACTCGCCCACCGACCACCTGGCCAGTGAGACCACCTACCTCTCCGACCCGGACGGCAACGGCATCGAGCTCACCCTCGAGACGCCCGAGCGCGGCGAGTTCGTGGTGCTACCCAGCGGCGAGTACGCGGCGCGCACAGTAGATGGCGAGCTCCACAGCGGCCGTGAGGCGGTCGACCTGGACTCGCTGTTTGCGGAGCTAACAGACGATGTCGATATCAACGCGCCCCTCAACATCTTGGGCGTGCACCACGTACATCTGCACGTGGCCGACCTGGCCGCGTCGCAGCGCTTCTACCGCGACCTCATCGGCTTCAAGCAGCAGATGGACGTTAGCGCCATGCAGATGCTCGACTTCGCGTTGGGTGACTCCAACCCGGTGCATGCGCTGGCACTCAACACCTGGCAAGGCGTAGGCGCGCCGCCGCCGCCGGAGGGCAGCGCGGGCCTGCGGTACTTCACGCTCGAGCTGCCTGCGCAGGCCGACGTGCAAGAGGTGGCCGCCCGCTTAGACGCCGCCGCCTGGCCGTACGAGCCGGCAGCCGGCGGCTTCATGGTGGCCGACCCAGCCGGTAACCGGTTGCACGTCACGTTCACCCACGCACCCGCGGCCGCGCGCTAACCTGGGCTGGGAGACCCACATGCCTGAGCACACCCCCGAAGTGAGTGGCGTCCACCTGGTGGGCAGCGTCAACCTAGACACCGCCGAGACCGTCTTCCGCGCCGCCGCCTGGAACTGCGGCTCCGAAATGCACGCCATGCCCGACGGCGAAACGGGCGAGCGCTTCCACTGGATCCTCTTCCAGGGCGCCCGCTTCGACCTCACGCCGGGCCTCAGCCGCCTCGGACCCCAGCCCATCGAACTGGCCGGCTTCGACTTGCGGCCGTTCGGCATTAACGAGGGCGTCGACCCTGTCAGCATCGAGTTTCCGGCGCTGGGTTACGCCGAGGCTGCAGAGCACTCTTACGCGCTCTTCAAGACCCTCAAAGCCGACGGGGTGATCCCCGACCACGTGCGCTTCCAAGTGAGCCTGCCCACGCCGGTGGCCACCGTCAACACCTTCGTTCAACCAGGGGACCGCGCGGCCGTGGAGGTGGCGTACGAGCGCGCCATGCTGCGTGAGCTGCAGCAGATACTGGCCACCATCCCGCATAATCAGCTCACCATCCAGTGGGACATGGCCGTGGAGTTCGCGCTGTTGGAAGAGGTCGTCATGCCCGGGTTCGGGCCCATGAAGGCTTGGTTCGAGCCCGTGTTCGAGGGGCTAGTGCAGCGCGCTGCTGGGCTCGGCGACGCCGTGCCGGAAGGCGTTAACCTCGGCTACCACCTCTGTTACGGCGACGTGGCCGAGAAGCACTTCAAGGAGCCCAAGGACGCCGCCAATCTCACGCGAGTGGCCAACTCCCTGTTCGAAAGCGTGGGTCGGCGCGTGGACTTCCTGCACATGCCCGTGCCCATCGAACGCGACGACGCCGACTACTTCGCGCCACTCAAGGACCTGCGGCTGCCGGAAGGCACCAAGCTCTACCTCGGACTCCTCCACCGGGAAGACGGCGTGGAGGGTGCGACCCGCCGCATAAAAGCGGCTGGCACGGCCGTGCCAGCGTTCGGTGTGGCTACAGAGTGCGGCATGGGGCGCGGCCCGCGCGACTCCATGGAGCCGCTCCTGAAACTGCACGCGCAGGCCGTGAAGGCGGCGGAACAGCTCTAGCCGGGTAAGTTGTAGCTCCTAGCTCCAGGGGTCGAATACCGTAACGCCTGATGCCTGGTAATCACGCACGTTCCGAGTCACGACGGTGAGGTTGTGATGCAGGGCCGTCGCGGCAATGAGCGCATCCCACGGGGACAGCGGATCCGGGATCATGAGTTGAGCACACCGCGTGGCCACGGCAGCATCAACTGGAAGAATGCGACCCTCGAAAGCCTTCATCACCTGAGTGTCGAACCATTTACGCAACCGACCCCCTTGAGCAGCATCACGGCGATGCTCAACCTGCAGGATTCCCATCTCCAACTCCATCAGCGTTATCACCGACAGGTACAAGTTGTGCGTAGCCTGCTCCTCTGACCAAATGACCACACCGGCATTCGCGCGGCCGCTAGGGGCCTTACGCAACTCCGAAACGACGTTAGTGTCCAGCAGGTACATTCAGGTCAGATCCGGAATTCTCAACTCGCCGGCCTTCAAACGGGCAGGTTCGAACTCGATGTCATCCCCATCCTGCATGCCGAGCATGTCGACGATGCTCCCCCTGGCCGCTGTCAAACGCACGTAGTGTTCGTAAGACATAAGCACGTGCGATGGTCTGCCGCGGTCCGTAATGACGACCGGGTGATCCTCAGCAGCCCTCTTTGCCCTATTGATGTTCTGGTTGAACTCGCGACTACTGACGGTATTAGGCACGGCGCACTCCTATGTAGCCATGATACTACATTAGCGATTGGCCCCCCACCTAGACCCCACCTGACAACTGTCACCTCCACACGCTGACAAAGCGCGCTACTGCCAACCGCGCCGCTCTGACACCCTTTAGTCATGAGCAACCAAGGCGCAACCCACACCGCAGTAACCACCCGTCCGGCGCCCGCCGTAGTCGCGGCTGGCGCCTCCACCACGCAGCCCCACGCCGAACTCGTTGGCGTTACCAAGCGCTTCGGCGACGTGGTGGCCCTCAACAACGTCTCGCTGCAGGCCCGCCCC
>JBAYRM010000212.1:0-3022 GCA_041676665.1 Trueperaceae bacterium
CGACCTGGTGCGCTGGGGTATCGAGGAGCCGTACCGCATGCTCACCTCCCGCAACGAGTTCAGGTTGCTGCACCGCCAGGACAACGCGAACGAGCGCCTCATGGGACTCGGCCATGAATGGGGCTTGGTGCCAGCGCAGGAGCTGGAGAGGCAGCAGCGGTCGGAGCGGCGTGTGCAGGCTGAGGTGGAGCGGCTGGCGCGTACTCGTCACCAGGGAGACCTGGCCACCAAGATGCTGTGCCGGCCGGGCGTCGATTACCAGCAGGTCGTGGAGTTGGTGGGAGCAGCGGCCGAAACCCTCACGCCGGACGAGGTGGCTCAGGTCGAGACCTTGATCAGGTACGAGGCGTACATAGAACGGTCACGTAAGCACCTGGAGGGGCGCGCGGAGTACGAGAAGCTGCTACTCAACGGGGTGGATTACTCGAACGTTCCCGGCCTGTCCACGGAGGGGGCGCAGGCCCTTAGAGGGGCGCAGCCTGCCTCGCTCGGAGCGGCGCAGCGGCTGCGCGGCGTGAGGGATAGCGACGTCACTGCCCTGCTGGTGCACCTGAAGACGCGGCGCTCGTCGCGCCCCAGGGCCGCGTCGGACCAGGCCTCGGACGCCGCTGCGGCTGTAACGCCCTAAGCAAAGCTCGCGGCGAGCGGGCCGCGCTGCCGGCACGAACAGGCGCCTCGACGAATGTTTCACGTGAAACAATCCGTATCCGGAGGCGCTGCGCTGCGAACCCCGGACTGCTCAGTCAGACTTGGGATCCCGTTGTCCTCACGCAAGGCCGCCCCTGAATGTTTCACGTGAAACAATCCGGGCTACGCTAGGCCCTAGAAGCGAATGACCGAACCGACCCAACTACTAGAACAGTACGCCGCCCTGCTGACGCGCTACCACAAGACGCTGGACCTGCTCTCCGACGCGGGCCTGGCTGACTTGCCACGGCACCTCGACGACGCGCTCGGGTACGCGCAAATCATCGAGGACAGGGCCGGCCCCACACCGGTCATCGTCGACGTCGGCTCAGGAGCCGGCCTGCCCGGCATCGTCATCGCTGCGGCGCTACCCAACGCGACGGTTCACCTGGTGGAGCGCCGCAGGCGGCGCACGGCCTTCCTCGAGCTGGCCACGTCAGCGCTAGGCCTGAGCAACGCGCACGTACACGGCGGCGACGTACAGGAGCTCGATGGGGTGTGCGCGGACGTGATCACAGCTCAGGCTGTAGCGGACCTGGCCACCCTTGTACAACTAACGCGTCACCTGCACCGCGACCCCTGCTGGGTCGTGAGCCGGCGCGGCGACGAGCAGCGCGAGGCCCTGGCAGACATACTCGCCGCCGCCGGGCTGCCCCCCACCAGCACCGCTGCCGAGGATGCCGCGGCTCAGGCCGAGGTGCTGGTTAGAGCGCTCGAGGGGCGTGGTAGCCTCGTCGCAGTTCGGCTACCCGGAGGGTCAGCGTGCCTACCATCGGCGTGATCAACCAGAAGGGTGGCGTCGGCAAGACCACTACAGCCGTGAACCTTTCGGCGGCCCTGGCCGAGTTGCGCAAGATCCTGCTCGTAGACCTGGACCCACAGGCCAACGCCAGCAGCGGAGTCGGGGTCGCTGATCCCGAACGGACCGTGTACGACGTTATCTCCGGCCGCGCATCGGCGCGGCAGGCCGTCAGCCGCACCGCCATCCCGAACCTTGACCTGCTGGCCGCATCGGCGGACCTCGCAGGCGCAGCGGTGGAACTCGACGCCAGCCGCGAGAACATGCTCCTGCTCCGGCGCGGGCTCATGGGCGTAAGACCCAACTACGACTTCATAGTCATAGACGCGCCGCCCTCGGTCGGCGCGCTGACGCTCAACGCCCTGGCGGCGGCGGACCTGCTCATCGTTCCCCTTCAGACCGAGTACTACGCGCTGGAAGGTATAGCCAGCATGATGGAGACCATCGAACGCGTGAGGGGCTCCATCAACGCCGACCTGCGCATCCTCGGCATCCTGTTGACCATGTACGACGGCCGCACGCGGTTGTCGCAGGAGGTGGAGGAGAACGTCAGGCGCCACTTCGGCGAGCAGGTGTTCCGGGCGGTCATCCCGAGGACGGTGCGGTTGGCCGAGGCGCCTTCGTACGGCGAGTCGGTGCTAAGCTACGCGCCCAGCTCGCAAGGGGCACAGGCGTACAGGGCGTTGGCAGAGGAGGTTCTCGAACGTGTCAGCCAAGGCTAGAGGACTGGGCAGGGGGCTCGACGCCCTGCTGCCCAAGGTAGGTAAGGACGTACAGCAGGTACCGCTGGCGCAGCTACGCGCCTCGCCGTTCCAGCCGCGCCTGACTATGGACGAGGCGGCCATCGCAGAGCTCTCCGCTTCCATCGCCGCCAAGGGCGTCCTGCAACCGATCCTGGTGAGGCCAACCGACAACGGTTACGAGATAGTGGCCGGCGAGCGCCGCTTCCGCGCCGCACGTCAGGCGGGCCTGGTGACCATCCCCGCGGTGGTGAGGGAGCTCTCCGACCAAGAGACGCTCGAGATAGCCATCATCGAGAACCTGCAGCGCGAGGACCTCAACCCGATGGAGGAGGCGCGCGCCTACAAGCAACTGCTGGAGTTCGGCCTCACGCAGGAGAAGGTGGCAGAGTCCGTTAGCAAGAGCCGCAGTGCCATCGCCAACACTCTGCGCCTGCTAACGCTGCCGGAGGACGCGCAAGCGGCGCTTGAGAGCGGCAGGATCAGCGCCGGCCACGCACGCGCCATACTGTCGCAACCCACCGCAGACAGGAGCTGGGCGCTGAGCGAAGTGCTCCGGCGCGACCTGACCGTAAGGCAGACCGAGGCACTGAAACGCGGTGCAGCCGCCACGGAGCGCGGCAACGGTAAGCCAAGGTCGCCCGCCTACCTGCAGCTCGAGCAGGACCTGAGCCGCTTCGCTGGCACACGCGTGAGCATCAACGGTGAGAAGAAGGGGCGCATCGAGCTCTACTTCCACGACGAGCAGGAACTGCAGCGCCTACTCGAGCTTCTCGGTTACCAGGCCTGACACAGC
>JBAYRM010000213.1:0-3020 GCA_041676665.1 Trueperaceae bacterium
GAACCCGAGCCCGAACCCGAGGTAATCACGTTGGAAGGCCTTCAGGGCGTGACGGGCGGCCCGCTCCGCGAGAGCGCCCAAGCGCCTGCCCCCAACTGCGTGAGCCCATATGGCGCTAGACCCGGCCAGGGCCTACAGCGGGTAGGCGCGGGCCTACAGCGCGTAGGCGCCATAGGCGGCTTGCTGCTCGTAGACCAGAACCAGTTCCCGGGGACGCTGGTGGCGCCCATCGACGTCGGCACGGCGCTGCTTGGCGAGGAGACGACCACGGGCGACATAACCCGCAGCGCGGTGGTGCTGGTGGTCGACGACTTCACCAACGGCTATGAGCTGCCAGCCGGCATCTTCACGGGCGCCCCAATCGACCAGTACGCGGACGATGTCTCGCACGGCGCTCTGGTCATGCACCACCTGCTCGCGTTAGGTGAGGGCATCTACCCCGGCTTCGACTGGGAGCAGGGCGTTGGACCTGGCGGGCAGCCGTACTGGCGCAGAGGCGTCGAGTTGGCAGATCTGCAGCTCCACTACCTCTACCTGCAGGCCGTGGACGTGGGTACCAGCAGCACCGACGACGTGCCCGCCGCCATAATGGACGCCGTGTACTACTGGGTCGACCAAGGCGTTGAGGACCTGGTGGTGAACATGAGCTTCGCCATCGTGCCGTGCAGCGTGGCCAACGACTACGACGCAGCGGCCGCCACGCCCGGCCTTGGCATCGACACGTTCGAGAAGTACCTAGAGGCGCTGGCCGAAGTGAACGGCCTCAGCGAAGGGCGGCTGGACGAGCTCGACACGGTCGTGTCGATACCGCCGCAGGTGGCGCAGGATCCGCTGGTGCGCTTCGTTGCCTGCCCGATCGATGACCGGGGGCCCAATTGCGACGGCTCGGGTGGCGGTTACGACCGAGTGTTCTACAACTTCTACTTCGTGGCGTCGTCCGGTAACTATGGCGGCAGTTACGCCCTTTACCCGGCGCGCGCCCCGACTGTGGTCAGCGTCGGGTCGATCGAAAACGTAAGCGCTGCGGGCTACTCGGTGTCGGAGTACTCCAATGCGGCCGAGATAGGTGCGCCCGGCGACTACTTCCTCCTGAGCTCGGCGAACGGCCAAACGGTGGCGTACACGGGCACGTCGTTCGCGGCGCCAGCCGTGAGCGTCTTCCTGGCTTTCGACGCCATGCATCAGCCGCACCGCTGCGAGATGCCTACCTGGGTCCCTCAAAGCTCTAACCCAGACGATCCACCTGTAGTTCCTCCTCCCCTTATTGCAACGGGAGAGTACGACGCCATGCTGCCGTTCTACACGCTCGACGGCTCGCCCAGCGCCCTCGACTCGAGCTGCTACGCCGACGATTAGGACCAGCGGCTGGTGCGACCTAACGACCCGCCGCAAGCAGCAGCGCGGCAACCCGAACCTGCGGCGCTGCCGCTTACGGGTTCGCCCGCCGTGAGCCCGAACTCGCTGCCGGCGGGCGCCTCCAGTACGGCGCGCACTCCGCCGGTGGCGTGGTTCGTGCAGAACACCAGCTCGGGTCTGGTTGTGGGCGCCCTGGGCGTCACGCTTGGCATCTCGCTGGCGGCGCTCATCTACGGCGCCGACCTCGGGCCGTTCCTGGGGCGCGGCATCGGCCTGGTGCTGCTCGCCAGCGCGGCGCTGTCGCTGGTGGTGTCGGCGCTGACCTCGGTGCCCGGCATGTTCGGCAGCGCCCAGGACGCACCGGCGGCGGTGCTGGGTGCGTTGGCGGCGGGACTCTCAACACAACTCGTGGGCGGCGTGGCGCTGGTGGGGGAGGAGCGCTTCTTCACCACACTGGTCATCGTGGCGCTGTCGTCCCTGGCCACGGGAGTACTCTTCCTCGTCTTCGGCCTGTTCCGGTTAGGCAACCTGGTGCGTTACCTGCCCTACCCGGTCCTGGGGGGTTTCATGGCGGGCACCGGCTGGCTGCTGCTCACGGGCGGCGTGGGCATCATGTCCGGCGTGCAACCCAGCCTGGGTTACCTGGCCGAACTGTTCGCTGGCGGGGTGCCGATACTGTGGGTGCCCGGCGTGGTGTTCGCCGTGGTGCTCATTGTCGCTACGCGCCTTTACAAGCACTTCCTGGTGTGGCCGCTGGCCGTGCTGGCAGCCACGCTGCTCTTCTACGCGGTCATGCTTTTGAGCGGCGGCAGCGTCGACGCCTGGCGCGCCCAGGGCCTCATGCTCGGCCCGTTCCCTTCCGGCTCCATGCTGGCGCCGCCCACCGCCGCCGAGCTCGAGGCGGTGCGCTGGGAACTAGTGGTGGGCAACCTGCCCACCGTAGCTACGGTAGCGTTCATTTCGCTCATCGCGCTGCTGCTGAACGCCATCGGCGTCGAGAAGAACTCGGGTCGCAAGGTGAACCTCAACCGCGAGTTGCGGGCTGCTGGCCTGGGCAACCTGTTCGGCGGTGCGCTCGGCGGAACGCCCGGTTACCAGGGCATGAGCTTCACGACCTTTAACCTCACCGCCGGCTCCGACACGCGCTACTCGACCTTCGTCTCGGCGATCGTCATGCTGGCGTGCGTGCTGTTCGGGGCGGGGCTGGTGGCGCTGATTCCCAAGGCCGTGCTCGGCGGTCTGGTGGCGTTCTTCGGCCTCAAGTTCCTGGTGCAGTGGCTGTACCGGGCGGCCTTCGACCTGCCGCTGGGCGAGTACCTGATCGTGGTGGTGATCCTGGCCGTGATCGTGGTTGCCGGCGTCCTGCCGGGCGTGGGTGTGGGCCTGGCGCTGACGGTGGCGCTGTTCGTTATCAGCTCCAGCCGCATCGACGCGGTGCGTTACGCGGTGGGCGGCGCCGACCTGCATAGTCGCGTGACCCGCAACCAGGCCGAGCGCGCGCAGCTGGCGGAGCACGGCGGCGAGATCCTAGCCGTGCAGCTGCAGGGGTTCCTTTTCTTCGGCACCGCCACGGCGCTGCTCGAGCGCCTGGAGAAGCGCGTGCGCGCCGGGCCCAAGGTGAGCTTCGTCATCCTCGACTTCTCGCGTGTTTCGGGCGTGGACTC
>JBAYRM010000214.1:0-3007 GCA_041676665.1 Trueperaceae bacterium
ACCAGCGCCGCGGCCGTGTACTGCGCCACCATGAAGCCCGAGTTCAGGCCGCCGTGCTCGCACAGGAAGGCCGGCAGGCCCGACAGGGCGGGGTTCACCATCTGCTCCGTGCGGCGTTCGCTGATGTTGGCCAGCTCGGCCACGGCGATGGTGGCGTAATCGGCTACCAGCGCCAGCGGTTGGCCGTGGAAGTTACCGGCCGAGATGACCACGCCCAGCTCGTCGCCGCCGCCGAACGCGCCGTCAACGCCGTCACCGGCCGTGCCCACGCCGTGCGCACCGTAGTCGCGCTCCTCTGCGCTCAGGCCGTGCGTTACCACCAGCGGGTTGTCGGTCACAGAATCCAGCTCCGTGCGCAGCACCTCCATAGCGTGCTCTAGGGCGCGCCGACTGGCGCCGTGCACCTGCGGCACGCCGCGCAACGAGTACGGGTCCTGCACCTTGTCGCAACCCACGTGGCTCAGCACGATCTCGGAATCCGCCAGCAGGGCACGCATGTTCTCGCTCACGCGCAGCAGTCCCTCGTGCGGGCGCAGTCGCCCCACCGCCGGGTGGAACGGCATGTGACTGGCCAGCAGGCCCTCAACCGTCATGGCGGCCGCCACATCCGCCACCTGCGCCAGGCGCCCAGCGTCTATGAGCGCCAACGCCAGCAGGGAGGTCATGGCCTGCGTGCCGTTGATGAGCGCCAGGCCCTCCTTGGCCTCAAGCACTACGGGCTCGATCCCGGCAGCCGCCAGCGCCTCACGGGCCGGCACCACGCGGCCCTGCGCCTCCACCTCACCCTCGCCAATTAGCGCCAGCGCCATGTGCGCCAGGGGTGCCAGGTCGCCGGACGCGCCGACGGAGCCCTGAGAGGGAATGACCGGGTGGATGTCCGCGTTGAGCATCCTGACCAGGCTCTCGACCACCACGGGCCGCACGCCCGAGGCGCCGTGCGCCAGCGACTGCGCCCTGAGCAGCAGCATGCCGCGCACCACCTCGCGCGGGAACGGGTCGCCTACCCCCACCGCGTGGGAGAGGATCAGGTTGCGCTGCAACTGCCGCGTCTGACTCTCCTCGATGCGGGTGTTAGCGAAGCGGCCGAAGCCGGTGGTTACGCCGTACACCGTCTCGCCGTCCGCCACCAGGCGGTCCACGAACGAGCGGTTCTCGGCCACACGCGAGAGCGCGGCGGCACTCAGGCTTACCCGCCGGTGCCGCCGCGCCACGTCCTCGAACTCAGTAAGGCTCAGATGAACGTCTAGTTCTAGCATCGCCCACTAGCCTACTCGGGCGTGCGCTACTTCTTCAGTTGCTCCAGCAGGCCCCTTACACGCGCGAGCACGTCGGCGGCCTCCTCCAGGCGGCGCTTCTCCTCCTCCACCACCTCGGCGGGAGCGTTAGCCACGAACTTCTCGTTGCTCAGCTTGCGGGCCGACTTCTCGTGCTCGGCCTCCAGCTTGGCCAGGCGGCGCTGCTGGCGCGCCACGTACTCCTCCACGTCTACCTGGCCGCTGAGGGGCAGCGTGACCTCCAGCTCGGGCACCGCCTGCGACAGGGCCGGACCCTGGGCCATACCAGCCACGATACGGGCGCGCGCCAGCGACTCGAACAACTCGGGCGCGGCCTCTATGCGCGCGGCGCCCGGACCCTGCAGGTGCACCTCGAGCCGGGCCGACGGCGCCGCCTCCGCGTCCGAGCGCAGCGTGCGCACGGCGCCCACCGCGGCCTGCAGGTGCGCGAAGTCACGCTCTGCGCCCGCGTCCAGGTGCTCCTTACGCGCCTCAGGCCACTCGGCCAGCGCCACCTGCTCCTGGTGACCCAGCGCCCGGAACAGTTCGCTGGTAACGTACGGCATGAGCGGGTGCTGCAGCTTGAGAATGGCCTCCAACACGTACTTGAGGGTGGCCCTAGTAGCGGCGTCGCCGGCCTGAAGAGCTGGCTTGGCGGCCTCTAAGTACCAGTCGCAGAACTCCGACCAGGCGAAGTCGTACAGCTTACGGGTAGCCGCGCCCAGGTCGTAAGCCTCCAGGTCCTCGGTGACCTCGGTGACGGTGCGCGAGAGCCGGCTGAGGATCCAGCGGTCGGCCAGGCGCTCGGGCTGAGGCTCCGCCGCCACGTCTTCGCCCTGCAGGTTCAGCATGGCGAAGCGCGCCGCGTTCCAGAGCTTGTTGGCGTAGTTGCGGCCCATCTCCACGCGGCGCTCGTCCCAACGGATGTCCTGCCCGCCGGTGGCCACGTAACCCATCACGAACCGCAGCGCGTCGGCGCCGTACTTGTCGATCATCTCCAGCGGGTCCACGCCGTTGCCGCGCGACTTGCTCATCTTCTGACCCTGCGCGTCGAGCACCAGGCCGTGCAGCAGCACATGCTTGAAGGGACGCTGGTCGGTGAACTGGTACGCCGCCAGCTGCATGCGCGCCACCCAGAAGAAGATGATGTCGTAGCCCGTCACCAGCACGTCGGTCGGGTAGAACTTCTGGTAGAACGGGTCCTCGGTGTCTGGCCAACCCAGCGTACTGAACGGCCACAGGTTCGAGCTGAACCACGTGTCGAACACGTCCTCGTCCTGCGTCATCTCGATGCCCGCGTACTGAGGATCGTTCGGCGGGTCCAGGTCGGGGTTCTCGGGCGAGGGCACGTACACGTTGCCCTCGGCGTCGTACCAGGCCGGAATGCGGTGACCCCACCACAGCTGGCGCGAGATGCACCAGTGGCGCAGGTTGGCCAGCCAGTCGCGGTTCACCTTCATGTAACGTTCCGGGTGAACCTCGATCTCGCCGTCGTCCAGCGCCTTCAGCGCGCGCTTTGAAACGTCGTCGGTGTTGTAGAACCACTGCAGCGAGAGAATGGGCTCCACCGGCTCCTTGGTGCGCTGGCTCAGGCCCAGCGGCACCGTGTGGTCCTCCACCTTCTTCAGCGCGCCAGCGGCGTCCAGCATGGGCACCACGCGCTTGCGGGCCTCGAACCTGTCCAGGCCCACTAGCTCCTGCGGCACCAGGTCGCCCGTCATGCGCGCGTGCAG
>JBAYRM010000215.1:0-2983 GCA_041676665.1 Trueperaceae bacterium
GCGCGCCAGCGCAGCGGTGGAGGGCAGACCGCCGAACAGTCCGCTAGCGATGTTGCCGAGGCCCTGGCCGAACAGTTCGCGGTCCGGGTCGTGGCGCTTACCGACGGTCATGCCGTCGGCCACAACCGCGCTGAGTAGGCTCTCCAACGCCGCCAGCACGGCGATGGCCAGGGCGGCGCGCGCCAGGTCGACCATGCCGGGGCCCACGTCGAAGGAGGGCAGCACGGGCATTGGCAGGCTGCGCGGGATGGCGCCAATTCGCGGCACTTCGGAGAAGACCGGCAGCAACGACATGAGCGTCACGATGATCATGGCCGCCATGCTGCCCGGCACCGCCCGCAGCTGACTCACGCGGCCCCAGCCGACCATGATGGCTATGGTCAGGAGGCCCAAGAGGATGGTCAGCACGCCCGGCTCACCGAGCCACAGGCGCACCGTCTGGATGGAGATCCCCACGATGCTCTCGCCTAGTGGCGCCTGAACGCCGAGCACGTTGGGCAACTGCTGCAGGAAGATGATGACCGCGATGCCGTTGGTGAAGCCCGCCACCACCGGCCACGGTATGTAGCGCACGTAGCGCCCGACGCCGGCCAGGCCGAGCACTACGAGGATGAGTCCGGCGCCTACCCCGAGGATGGGCAGCACACCCGCGCCGTGCACGGCCACGATCGGCAGAAGCACCGCCGTCATGGCGCCCGTGGGCCCCGTGACCTGGAAGTCGGAGCCGCCGAACACGGCGGCCACGATGCCCGCCACGATGGCGGTGATGATGCCAGCCGTGGCGCCGGCGCCGGACGTGACACCGAAGCCCAGCGCTAGCGGCAACGCCACGAACGCCACGGTCACGCCCGCCAGCACGTCGAACCTGACGCTCTTGCGGCTGTAGTCTGACGCTTTGGGTAGGAACCTGGTTATCTGGAACCGTGCTGTCGCGCGCGGTGATTGGCCCTGCACGTATAGCTCCTCGCTCCCTCGGGCCCGACCTGGGCCCAGCTGGAATCATCGCTCTTAAGGGCCCGGACTGGCAAGTGGCGGCCGCGCGGCCGGCCCGGGGCAGCCGCCGCCGGGGCAGGGTTAGGCTGGCGCTCATGACCGAGCTACTACTGATCGTGCCTCACCCCGACGACGAGGTCTTCGGGGCGGGCGCCCTGCTGGCCCGCACCGCTGCAACCGCCGGCGGCGCTGCTGTGCTCACCCTTACCCGCGGCGCGGCCGGCCGCACGCTGGGCCTCTGCGCCCGCAGCGAACTGCCGGCCGTGCGCGAAGCCGAGCTGCGCGCCGCCCTTGACACCCTGGGCGTAACCGACGTGACCATAGCCGACTACCAGGACTTCGTACCTGACGACGATCGCGGCATGGCGCCCCACGCGGGACTGGCGGCCGCACCCGAGGAGGAGCTGCTTGCGCTGATGCTGCAGGTGATCGAGCGCACCAAACCCAGGGCCGTACTCACGTTCCCGCCCAACGGCTCAAACGGCCACCCGGATCATGTGGTCACCAGCAGGCTGGTGCAGCTGGCGCTGCAACGGGCCGAGCACCGCGTGGAGAGCCTGTATTACTACGCCGCGGAGAGGCGTTTCACGGGGCCGCAGCGTCCCGGCTTCCTGCCGGAGGAGCAGATGCGGGCCCTCCACCTGGCGCCGACCCACCGGCTCGAAGCGGGAGACGACCTGCCCCGCAAGCTCAGCGCCATCGCCTGCCACCGCACTCAGGCGCTCTCGGTCCTCGGCTTCATGCGGAACATGCCGGAAAGGCTCATGGTGGAGACCTTCCACCGGGCTGTTCCGGCCGTTCCTGCGGGCGCCGAGGTGGTGTCGGTTTCGCGCCTCTGACGCTGCTGCCGCCCGTCTAGGAGGTGTGTAAACGGCCCCTTCGGCCTGGCGGGTGCATGGTAGCGTGGCGCATGCTGTTCCGGCGTCAACGCCCGGCCGACCTAGAGTCGGCAAGACAGGCCTTGGCAGAGGGCCAGTACGACGTCGCCTTCGCGATGCTCGAGAGAGCCCTGCGCCGCGGCCCCAACCGGCACGCGCTCGGCGCGACGTGGCTGCAGCTCGCTGCCCTCTACGCCCTCTACGGCGAGGACGGCCTCGAGAACGGTCAGCCGGCGCTGCGCAACGCGGTAACTTCCGACCCGAACCTCGCGTCGCACCCGCTGTACCGCGCCCTCTACTGGGAGTTCGCCGCCTACCGCGGCGCCAGCGTCGGCGAGGTCAAGCGGGGCCTGCGCGGCAAGGGCGCAGCGGAGGGCGAGAGTCAGGGCCCCACCACCACGCCTGACCCCGAACTGAACGCGGTGGCCGCGTACCACGCGGCGGCGGCGCTGTTCGCTGTCGACGCTGCCCGCAGCTCCGCAGCCCGCCTGGGCGAGATCGAGGAGGGCGAGCTGCCCGCGTACCTCGAGTGGCGCCGCTGGTCGCTACTGGGGCAGTGCGCCGAGCTCATGGGCGAATGGGAGGACGCGGCCAACGCGTTCGAACGGGCCGTAGCGTTGGCACCCGCCCTCGAGGCTGGCGCCGAACGCCTGAGCCTGGCCGGAGCCCTGGTCGAGCTGTTGCGCACCGATGAGGCGCTAGCCCAGCTCGAGCAGGTAGAAGACGACACGCTGGGACCGGACGAGCGCGCCGTGCACCGCTACCTGCTCGGCCGCTGCCATCTAGAGCTCGACAACCCGAACCTGGCGCTCGAGCTCCTGGAGCAAGCGGCGCAGCTCGACGACCATGAAGGCGGCCCCTCGTACAGCGTCTCGTTCGCCACCGCTCAGGCGCTGGCAGCGCTCGGGCGCAGCGCTGAGGCCGCCACGGCTTATCAGCACGCGCTCCAACTAGCGCCAGCCGAACACCGCGCCTTCACGCAGCACGAAGCCGCCTTCGCCATGATCGAGTCCGACCGCCTCGAGCAGGCGGAGCACCTGCTGTCGGAAGTGGTTACCGATCCGTCGTACTCGTACCGCGGCGAGGCGCTGGCAGACTTAGCCGACGTCTAC
>JBAYRM010000216.1:0-2982 GCA_041676665.1 Trueperaceae bacterium
GCTAGCAGCCCGGCGCGGTAGTACGCTTAGGCGAATGAGCCAACCCGCCGTCGAGATTCGCAACCTCGTGAAGGAGTTCGTCGACGCGCGCACCAAGCAACAGGTGCGCGCCGTCGACGACGTCAGCCTGGAGATCGCCGACGGCGAGTTCTTCGCCCTGCTGGGCCCGTCCGGCTGCGGTAAGACGACCACCCTGCGCGTCATAGCCGGCTTCGAGGACCCCACGTCGGGCGAGCTGCTGCTGCGGGGCACCTCCATGGAGGGCATCCCGTCGTTCCACCGGCCTGTTAACACGGTCTTCCAGGATTACGCCCTGTTCCCGCACATGACGGTCCTGCAGAACGTCATGTTCGGCCTCAAGATGGCCAAGGTCCCGACAACGGAGGCCCGCAAGCGCGCCGAGGAGGCGCTGGAGATGGTGCGTCTGCCGCACGTGGGCACGCGCAAACCTAAGGCGCTCTCGGGCGGGCAGCGGCAGCGCGTGGCGCTGGCGCGCGCGCTGGTTAACCGCCCCTCCGTGCTGCTGCTCGACGAGCCCCTCGGCGCGCTCGACCTGAAGCTCAGGCGCGCCATGCAGTTCGAGCTCAAGCAGCTGCAGCAGGAGGTAGGCATCACGTTCATCTACGTGACCCACGACCAGGAGGAGGCTCTCACCATGGCCGACAGGATCGCGGTCATGAGCGAGGGCGAGGTGCTGCAGATAGGCCGCGCCGACCAGATATACGAGCAGCCCACCAGCCGCTTCGTGGCCGACTTCATCGGCGAGACCAACTTCGTTGAGGGCACCCTCGAGAGCAAGAGCGGCCGCATGGGCCTCCTGCGCCTGACGACGGGCGCCGCCCTGGAGGGCGTGCTGCGCGACCCGGAGGTGGAGGTCGGCGGTCCCGCCACGCTGGCGGTGAGGCCCGAGAAGATGGAGGTGGCCGCGGCAGCGGACGGCGCCGAGACCGTCTCCGACGCGGCGCACACCGAGCTCACCGGGCGGGTGAAAGGCGTTCACTACCTCGGCACCGACGCCCGCTACCTGGTTGAGGTGAGCGGCTTCGAGGTGGTGGCGCGCGTGCAGAACCAGCGGCACGGCTACGCCGGCATGCTGAGCGAGGGCACGCCAGTGCGGCTCAACTGGCGCACTGAGGACGGCTCGATCCTCTCCTGAGGCCTAGGATGTGCAAAACGGGCGTGAACCCGCAGGTTCACGCGAACCCAGCCTCTCTTTGGGCCTAGGATGTGTCCATGAAAGTACCCACGCTGGAGCTTCGCGGCTCTCCTTACGAGTTCGGTCTGGCGCACGGGCGCGCGTTCCGCGACGCTATTCGCGACTATGCGGTCGAGCGCATGCGCCTAGCTGGCGAGGAAGGCTGGACCGGCCGCTCCAGTAGCCGCGCCGAGGTGCTGGCCGTGGCCGAGGCGTGCCTGGACCATCACCGGCGCTTCTCGCCCGAGCTGGCCGAGGAGCTTGAGGGCATGGCGGACGCCACCGACCTGAGCCTGGCCGAGCTGATCGTGGTGGGCGGCTTCACCGACTTCGTCGACACCATGGCGGCCGGTAGCCAGGCGGTGCTGGAGACCAAGGCGCTGGACGACTGCACAGCGTTCCTCGTGCCGAACGCGCGCATGCGCGGCGGGCATGGCGCCATTGGCCAGACGTGGGACATGCACGAGGGCTCCGCCGAGCACGTGGTGCTGCTGCGCGGCCGCCCTAAGGATGCGCCCGCGTTCGACGTCTTCACCACCGCCGGCGCCGTGGGCATGATCGGCATGAACGAGGCGGGCCTGAGCGTCGGCATCACCAATTTGCTCGGCGCTAACGGGCGCGCGGGCGTGACCTGGCCGTTCGTGGTGCGCCGCATGCTGCAGGAAGAGACGTTGGACGCCGCGCTGGCGGTGCTGCAGGGGGCGCACCTGGCGGGCGCTCACTACTACATGGTCATGGACGCTACGGGTAACGGCGCTCACGTGGAGGCCATGGTCAGCACCACCCACGTGCAGCGCCTGCAGGACGCGGCCCTGGCGCACACCAACCACTGCCTGCTGCCTGAGACGAGGAGCGTGGAGCGCAAGCGCGAGCCCGCCTCGCAGCAGGACTCGGAGGCGCGTCTCGCCGACGCCGACCGCCTGCTCGACCGCGAGGACCTCACCATCAACGACCTACAGGCCGTCACGGCCGACACGGCCAACATCTGCCACGCGGGGGTGGAGCCGCGCTTCGTGGGCACCTGCGGCGCGGTCATCATGCGCCCGGCCACCCGCGAGCTGTGGACTGTGGCGGGTCGCCCCAGCGAGGGCGAGTACGAGCGCTTCGTGGTTAGCGCCGGCGCGGGCCAGGGCGTGCCCGTTGGCGGCGCAGTCGAGGGCTGAGAATGGCGGACAACCGGACCAAGCCCAGGGTGCGCGTGGCGCCCGCCGCTCCCGAGCACGCGGAGGCGCTGGAGGAGCTGCAGCGCACGGTGTTCCCTAACCTGGCCGACCAAGAGCTCATGAAGGCCGAGCACTTCCGCCAGCACCAGCAGGTGTTCCCCGAGGGCGAGTTCGTGGCCCTGGCCGCCGACGCGCCGGACGGCACGCCGCTGCCAGCCGAGCGGGTGGTGGGCCTGGGTTCTGGTTTCCTCGTGCGCTTCGACCTGGCAAGGCCGGACCACTCGTTCAACGAGATGATCGCGGGCGGCACCTACGCCAATCACGACCCGGAGGGCGACTGGTACTACGGGGCCGACATCAGCGTTCACCCCGACTACCGAGGTCTCGGGCTGGGCCGCGAGCTGTACGACGCACGTAAGGCGCTGGTGCGGCGGCTCGGTAAGCGCGGCATCGTGGCGGGCGGCCAGCTGCCGGGCTACCCGCAGTACCGGGACCGCATGGGCCTGGCCGAGTACGTGGAGCGGGTGGAAGCCGGCGAGCTAACCGACCCCACGCTGACGTTCCAGTTGAGTAACGGCTTCGAGGTTTACGGCCTCATAAAGGGTTACATCGAGGACGCCTATA
>JBAYRM010000217.1:0-2974 GCA_041676665.1 Trueperaceae bacterium
CAGCGGACCGCGTAGGCGGGGTTCACACCGGCAGCTACGGCGCGGCGCACCATGAGCTCCAGCGCGCCCTCGGTCAGCAGGTCGTGCGGCAGCCTGTCGTCGGTCACGAAACCTATGCGGTCACCGTGCCGTTCGTGCACCAAAGGCATGAGGGCGTTCAGGTCGCGGGTCACCGAGCCCTCGCGCACCATCAGGAATGCGCCGGAGCGGAGCTTGTTCATGCCCTCCTCCAGCACAGTGGACTCGTGATCGGAGCCGACGCCGCTGGCCAGGTACGCCTGCAGGGCGGCGCCGCTCAGGCCCGGGGCGTGCCCCTCCACAGGGAGAGAGCGTTCCTCGCCCAGGCGCGCCTTAGCGAGGGTGGCAGGGTCGCCCGCGACCACGTCCGGGTAGCTCATGAGCTCGGCCACGCCGACCACGCGCGGGTGCTCCAGGAGCCGCTCCATGGCGGGCAGACCGAAGTCGGCGCCCACGGTCTCGAACGGGCTGGACGGCACGCACGAGGGCACGGTCACCCAGACATCGAACGGGAGCGTGTCAGTGGCCTCCAGCAGCCACCGCACGCCGTTCTCGCCGGCCACGTTGGCTATCTCGTGCGGGTCGCACACGGCGCCGGTCACGCCGCGGCCGAGCACGCCGCGGGCGTACTCAGCGGCGCTCACCAGCGACGACTCGATATGAACGTGCCCGTCTATGAGTCCGGGCACCACGAAGGCGCCGTGGAGATCTACGACCTCCACGGCGTTGCGGCGACGCTCGGCTGCTGCGCCGTCGTCGGGATCGAATATGCCGGCTATGAGCCGGCCGGCCACGAGCACGTCGGCCGCATGCACCTCGTTGGTGAAGACGTTAACGAGGCGGCCACCAGCCAACAGCAGAGTCGCCTGCTCGCGACCGCTTGCCACCCCGACCGCTGCCGCGACTTCGCGGGCGGTCGGGATGACGGCAGTCGTTCCGGTGGCTGCGCTTACGGTTCGCCCTCCCAGGGGCCCTCGACGTTGGACGCGGCCCACTGCATGCCGAGCAGTTCCAGCACGGTCGGGCCCTCGCCCGCGGCGTAGATGACGTTGCCCTGGCGGTCAGAGACCGGGCCGGCGAACGGCTCGAACTCTACGGGGGTGGCGCTCATCTCGGCCACGCGGCGCATGACCAGATCGTAAACGGTCTCGCCGTTCACCGAAACGGAACGCAGGCGTTCCGCGTAGGCGGGGTTGACGACCACGCCGGGCTCGGTGCCGGCCTCGACGGAGCCTTCGGCCATGAGCCAGAAGTAATCAACGTCCTCGAGGTTGTTCGCCGTGTAGGTGCCGTCGATGACCTTCTTAAGGATGTCGGTGGTCAGCACGCCCCAGTGCACCAGCTGACCGGAGGCCAGCGTGTCGGGCGCGAACGCGTCCATGGAGGCGTAGTGAGCGAACGAAGTCAGTCCGCGGGCGGCGGCCACCTGCGGCACGGTGGGGGTGTCCTCGGTGTAGGCGAACACGTCGGCGCCGTCAGCGATGAGGGCCTCGGTGGCCTCGGTGGCGCCGGCCGGGTCGAACCAGTTGTAGATCCAGCGCACCACGACCTTGGCGTCGGGGTTGACTTCCTGCACGCCGAGCGCGAAGGCGTTGATGTGGCGCTTGACTTCGGGGATGGGGAACGCGGCTACGTAACCGACGGTGTCGGTCTCGGTAACGGCGCCGGCGATGAGGCCGTTGAGGTAGTAGACCTGGTAGAAGTCGGCCATGTAGGTGAGGACGTTGGGGGCGCGTTCCACACCGGTGGCGTGACCGAAGATGACGTCCGGGTAGCGCTCGGCGGAGGCGAGGATGCCGTCGCCGAAGCCGAAGCTGGTGCCGAAGATGACGTTACAGCCGTCGGCCACGAGCTGGTCGACGGTGGCCTCCACGTCCGCTTCTGCCACGGCCTCCACGTAGGCGGTTTCGATGCCTGGCAGGTCGGCCATGGTCTGCAGACGGCCGAGGTCGTGTGCGTAGGAGTAACCGTAGTCACCCACGGGACCGATGTAGATCCAGCATGCCTTGATGTCGTCTCGCTGGGCGAAGGCAGAGCTGGTCAAGAGGGCTAGAAGTGCCAGGATGGCAACTCGACGGATGTGCCGCATACGACCTCCAGTGGAGTCGGCCGGGGCTCTCGTCTCCCGGTAACGTCCTCCAGTCGCGTAAAAGGTGGGTGCGCCCACCTCGCCCACCGGGAACCCGCTGCTCCCGGTCGTGGCCATAGTCAGCGTTCTCCCCTGCGGTAGGGCGTCCCGAGCGCTTCGGGCGCCCCCACGGCACCTCGGCCGCCGCGCAGCGCGATGAGCGTCAGCGCCAGCACGGTCACGAGGTACGGGAGAACGGTCAGCAACTCCGGCGGCAGGACCCCCTGCAGCCGGAAGGAAAGGGTGAAGAAGGCTCCGAAGAGCAGCGCGGCGGGTATGGCGCGCATGGGGTGCCACAACGCGAGGATGGCTAGCCCCAACGCGATCCAGCCGAGCCCGTTCGTTATGTTCTCGCCCCATGAGGGCCGGTAGGCCAGCGAGAAGTAGGAGCCAGCCAGGCCCGCCAGGGCGCCGCCGAACACGACGGCCATGAAGCGCACGCGCCGGACCGAGATGCCGGCCGTGTCGGCCGCCGCGGGCGACTCGCCTACGGTGCGGACCGTGAGCCCGGGGCGGGTGCGGAACATGAAGAGCCAGATCAACGGCGCGATTATCAGCGCTACGTAAGTGAGCGGGTACTGGTCCACGAACAGCGCGGGACCGATGATGGGTATCTCCGACAGCACAGGCACGGTGACGAAGCCCATGGGCTCGGCCAGGCGGCGCCCCACCCAGTCGCGCCCGAGCAGGTTGGCGAGGCCCACGCCGCCGATGGTGATGGCGAGTCCGCTGACGTATTGGTTCGACGCCAAGGTGACCGACAGGCACGCGTGTAGGGCGGCTGCGAGCATGCCTGCTACCACCGCGGCAGCCAGGCCCAGTAGCAGC
>JBAYRM010000218.1:0-2974 GCA_041676665.1 Trueperaceae bacterium
ACCATCGTTACCCTGGGGCAGCTGCCTGAAGGCGGGCTGGGCGTACCGGCAGCGGCCGCCGCGGAGGGCCTGGCATGAGCGACCAACTACGCTTCGACCACACGGTGCTGCCGAACGGGCTCACGGTCATAGGCGAGCACAACCCGCGCGCTCAAAGCGCCGCCGTTGGGTACATGGTGCACGCGGGCTCCCGCGACGAGACGGCCGACATAGCTGGCGTGTCGCACTTCCTTGAGCACATGATGTTCAAGGGCAACGAACGCCTCAGCGCCGACGACATCAACCGCACCTTCGACGAGCTCGGCGCCGACTACAACGCCTACACGAGCGAGGAGCGCACCGTGTACTACGGTGCCGTGCCCGCGGACCGCGCCGGGGCGCTGCTGGACCTCTTGTCGGAGCTCATGCGCCCGAGCCTGCGTCAGGAAGACTTCGACATGGAGAAGAAGGTGATCCTGGAAGAGATCGCCATGTACCAGGACCGCCCGGCGCAGAGGCTGTTCGAACTAGCTAACGAGCGCTTCTGGAACGGGCACCCGCTGGGCAACAGCGTGCTGGGCAGCAAGGAGAGCGTGGGCGGCCTGCAGCAGAGCGCCATGCGTGCCTACTTCGAGCAGCGTTACGCTCCTGGCAACGTGTGCCTCGTGTTGGCCGGCAACTACCAGTGGAACGAGCTGCTGGAGCGTGCCGAAGCGGCCACCGCCGGCTGGCGCGATTACGAGGTCAGTCGCGAGAAGAACGCGCCATTGCACAAGGCGGGTTACGACAGCGTCGCCGACGCCACCCTCAACCGGCGGCACACCGCGCTGTTCGCTCCCGGCCTGGCGGTTGAGGACCCGCAGCGCTTCGCCGCCAGCATCCTGGCCAACGCCATAGGCGACGGCAGCGGCAGCCGGCTGTACTGGGAACTGGTCGACAAGGGGCTCACCGACAGCGCCTGGCTGAGCCACGAGTCTTCTGAGGGGGCGGGAGCGTTCGTGGGTTACCTCAGCGCCGACCCGGGCCGCGCCGACGAGGTGCTTAAGCGCTTTAAGGGCGTGCTCGCCGAGGTGCAGCAGGGCGGCATATCGGCCGAGGAGTGGCGCCGCTCGCAGCGCAAGATCGCCACCAGCCTCACCTTCAGGGCCGAGACGCCTTTGGGCCGGCTCATGTCGTTCGGCACCTACTTCCAGACGCTGGGCAGTTACATGAGCGTGAACGAGATGGTGGAGCAGGTCATGAGCACGCCGCCGGAGGCTGGCGCCGAGATACTGGCCGAGCGGCCGTTCGACGCTTCGTTCGTCATGTCGCTCGGGCCGGGCTGACGCTATGCGCGCCTCTGGGGGTAACGGCGGTGCCGGTGGTCGCACGGTTAAGGCAGTGGTGTCGGGTGGCAGGCTCTTCTCACGCGGCGGCCCGTACACTCGCCGCATGGCTGACCGAGCATCCGTCTTCCACCGCAGCCGACTCTCGTTGACGCTGGCGCTGACCCTGGCTACCGCGCTCTTCGTGGCGCTGGCCGCGCAGCCGTTCGCTTCGCTCACCGTCTCGCCGGCTGGCCGGCAGCTGTTCGACATCGCTACCGGCGTGACCACCATGCCCGACGGTGGGGTGATCACCGATCAGAGCACCGGCGTGGAGCTTAGCGCCACCCACATCGAGTACCTGGCCGGCGCCTTCGTGGAGGCGCGTGGCGCACGGGTGAACGGCGACTTCGGCGTGGTGACCGCGCAGTCGTTAAGGCTCGACCTGCAGTCGGGTGTGCTCAACGCCAGCGGCGGTCTGTCGCTGGCGCGCGGCGCCCTCACCATCGGCGCTGGCTCGCTGGCGTACTACGCCAACCGTCAGGTGGCCGTGTTCGGCGGCGGCGTGGTGGCTACTGGCCCGACGTTCGAGGCCGACCGGCTGTACCTCGACGCTGTAACGGGCGACGTCTTGTTGGTGGGCAACTACTCGTTCAGTGACTCGCTGTTCACCATGACCTCCCCCGAGGAGGGCGGTCGGCTTGAGCTGCGCATGGTGCTGCGTGACGGCGAACCCAGCTACGACGCGGCCACCGAGGTGAGGCCCGAACTGCTAGAGCGCTTCGACGGGTTGCTCTAGGTTGACCCTGTAGCCGTTTGCGCGCTGCTGGAGCGTAACTCTGCGCAGCGCGCCTTGGCGCTAAAGGTCATGATGTACCGGTGAGGGTTCGGCATCTGGTCGTAGCTGCGCTGCTGCTGGCGCTTTTTGCCACCGCGGCGGCGCAGTGCTCGCGGGGGCCCGATACGGCCACGGTTACTTTGCCGGATTTCCTTGCGGTTTACTACTCCCAGTTCCGTTCTATAAGCGCCGAGGACGCAGCCGAGTTCTACGGCGGCGTGTGCGTTACCGCCGTGGGCGGCGAGTGGACCGTGATGGCCGAGAGCGTGCGGGTGGAGGGCCTCTCGTCCGACATTCGGCTGGAGGCGCCGTCGCCGACGCTGTACATGGACCAGTGGCGCATGACCGGCGACCTGCTGCGCGCCACCACGACCGGCCTCACGCTCATGAACGCGCAGGTGGTGGGCCCCGACATGGCGGGCTCGGCCGCCGACCTGAGCGTTGACCTGATAACGGGGCGCATGGCCATGACGAACCTGAAGCTCGAGGGTACTGCCCTGGCGCTGCGCGGGGAGCTGGCCGTGCTGGAGGGCAGCGCGCTGCGGGTGGAGGGCGCTGGCATTACCACCTGCATCGGCCTGGAGGAGGCGCCGTACGAGGTTATGGGCGCCGTGGCGCTGGTGAACCTCGCCGACCTGGAGGTGCGCCTCAGCCACGGTTCGTTGCGGGTGGGGCGGCTCTACGTGCCGCTGCGCGACGAGGTGGTTGTTAGCGACGCCACCCTGGCCGCGGTGGAGCTGCCTATCAAGGTGGGTTTCAACGCGGGCGACGCGTTCAGGGGCGGGGCGGGGCTCGACATCCGCATCGTCGGGATCCCGGTGGCAGAGAGCGTGAACCTGGTGCTGGGCGCCAC
>JBAYRM010000219.1:0-2947 GCA_041676665.1 Trueperaceae bacterium
GAGCCCGTCGCCGAGCAGCCGCGCGCCTCGCAGCTTGAGCAGCGCTTCTACCGCGTGAACTCCGACCCCCAGCAAGTGGTCGAGATCCTGCAGGCCTCCATACAAGGCCTAGACGCCCAGGCGCTGCCCGGCGTGCAGAGCGTCGTGGTTATGGGCACCCAGGAGCAGCACGACCGCGTGCGCTCGCTGCTTGACCAGTTCGACACCGCCGCCGAGCAGGTGCCGCTGGAACAGCGCACCTACCTGCTGTCCAACGCTGTAGCTCAGGACCTCGCCGCGGTGCTCACCTCCACCGGCGTGATCAGCAACGACGAGACCGGTCAGCGCCTTGAGGCGTTCACCGTCGTGGCCGACCGGCGCACCAACTCCCTCATCGTTACCGGCAGCGCAACCGTGCAGGCCCGCCTGGCGGAGCTCATTCCCCAGCTCGACCTGCCACGCAAGCAGGTGAACGTCCAGATCCGCATTCAGGAAGTGGCTCACAGCGTGACCTACGACCTGGGTCTCGACATCACCGGCGGTTTCGGCCAGATGGCGGCCAGCATCCTCGACACGGGCCTCAGCTTCGTGTTCAACAGCGCCGCCGCCGTCTCCAGCTTCAACATCGGCGCCATCCTCGACGCTCTCGAGACCCAGGGGCTCTCGCAGCGCGTGGACGACGGAACCATCACCGTCCTCGACAACCAGACGGGCACCATCCAGTCAGGTGGCACCATCTTCATCAGCATCCCCGGCGCCAGCGAGAACATCGAGCGCGAGATCCCCTACGGCGTTCAGCTCGAAGTGACCCCGCGCGTGGCCAACGACGGCAGCGTGACGCTCAACATCGTGGCGCGCGTAGAAGACGTGCTGTCGACCACCAACGACCCGAGCTTCCTCAACCTGTCGACTCGCGCGGTCACCTCCACCATCAACCTGCAGCCGGGCCAGACCGCGCTGCTGGGTGGCTTGCTGCAGAGCAACTTCACGATGACCAAGCGCAACGTCCCGATCCTGGGCGCCATCCCCATCATCGGCGAGCTGTTCGGCTCCACCGTCTCCGAAGACGAGAAGTCAGACCTGATCCTGATAGTCACCTCGCAGGTCATCGACTAACGCCGCTGGGCGCCTCGCGCCCACTCTGATACACCGCCAGACTGCCCGGCTAACCAGCCGGGCAGTTCTCATTGGGGCCGCCCAGAAGCGCGTGCTACGCTACTCAGATGCTCAGGTTCTTCACCGCCGGCGAGTCGCACGGGCCGGCTCTGACCGTGATCCTAGACGGCGTGCCCGCCGGCCTGCCGCTGATGGCCGCCGACCACATCGACCCCTGGCTCAGGCGGCGCCAAAGCGGCTACGGCCGGGGTCAGCGCATGATCATCGAACAGGACCGCGCCACCATCAAGGGCGGAGTTAGGGCGGGCCGCACCACGGGCTCTCCCCTGGCGCTCGAGATCCCCAACAAGGACTGGCAGAACTGGCTCGACGTCATGGCGCCGGAGCCCGGCAACGAACCGCGCAAACGCGCCCTCACCGAGCCGCGGCCGGGTCACGCCGACCTCACCGGCGGCATCAAGTACGGGCATAAGGACCTGCGCGACGTGCTGGAACGCGCCAGCGCCAGAGAGACAGCCGGCCGCGTGGCGGCCGGAGCGGTGGCGCTGAGGCTGCTCGAGGAACTCGGCATCGAAGGTTCTGCGCGTGTGGTCAGCATGGCCGGCATCGAGTGCGACGGCGGCATGCAGTGGGACCGCCTGCACGACCTGGACGCCAGCCCGCTGCGCACCTTCGATCAAGACGCCGAGGACCGCATCATCGACCGCGTCGCGCAGGCCAAGGAGGACGGCGACACCATCGGCGGCGTGGTAGAGGCGCGCTTCCGCGGCGTGCCCGTGGGTCTGGGCACTTACGCGCAGTGGGACCGCAAGCTCGACGGCCGCCTCGCACAAGCCGTTATGAGCATCCAGGCCATGAAGGGTTGCGAGATCGGCGACGGCTGGCGCGCCGCCACCCTACCCGGCAGCGCGGTGCACGACGCCATCGTGGGCTCGAAGGACGCCCGCTACCAGCGCGCCTCCAACCGCTCGGGCGGCCTTGAGGGCGGCATGACCAACGGCGAGGAACTGGTGGTTCGGGCCGCCATGAAGCCCATCGCCACCCTGATGCAGCCCCTGCAGACGGTCGACGTGGTCACGCACCAGCCGGTGGCGGCCTCGCGTGAACGCTCCGACGTCACCGCCGTACCGGCCGCCTCCATCGTGGTGCTCTCAATGTGCGCCGTCGTGCTGGCCGACGCCGTCCTGGACAAGTTCGGCGCCGACACCGTGCGTGAGGTCAGCAGCGCCCTCGCCGCTCACCGCGAGTACACCGCGGCCTATTAGCGTGGGGCCGCAGCGGCCACGTCACTTCGTGGAGGACCGCGTGGTCACGTGGGTGGCCATGGCAGGTTTCATGGGCACGGGCAAGAGCCGCATAGGCTGGGAGCTCTCGCGGCGCCTGCAACTCACCTTCATCGACACCGACCGCGTCATCGAGCGCGTGAGCGGCATGCGCATCCCCGACGTGTTCGAGTTCTACGGCGAGAAGGTGTTCCGCGATTACGAGACCGAGGTCGTGAGGCGCTGCATCAGGCTCGACGAGGTGGTGGTATCTACCGGGGGCGGCACCGTCATGCGGCCCGAAAACCGGGAGCTGCTGCGCTCGCGCGGGCCCGTGATCGTGCTCTCGGCCAGCCCCGAGACCGTCTTCAAGCGCACCCGGCGCCACCGCCGCCCGCTGATAGAGCAGGGCGACCCGCAGGAGCGCATACGCGAACTCATGGCCGCGCGTCAGGCGGCGTACGACGCGGTAGCCTCCATCAAGGTGTCCACCGACGGACGCAACTCGGTTGACGTGGTGGAGGAGATCGTGGAGAAGCTCGTGGAGTGGAAGGAGCAGCAGGAAGCGTGAGCGGCGCCGAGCAGCCAAC
>JBAYRM010000220.1:0-2923 GCA_041676665.1 Trueperaceae bacterium
CATCTTGTACCAGGTCTCGAACATCTGCCGGCCGTAGATGCCTTGGATGTTGAGGCCTTTGAAGATCACCTGGTTCCAGTCGATGGCGATGTCCTTGCTGGGTATGCCCAGCAGCGCGATCTTGCCGCCGTGGATGATGGTCTCCAGGATCTGCCCGAACGCGCCGGGCGCACCCGACATCTCTAGCGCCACATCGAAGCCTTCCACCATGCCGAGGTCGGCCATGACGTCCTGCAGGTTGGCGCCGGGCTCGGCCACGTTCACAGCCACGGTGGCGCCCATGGCGGTGGCCATCTTGATGCGCTCAGGGTTGATGTCGGTCATGACGATGTGCCGCGCGCCCACGAAGCGGGCCACGGCCGCCGCCATGAGGCCTATCGGCCCCGCGCCGGTGATGAGCACGTCCTCGCCCACCAGGTCGTAGGTGAGGGCCGTGTGCACAGCGTTGCCCAAGGGATCGAGGATGGCGCCCACGTCGTCCGAGATGCTGTCCGGCAGCTTGAAGGCGTTGAAGGCGGGCAGCACGAAGTAATCGGCGAACGCGCCCTGACGCTGCACGCCCACACCCACCGTGTTACGGCACAGGTGACGGCGGCCGGCGCGGCAGTTGCGGCAATGGCCGCACGTTATGTGCCCCTCGCCGCTCACGCGGTCGCCAATCTCGAAGCCGCGCACCTCGCTGCCCATGCCTGCCACCACGCCCACCCACTCGTGGCCCGTGATGAGCGGCACGGGCACGGTGCGCTGGCTCCACTCGTCCCAGTTGTAGATGTGCACGTCGGTGCCGCACAGGCTGGTCTTGCTGACGCGGATGAGCAGGTCGTTGGGGCCCGCCACGGGCTCCGCGGCGTCTATGCGCCAGATGCCCTCGCGGGGCTCGAGCTTGGCTAACGCTCTCAAGCGATCACGCCCAGTTCGCGGCCCACTTCCGTGAAGGCGGCCACCGCGCGCTCTAGCTGCGCTCTCGTATGCGCCGCCGACATCTGCGTGCGGATACGCGCCTCGCCGCGCGGCACCACGGGGAACGAGAAGCCTATTACGTAGACGCCGCGCTTCAGCAGCTCGTCGGCCATGCGCGCCGCCAGCGCGGCGTCGCCGATCATGACGGGAATTATGGGGTGCCCCGCGCCGGCCAGCGTGAAGCCGGCGTTGGTCATGGCGGTGCGGAAGAACGCGGCGTTATCGCGCAGGCGCGCGCGCAGCTCGGCGCCGCCCTCCAGCATGTCGAGCACGTTGATGGAGGCCACCACCAGCGAGGGCGCCAGCGAGTTGGAGAACAGGTAGGGCCGGCTGCGCTGCCGTAGCCACTCCACGATCTCTTTACGCCCGCTGGTGAAGCCGCCCGACGCGCCGCCCAGCGCCTTGCCGAGCGTGCTGGTGATGATGTCCACGCGGCCCATGGTGCCGGTCAGCTCGTGCGTGCCGCGCCCGTCCTCACCCGTGAAGCCGGTGGCGTGCGAGTCGTCCACCATGACCATGGCGCCGAACTCGTCGGCCAGGTCGCAGATGCCCTTCAGGTCGGCGATGACGCCGTCCATGGAGAACACTCCGTCGGTGGCTATGAGCTTGAAGCGCGAGCCCTCTGCCGCCTCCAGCTGGCGCCTGAGGTCGGCCAGGTCGTTGTTGGCGTAACGGAAGCGCTTGGCCTTGCTTAGGCGCACGCCGTCGATGATGCTGGCGTGGTTGAGGGAGTCGGAGATTATGGCGTCGTCGGGGCCGAGGATGGTCTCGAACAGGCCGCCGTTGGCGTCGAAGCAGCTGGAGTAGAGGATGGTGTCCTCGGTGCCAAGGAAGCGGCTCACGCGCGCCTCGAGCTCTTTATGGATGTCCTGCGTGCCGCAGATGAAGCGCACGGACGCCACGCCGAAGCCGCGCTCATCCAGCCCGGCGTGAGCAGCCTTTATGACCTCGGGGTGGTTGGCGAGCCCCAGGTAGTTATTGGCGCACAGGTTGAGGAGCTCCGTGCCGCCCACGTTCACGATCGCCTGCTGCTGGGAGGTTATGACCCGCTCGTCCTTGTAGAGCCCCTCCTCGCGCAGCTTGGCCGTCTCGGCCCGCAAGTGATCCAGGAACCCGGCCGTGGCGGCGCGGGGCTGTAACTCACTCGCCATACGGTACCCAGATGTTCTTCACCCGCGTGGCGTGGCGGAGGAACTCGCGTCCCTCGCCCTGCACGGGGTCGTACCAGTCGCGCTTACGCCCGAAGTTCACCCAGGTGGCCTTCAGGTTGCCAGCGCTCTCACGCTCGACCACTTCACTGCCCTCTCTCGATCCGAAGTACCACATGGCCTGCACGGCGTCGTGCTTGGCCAGCACCCCGGCTAGCTCGTCTTTCACGCCGGTGACGATGTTCACGGCACCAGCGGGTAGATCAGATGTTTCGAAGACCTGGTACAGGTCGGTCGCCGCCAGGGGCGCCTTCGAGCTGGGCACGGCCACCACGCGGTTGCCCATGGCCAGGGCGGGCGCCACCAGCGACACGAAGCCCAGCAGCGGCGCCTCTTCGGGCGCCACCACGGCTAGCACGTCCCACGGCTCGTTCATGGCTAGTGTCACGTTACGCATGGGGGTTGGGTGCACAGAGCCGTCGTACTTATCGGCCCAGGCCGCGTAGCTGAAGAGCCGGGCGATGCTGGCGTGCACCTCGCGCTCGGCGGCCTTACGGTCCGCGCCGGTGAGGGCGCGCAGGCGCTCCTCGAACTCGGGCGCCCGCAGGCTCAGGTTCTCGGCCAGGTAGTAAAGCACCTGGGCGCGGCCGTGCGCCGTGTTCTTGGTCCAGGCTGCGCTCTTGTCGGCGGCCTCCACGGCGTCGCGCACGTCCTTGCGGTTGCCTAGCGGCGCCTGCCCCACGCGCTTGCCGCCCTCGCCCACCACCGGGTAGACGTAGTTGCCGTCGGGGCGCTTCTGCTTGCCGCCGATGAAC
>JBAYRM010000221.1:0-2913 GCA_041676665.1 Trueperaceae bacterium
GTCGGTGTTGCTGGCGGGCACGCCGAGACCGGCGGCGATAACGGCGGGGCGGTTGGCCAGCGCGCGGTAGCTGTTCATGCCGATGCCGGCGGGCGGCAGCAACCACGCTGCCTCCTCGTTAGCGGAGTCGGCCACGGGCACGTTGACCTGAACGGTGGCGGTAGCCTCGTACGAAGCCGGCCGCGAGCCGATGTACAGGAACGCAGCGGCGCCCGCGACCAGCGCTGCCAGCACGATGGCCACCAGGCCGGCGCGGAATATCAGGTAGAGCTCGCGCAGCGAGATCTCGTCACGAGGTTCGTACAACGGGGGCCTCCACGAGGTCACAGGATACGCCAAAGATGGCGCCGCCCACGCATGAACTTAGGCTGCACGCGGGCACTGACCTAGCTGCGGCCAACTTGGAGCCCGTGGGCGCCTAACGCCCGCTGCGGCGCAGCATGCCGTCGGCCTCGAAGCGCTCGAGCCACGGCTTGAGCTTGCCGAGCTCGATGCCCAGCTCGGAGGCGGCCTGCTCGAGCGTGGCGCCGCGCCCCAGCGTCTGCAGAATGCGCTGACCCTCGCGGCCGAACTCGGCCCTGAACTGCATGCTGAGTTCCATCATGGTGTCGAGCGCGTCGCGCCCGCGCAGGGTGAGGTTGTAGCGCTGCTCCTCCCAGCCGGGCGGTTCGGCGGGCAGGGCTATCTCGGGCGCCTTGGCGGTGGCTTCCTCGGGCAGAGCGTAGCGGCGTTGTGGCCCCTGAGTCTCGCCCGGCACTAGCAGGAACGGCTGCCCGCCCTTCCAGTAGCGGAAGCCGACGGAGGTGACCTCCAGACCGCTGAAGCCCGGGCTGGCCTGCGCGGACTGCTCGATGGCGAAGGCGGTGACCGGCATCATGATGGCGGCGTCCAGCGCTTCGAGCTCCATGCTGCCCTTGGCCTTCGGCTGCTCGGCGCGCTGGAGGGCACGCAGCGCCTCGGCGTGTGAGTGGAGCCTGCCGCCCGCCTCGTGCACGGCGGCGCGGATGGTGCCGCCCAGTAGCAGCGCCAGGGCGGGGCCTTGCGGTTCGTGGTACGTGATGGCGCCGCCGAAGCCGGTGTCGGCCAGGCGGTCCAGCAGGCGCCCGAGGTGCACGGCACCGGGGCGCAGCCGTTCGGGCGGCGCCAGCCGGGGCAGCGCCCGCAGCAGAGGCGAGGCGCTGCTCGGGTCGCGGGCTGGCAGTCGGGGAAGATCGGTGGGCTCGTGCGGGTTGAGGTGGAAGCCCTGGCCGGTAGCGCCAAGGTCGTCGTAGGCGCCGAGCTTGAAGCTGGCCTCGACCTGGCCCTTGGCCAGTAGGAGCAGCATGCTGCCGCCCTGGTCGGACAGCGCCAGGGTGCCGGTTACACGCAGGTTGCGCAGGCCGTCCAGGAACGCCTCGGCGCTGACGTCGCCGGTGTTGCCCAGCAGCGCGTGCCCCGCGGCGCGCCTACTGCTGGCGGCTGTTTGGTCGGCGGCTTTCAGGGTGGTCATAGCTTGCGGCCCCCTGGCAGGTGACCGCCCGCGGTCACGATGGCGTCGAGCAGGTTGCGATCGGCGTCGAACGTGAGCTGCCTTTGAGCCGCATCGGGCGGTAGGAAGGCGGCCTCAACGAACGACTTCTCGGTGATTTGCGGACTCTCGTCGTCAGTGACGCAGGCGAACCAGGTGATCCGGCGCGGCACGCCGTGCGCGTTGCGGTAGGTGGTGGTCCAGCTGCGGCCGGGTTCAGGGCACCAGGCCGTTACGCCGGTCTCCTCGGTCACTTCGCGCAGCGCGGCTTCCAGCAGGCTCTCTGAGCCCTCGACGTGGCCCTTGGGGAAGATCCAGTCGCCGTTCACGTGCAGCAGCAGCAGGACGTTGCCGTGAGCGTTGAAGACGACCCCGCCCGCCCCGACCACGTGACCGGCATCGGCGCCGGCGAGGTCGTTTGCGGCGCCATGGGCACCGGTGGTGTTATCTGCGGCCGCCTGCATGGTTGGGCAATGCTAACACTGGCGCCCGCCCGGCCCGTGGGCGCGCTCCAGAAAGGTTCATGGCGCTGGCGACTACCGCTGCGCCGAGAGCCCGCCGCCGCGCAGGAACTCCAGCACGCCGTCTGCCAGGGCCTGCGCCAGCGTCTGCTGGTAGGCGTCGCTGGCTAGCTTGCGCCCCTCGTCGGGGTTGCTCACGAAACCCAGCTCGACCAGGATGGCGGGGATGCGCGCGTGGCGGATGACGTAGAAGAGGTTCTGGCGCACGCCCCGGTCGTTGGCGCCGGTGGCCGCCACGAGGTTGCGTTGCACGGTTTCGGCCAGCGTGAGGCTGTAGTTGAGCTGCGCTTCGCGCAGGATGTCGGCCGCGAGGCTGCTAGCGGCCTGCCGCGCCTCCTCGGTCAGCGCCTGGCCCTCGGCGCCGCCGCCGTTCTCGCGGATGGCGCGCTCGAGCAGGCTGGGGTTGAGCGGCTCGCCGAACACCCAGGTCTCGATACCCGCCGGACCGGCCGAGCTCACGGAGTTGGCGTGGATGGAGATGAACAGGTTGCGGTCGGAGCTGGAGAAGAGCGAGCGCTCCTGCAGGCTGAGGAAGGTGTCGTCGGAGCGGGTCAGGATGACCTCGATGCCCTCGCGTTCCAGTAGCGTCTTGAGCTTGAGCGCTACCGACAGCACCACGTACTTCTCGGTGGCGTAGCTGGAGTTGGCGCCCGGATCGCGGCCGCCGTGGCCAGCGTCTATCACGATGATCTGGCGCTGCTGTGGTGCGGCCGCCAGCGCTATGGGCGCCTGCGCCGGGGCCGGTTCGGGCTGCGCCAGGGCGGTGACCGCCGCGCCAACCAGGCTGGGCGCCAGGTCCACGTAGATGGTGCGGGTACTGCCCTTGTCGACCTCGCCCAGGCGGAAGCCCTGGCCGGTGGCGCTGAGCTCGAAGGCGGTGCGCAC
>JBAYRM010000222.1:0-2905 GCA_041676665.1 Trueperaceae bacterium
GACCCGTTCCCGGTCATCGAACTGGGCGCCGAGAAGGCGGGCATGCCGCTGCCCGGGCTGCTCACCAGGTTGGGGCTGTTCGTGGCGGGCCTGCGCACGGGCGTGGACTTCGGCTCGCTGAGGCAGTACCAGGATGCTGGCGGCATCCCCGTTCCGCTGCTGCTCATCGCCGGCGAGGGCGATACGACCGTGCCCATTAGCGCCATAGACAGGTTCGCGCAGGCCGTGGCGGCACCCCTCACGTACGTGCGCCTGCCCGGCGTGGAGCACGTGGAGGCGTGGAACCAGGACCCGGCGGCCTACCTCGAGTGGCTGCGGCTGTTCATCGCCTCGCTCAACGTCAGCGCCTGAGGCACCAAAAGGCGGCGCCCCCGCGTTACCGGGGGCGCCCGACCTGCTGCCCTAGGGCGTCAGCGCTGCTCTAGCGCTACGAACTTCTTGTCCATGACGCCGGTGTAAGCCAGGCGCGGCCGCATGAGGCGGTTGTCGGCGTACTGCTCGTAGAGGTGCGCCATCCAGCCAGCGATGCGCGCCACGGCGAAGATGGGCGTGTACATGTCGCCCGGGAAGCCCAGCATGCGGTACACGGACGCCGAGAAGAAGTCCACGTTGGGCTTGACCTCCTTGCCCTTCTTGGCCATCTCGCGGTCCATGACGCGCTCCATCTCGAGGCTCATCTCGAACCACTTGGAGTCGCCCGACTCCTCCGCCAGCGCGCGGCTGACGTCCTTGAGGATCACGGCGCGCGGGTCTAGGACCTTGTACACGCGGTGCCCGAAGCCCATGACGCGGCCGCCCTTCTGGCCCAGGATGTCCAGAACGTACGGCTCGACCCCGGCGACGCTGCCGATGCTCTCCAGCGCCTTCATGACGGCGGTGTTGGCGCCGCCATGCAGGGGTCCCTTGAGCGCCCCGACGGCCGCGCCGATGGCGCTGTAGACGTCGGTGAGCGTGGAGGCCGTGGCGCGCGCCACGAAGGTGCTGGCGTTGGAGCCGTGTTCGGCGTGCAGCACCAGGGCCACGTCCATGACGCGCGTGGCGGCCGGCGTGGGCTCCTCGCCCGTGAGCGTGTACAGGAAGTTGCCGGCCACGCTCAGGTCGGCCCGCGGCTGAACGGGCTCCTGCCCGTTGCGGATGCGCTGGAACGCCGCCACCAGCAGCGGGAACTGCGGCAGCAGACGCATGCCGATGCGCTTTACGTTGTCCTCGTCGACGCCGTTGGCGGCAGCGTCGAGGCTGCCCAGCAGCGAGACGGCACTGTGCAGCGCCAGCATGGGATCGGCGCCTTGCGGCAGCGCCCTAAACAGCTGGTACACGGCTTCAGGCAGGTTGAAGTTGGGCGCCAGCTGGCGCCGGAACTCCTCCAACTGGGCGGCGGTCGGCAGCGCGCCGTGCCACAACAGGTAGGTGACCTCCTCGAAGCTCGCCTTGCCGGCCAGCTCGCGGATGTCGTATCCGGCGTAGATCAGTTGGCCCTTGGCCCCGTCTATGAAGCAGATGGCGCTCTCGTCGATGTACACGCCATCTAGGCCTCGGTTGATCGTCTGCTCCATCGTTCCTCCGGCTCCATGCAGGCTGGGTGCACCAGTCCTCGCGCAGTTGGTCTGCTGGTGGCTGGCTGGCCGGCGCTGCAGGTGGGTCTGGCAGGTGCCCATAGGCTGCTAGGGCGCTATACCTGGTTGCCGCTACGCTAAGCGGCGTCTCATCGCCCGTTAGTTTACCGAATAGGGCGCCACGACTTGGCGCTGCGGTGCGACGGAGCGTGAACCGCGGCGCCGTCCGCCCCTAGGAACGCGCTACCCGCGGGCGGACTTGAGGAGGAACCATAACAAGGCGGCGCCGGCCAGCAGCGAGGCCGCCAGAACGGCCATGCGGCCCGCGTCGAAGATGCCTAGCAGCATGCCGAGGCCGACCAGCGCCAGACCGAAGATGAAGGCCCAGTGACCCGGCCGCTCCTCTAGCGCCTCGACGCTAACAGCCGCGCTGCCTACGCTGACGAGGAACGCGCCGCTCCACTCCAGCGCCACCTCGAGCAGGATGCCGACCGCCGCGCCGACCAGCAACGCCCCCACCACCAGCAGGGCGTACAAATCAGTGCGGCCGTGGAACCACAACACCGTGGTGCCGGCCAGCAGCAGCCACAGCCACGCCGTGCTCGAGACGCCGATCGACAGCAGGATCAGTAGCGCTAAGGCGGCCACCGCGAACAGTAGGCGAACCGGGTCAGACAACGAGAAGCTCCCCCTTCTGAGTGTGCGGGTCCGGTATGGCTAGCGGGCCCGACCAGCAGCACGATACCAGCGCTTCACGTGCCCAGCGCCGTCAGGTGCCGGCGGCAGCCTCGCTGAGGACGCTGCTTGTATGACGGGTGGGAGTTTCGATACCGGAAATGAGTTGCTGCGGTGCTATCCTCTAGCCATTGGGCAAGAGGGCTAACCCCACGCCAGTAGTGGTGTTCCCCGGGTAGGCACGGCTGTCTCATGATCATCATGACCAGTGCGATCTCACCAACACGCCGCAGCGAGCCGATCACCGTATCGGCGAGTAGCCGGCTACCTGTAACCCGTAGTGCTCCCGACCCTCAGCACCCCGGCCGGCAAGGCCGGGGCGTTCCATGTAGCCGCGCCGCGACCCACGAGGTGGCGGTAGCAACTGAAGGGAGGCCCGCATGATCCGAGAATCGCAACGCTTCGAGCCGTTCACGGACGAGCCGATCAGCGTCATCGACGAGGCCGGCGACTGGGTCGCCGAGTTCGATCTCGACCTTGAACCCGAACAGCTGCAGCGCTTCTACCGCGACATGCTGCGCGCCCGCATAGCCGACGACCGCTTCGGTCGTCTCCAGAGGCAGGGCCGCGTGAGCTTCGTGGCGCCCAGCGCCGGCCACGAGGCCGCGCAGGTAGGC
>JBAYRM010000223.1:0-2893 GCA_041676665.1 Trueperaceae bacterium
CGACTGCTCTCACCGCTGAGCTAAGGGCCCGCGCCCCACCGCTGCCTGGGTGCGGCAGCGGTCTTAGATTGTAGCAAGCCGCGCGCCGCACGTCTAAACCCGGCGCGTTCTAGGCCGCGCTCCGGGCTGGCCGGCGGGGGCCGTACGCGCGCAGCACCCCGCGCCCCAGCGTCACCAGCGGCCGGCCGCCGGTGAAAGCCGCCGCCACCGCGTACAGCGTGCGGGGGCTGAGACGCGCACCGCCCGCCACCAGGTACACCGGCTCCCAGCGCGGCGGCCTGAACTTCTCCTTGAACGTCTCCACGCCAGCGAAGTCGTAGAAGCGCCGGCCGTGCGCGTACGCCCAGGCGAACGCGGCCCTCGTCCACGCGGGCGTGTCGCGCCGCTCCAGGCTCGCGGGTCGGTGCCGGCGCGAGAGGGGCGACAGGCCCAGCGTCAGGCGCCTCGCACCCGCCTGCGCCAGGTCGCGGGCGGCGGCGTCGATGAGCAGTTCGCTGGTGCCGTTAGGGGCGCGCGGGTCCCTCACCACCTGCTCCACCAGCCAGCCTTCGCGCAGCGGTATGGGCGAAGCCACCAGGTACCCCACGGCCGCTCCCGAACGCCGCGCCACGTACAGGCGGCGGTCCTCGCTCATGGCGTCGAGAAGCCCGGAGTCGCGCGGCACCAGGTCCACGCCCGTGAGGAACCCCAGCGGCGGCAGTCCGTGAGCCGCGCTCCAGCGCTCCCGCAGAGCGGTCAGCTCGGCGGCGCCGGGCGCGTCCGGCGCGAGGCCGGATACCGATTGCCGCACAACGCTTACGCCCTTGTTCCGCGCCCGGTTGAACTGCGCCCTGAGCGAGGCGTGCGTGTGGACGGCGCTCTCCCAGGCGGCCGCGTCCCACACCGGCTGCGCGCCAACCAGCGCCGCTTCGGCGCGGCGCCCCACCAGCTCGAGCCAGCGCGGCTCGACCGCGAAGTAGCAGGTGGCCAGCCCGTGGCGGCGCGCGTCGTCCTCGAACGCTTGAGCTACTTGCGGCAGCCGCTCGTAGGCGGCCACGGGGGCGCCGGCCACCACGCGCACGCCGAGGTGCTCCACGTAACCCACCAGGGCGTCGCCGCCGGGCGCGAACCAGTGCTGCATGTCGGGGTTCATGAGCTGGTAGACGGTGCTGTTCCAGCCGTGGCGCAGCACCAGTTGGCGGGCCAGCAGATCCCGCTCGGGGTCCGCGGCCCTCTGCACCGGCGGCTCGCTCGGGACTGAGGTCACAGGCGATGCTAGCTTCTCGGCATCCTCAGGCGTGTACGCGCGCCGCGCGAGCCTTTATACTCTTCGGCGGACGTTGCCCCGGTGGCTCGCTTAGGCCCACCGGCTCGCTAGCCGCCAAGCCCGCTATGGGCGGCGTTCGGGGACTACCGTACCCCTAGTAGAGGAGCACCGTGCCGAAGACGAAGTACGAGATGACCGCCCGCGGTCTAGAGAAGCTGAAGGAAGAACTCCGTTACCTCAAGGAAGAGAAGCGCCAGGAGCTCACCGAGTACATGGGCGCCGCTCTCGCCGACGGCGACCTGCGTGAGAGCGCGGCCTACGACGAGGCGCGTCTGCTGCAGAGCGCCAACGAGACCCGCATCGCCGACCTGGAAGAGCTGGTGCACCGCGCGGTCGTGGTCGAGCCCGAGGAGGGCGACATGGCCGTGGCCCGCCTGGGAGCCAGCCTGACCCTCGCCGACAACGCGGGCGACAGCATGGTGTTCCAGTTGGTGGGCACACACGAGGCCGATATCCTCGAGGGCCGCGTGTCCGACGAGTCGCGCCTGGGGCAGAGCCTCATGGGTAAGCGGGTAGGCGACAACGTCACCGTTACCAGCGCGTCCGGTTCCGACACCGTGTTCCAGGTCGTCAGCGTGGTCTTCGACTGAGCGTCCTGCTCGGCTGATGTGAACCCGGCTTAACCGGAAGCGTCATCCTTCTCAGCGCGCTGCGCTGGTACATTCAGCCCATGCTTCGCCTGGCGCTCATACCTTTCGCCGTCGTAGTGGCGCTGCTGGTGCTGCTGGCGGTGCTCCCGAGCGCGGCCACCGTGGTGCCCAGCGCGGCGGTGGAGCTTCAGGACGTGGCCGTGACCCTCTACCCGCGCTCCGATCCTGAGGCCGTGTGGCACTTCGCCACGCCGCGCGCCGATTACGTGCCCGCCAGTCAGGAAGCCACCCTGCACAGCGTGGAGGACGGCCGCCGCACGGTAGCGGGGGAGACCGACTTCACCCTGCACTCGCAGCGCGTGACCATAGACCGCTCCGAGAACCTGCGGGGCGACGAGATGCGCGCCCACCTGGTTGAGGACGAACTCGACCTGGTGATGCTCTCTCGCGCCGGCAGGCAGGTGCTCATCGACCAGCGTAACGGCCGCTTCGAGGTGCCGCGCGCCATCATGTCGGGCCCGGACCTGGGGGAGAGCGTCTTCGAGGACATGCGCATCAGCTTCGACTTCACCGACTTCGAGTCGGGCGGACCCGGCACCGTTGGGTACGCTCAGTTCATGGTCGACCTAAACGAGGAGAACTAAGTGACCCCACGCTCTGCAACGCTCCGCCGTGTCCTAATCGCTGCCCTTCTGGCGTTCGGTGCGCTGCTGGCGTTCGCCACGGCGCAGGACGGTGAGGACAGCCAGGACGCGGGGCGCCGCATCATCACCATCGACGGTTCGGGCGGCACTCAGCGCGGCAACCTGCGCTCCGGCCCCATCGTTTACGAGCACCCGGACGAGTTCGGCGTGCAGGCCACCGTCTCGACCCTCACCATCCGCGGCAGCTTCGCGGAGCTGAGCGCGCCCGAAGGCACCTCCATCGGCACGGGCGGGCAGCGCACCGCGGCGTTCCGCAACGGCGTCCTCGTGGAACGCGGCCGCATGACGGCCAC
>JBAYRM010000224.1:0-2889 GCA_041676665.1 Trueperaceae bacterium
ATGAGCGCGGGCAGCCTGCGTTCGGCCAGGAACTCCCACACGTCGCGCAGGCGCGGGTCCTCGAAGGCGTAGTCGGTGGTGGGCCCTAGCAGCTTGTAGCCCCTCAGGCCCAGCTGGTCGACCGCGCCCCGCAGCCTGGCGCCGGCGCCGGGTTCGAGCTGGTGGTGCGCCAGTCCGATGAACTTGTCGGGGTGCCGCCCCACCAGTTCGGCGAGCCGCTCGTTGCCCCCGCCGCTTACAAACACCACCTTGTCGAGTCCGTACTTCTCCGTCTCGGCCAGCCAGCGCGCCAGGGCGGCATCGACCTCGGCATCGGTGCGAGCGGGCGGCTCGGCGGGCTCGGTGTTCCACTCCGAGCGCATGCGTTCACCGCGCTCGGAAGCGTAGGCCTCCAGTAGCGGGTGCCGCGGGCCCGAGGCGGGCATGTTCATGCTGTTGTGGATGGGGAAGTGAGTATGCACGTCGATCACGCGCAGGTCCGCGAGGCTCATAGGCCACTCCATTCGCCTGTTTCCAGGCCGCAGAGCCCAGCCGTTAGCCGGTCGAGCGCCAGGTGGCCCACGCCGTGCAGCGCCGCACTGGCGCCCAGCGATCCGGCCACTATGTTCACGGGTAACGGCGCCACCCAGCGCTGACCCAGCGCGCGGGCGAGCAGCCCGGCGGGGTCCGCGGCCCACGCCACGATTATCAGCTCGGGATCGAGCACGCAGGCCAGGTTGTGAAGCGCCAGGCGCAGCTTCTCTACCAGCTGATCGAACGACGCGCGGCGCCCAGGTGTCTCAAGGTTCACTTCGCCGTTCACGAGGAAGTCGCTGGCTATGCCCAGCAGGTGGCGCTCGAACGGTCCGCTGTCGCCCAAGTCGAGGCCCGCTTCCGGCAGCCCGGGCAGCAGCGAGTAGCCCAGCTCGCCAGCGGCGCCGTTAGCGCCGCGGTAGAGCTCGCCGTTGATGACGAGGGAGGCGCCCACGCCGCTTCCGAGCGCCAGGTACAGCACGTTGCGGCCGCCCAGCGCCGCGCCGTGCAGCAGCTCGCCTAGCGCGACGGCGTTCACGTCGTTCTCGAGCATGACGGGCAGGCCGGTGGCGTCTCGCAGCAGGTCGCCGAGCGGTTCATCGCTCCAGCCCAGCGCGGGCGCCAGGCGCACGCGGCCGCTGGCTGGATCCACCACGCCAGGCACGGCCACGGCCAGCGCGCTGACCGGGTTGCCGGCGGACTCCTCCGCAGCGATGCGGGTGTTGGCCCAACCGATGAGCGTGCCCAGCAGGCCGCCCTGCGCGCCGTGGCCGAGCTCGATCTCGGTTGCCTCACGCTGCTCGGTCAGGCTGCCAAGAAGGTCGACCGTCCCGTGGCGCGGGTGCCGGCCCGAGAGGTCGAGCGCCAGCACGTTGCGCGCGTTCGCCACCAGGTGGTGCTGCCGGGCGGGCCGCCCGCCCGCCGAGGGTGCGGGGTCACCGTCTGCCACCACCCCGAGCGCGCTCAGTTCGGCCACGATGGTGGTGACCGTGGGCACGCTCAGCGCCGTGTGGCGCGCGAGTTCGGCGCGCGTGGCGCTGTGCAGTTCACGCATAGTCTCGAGCACCGCGAAGCGGTTGTGCTCTCTGACGTTGTCGTGCTGCACGGAGCGGAGGGCCATGTGGGTACCTTTCAAACGGTGTTTATAAACGGCTTTTACTAAAGTACCTGGTCGGCGGCCACCGTGTACCAGGCCGAGCTGCGCAGGAGTACAACGCTGCGCCCAACTAAGGGCCTAGGGGGCTCTGCGTGTCAGCGGCGGAAGGTGCGGCGACGTCGCGCGGGGCTAGCCAGGGCGCGCACCAGGTCTCTGGTACGCCACGCGCGCTCCTCCTGCACGGGCCTGAGCCACACCCAGCCCAGCATGCGACCCACTGCGGTCAGCGCGAACAGCGCGTAGTAGCCGGTGAAACCGCCGGGCCAATTGACCCCGCTGAACCAGGTGAGGAGCGGTCCCGACAGCGCACCGCCCAGGAAGCCAGCCACACCAGACGCCAGCGAGTAGAGCGCGATGTAAGACACGCGCCCAGAGCGCGGCGCCGTGACCAGCGCCAGGTTGAACACGGCCGGGCCGATCGCGCCCCAGGCGACCGCGTCGCACACCGCCGAGAGCCAGATGAACTCGAGCCGCCCCGTGTAGCCCGCCAGGATCCAGGTGCTGGGCAGCAGCAAGCCCGCCAGGAACGTGCCGATGGCCAGCACCGGCTTGTTGCCTACACGGTCCGCCACGCGGCCCCACAGGATGGTGGTCAGCAGCGCCGTCACCGCCGCCGTGCTCGACCATATGGCCACCTGGGTGAAGCTCATGCCGAGCTCCTCCAGGAAGTAGGGAATAACGAACGGCGCGCCCAGCATGACCGCGAACTGCCACAGCGCCGCGAAGGCGAGGAAGCGTCGGAAGTTCGGGTGAGCGAGCGGGCGCAGCATCACGTGCCGCAGGCGCAGCGGCTGCCGCTCGGTAGGCGGGTCGTAATGGAACAGGTACAGCACCGCCGCCACCAGCGAGGAGCCGATGGCCACGGCCAGCACGAGCTGGAAGCTCAGCGGTGCGGCAACGCGGTCAAGGAACGCGCCGGCGGCCAGGTTGGCGGCCATGCCGATGACGCCGAGCACGCCCGTGCGCATGCCGAAGTAGCGGCCACGCTGATCATCCGGCACCACGTCGCCCATCCAGGCCGTCCAGATGGTGGCGGTAGCCGACTGGAAGGCGCTGGCGAACAGCACCAGCATCACCATCACGGTCGGTTGCAGCGTCGCTGGCAGCCCCGTCTGCGGCAGGAACACCGCTAGCAGCCAGCTCAGGCGCCCGATCACGCCGAGCAGCGTGGCCACCAGCCGCCGCCGGCCGAACGCCTCGGCCGCCCACGCGCCCAGGGG
>JBAYRM010000225.1:0-2881 GCA_041676665.1 Trueperaceae bacterium
AGCGACTCGAGCTTCAGGTGCACGGACGCCCCCAGCAGAGCGGAGAGCGACTCGGCCTCGACCAGCGGCGTGCGCTGCGCCGTGGTGGCCACCCGGTCGCGGGCTGCCACCACGTCCGCGTAGGTGGGCGCGGGCGCCTGCGTCACGGGGCCCGCCCTTGACCCAGCAGCGCACTCACCTGAGCGGGATGCCTTCCTTCGGCAGGCGCTTCTCCACGAAGCGCACCAGCCCCGCGGAGATGATGGTCATGACCAGGAACATGCCGCCGACCATGGTGAGCGGCACGAAGTAACGGAACGTGCGCTGGCCAATGATCTGCGCCACGTTCAGCATCTCCATCACCGTTACGGCGGAGAGGATGGCGGTGTCCTTGAGCATGGAGACCAGGTAGTTGCCAAGCGCCGGAATCACGCGTGGGATGGCTTGCGGGATTATCACGTCGCGGAAAGTGAGAAACGCGGACATGTTCAGCGCCCGCGACGCCTCCCACTGGCCACGTGGCACAGCCTCGATGCCGGCGCGATAAACCTCCGCCGTGTAACCGCAGTACTGCAGCCCCAAAGCGATCGCGCCCGTTAGGAAGGCGGGGAACACGATGCCGAAGTCGGGCAGCACGAAGTAGAGGAAGTAGAGCTGCACGAGCAGCGGCGTGTTGCGCGTGAACTCGAGGAAGAAGCTAACCGGCCACGAGATGATCCTGTAAGGCGACATGCGCAGTATTGCGAGGATGAGCCCCAGAACCAGCGCGATGGCGAAACCGAGCGCCGTGGCCTGCAGCGTGATCGACAGCCCGCGCAGCAGGATCGGGAAGATCGAGATGGCGAAGTTGAGGTCCGTACTGGTGTCCCACCGAATACCGAAGAGCATCAGCCGCGCGCCCTCGCCTGCGCCACGCCGATCTTGCGCGCCACGTAGCGCTCCAGCCAGCGCATGCCGACCACCAAGATCATGGCCAGCAGGAAGTAGATGACGAGGGTGGCGGTGAAAGCGGGGATCGACTCGTGCGTGAGGTTACGCACGGTCTGCGCCGCGAACGTCAGGTCCGTCAGGGTGATGAGCGACACCAGCGCGGTGTCCTTGAGGTTCTGCACCACCAGGTTTCCGAACGGCGGCATCATCTCTACCAGCGCCTGCGGCAGGATCACGTTCCACAGTGCGTAACGCTTGCTGAAGTTGACGGCTGTGGCGGCCTCGTACTGACCCACCGGCACGGCCTGGATGGCGCCGCGCACCACCTCCGCGCCGTAGGCGCCGATGTTGAGCGATAACGCGGCCACGCCGGCCACGTACGGGGGGAGGCTGATACCTATGAGCGGCAGCGCGAAGAAGAGCCAGAACATCTGCACCAGGAGCGACGTTCCGCGGAAGATCTCGATGTAAACGATCGACAACCAGCGGATGACCCAGTTGCCAGACAGCTTGCCGATGCCAGCGGCGAACGACAGTAGGGCGCCGAACACCATGGACATCAGTGCCAACTGAACGGTAACCACCGCGCCCCGCAACAGGGGGGCAAGTAGTTGCTGCAGGTCTTCCACCTAAACCTCCTGGCAGTTCGGGATTCGAGTCAGATAATCTCTCACGTCAGATAGGACCTGTGGGTCCGCTCCTGCGGACCCACAGGTAGTGCCGGCGAGCGGCGTGGGGCGCCAAGCAGACGCCCAGCCCCGCCGGGACCGGCTCTCCTTACGGAGTGCAGGCCTCCTCGGTCGTCATGGCCAGGGCGGCGTCGACGTCCTGGTCGGTCAGGCCGTAGCTCTTGAGGATCTCGCGGTACTCTGCGGTCTCGTGGAACTCGGCGAGCGCCTGGTTGAACACCTCGAGGAACTCACTGTTCTGGTTGAAGGTGAAGGCGCCGTACGAGCGCACCGCTTCGCCTTCCACCACCGGGTCGACGAACTCGGCGGCGGCTTCCACGCGGTCGTTGCCGTCGGCCAGACCGACGACCGTGAGGCCGGTGGCGGCGTAGGCGTCGATGCGGCCCGCGGTCAGCGCGGACGGTGCGTCGGCGTTAGCGTTAAGCATCACGAGCTGGTTCTCGGAGATCCCGTAAGACTGCGCGAAGTCCAGCTGGTCGGCGCCGGAGACGATGCCCATGCGCAGGCTCGAGTTGTTCACGAAGTCGTCGTACGAGTGGATGTTGCGGGGGTTGCCGGCAAGGACGAGGAAGCCCTCACCGTAGCTGTCGTTGATCTTCGAGAAGGCGACCTGCTCGCAGCGTGCGGGAAGCACGGCCTGGCTGGCGGCCACGATGTCGAAGCGGTTGGCGATGACCCCCGGAATGAGGGAGCCGAACTCGGTCACGGTCCAGCGGATATCGGTGATGCCCAGGTTGTTCAGAACCGCGGTTAGGACGTCGGGTGAGATGCCCTGCGCCACACCACCGTCGACCCAGCCGTAAGGGATCTCGTTGGCCGTGCCGATGGTGATGCCGTTCTGCTGGTAATGCTCCAGCGTGGACTGAGCGAAGCCGAAGCTAACGACCAGCGCCGCTAGCAGGGCGATCAGTGCTGTCTTGACTTTCGGTCGGTTCATTCGTTTCCTCCAAGGTGCTTGTTCCGAAGCGCGACGCCTATCGCCACGCACAACTACCCGCGGTCGCCGCCAGGTGGCGACAGGCCGGGGACGCGCCTGAACGCGAGCGAGCGCCCGCAGATCGCGTCTTGCATGGCTTCCTCCTTCCCAGGTCTAAGGGCGTCGCCGGCTGGCGACCGCCGAAGGTTCGGTCTACTTAGTGACCCAGAACAGCCCGCAGGAACTCCTGCGTGCGCGGGTTCTGGGGCTTGGTCAGGATCTCTGAGGGCGGACCCTCTTCAGCCACGCGCCCCTTGTCGAAGAACACCACCCGGTCGCTGACGTCGCGCGCGAACCCGATCTCGTG
>JBAYRM010000226.1:0-2876 GCA_041676665.1 Trueperaceae bacterium
CTCTGCTGCGGGACGGGCCTAACGATAATGGCGAAGCTCTGGATGAAGCCCTCCTCGCCGATGCTGCTGGTGGCGAAGTCAGATTCGCGCCTGAAGCTGGCCAGTTGGCTGGTGTCCAGCTCGTCCTTGCTGGCCACCGCGACAACCTTCGAGAGCCCTCGCGGCGGCGCGATGTCGAACACGTAACGCGCCTGCGCCGGCGGGAACGTGCGCACCTCGTTGGGCCACAGCAGGTTGTCGCTGTCGAAGCGGTTCGGGAAGATCTGCGTGACCTCGCCGTTGGAGCGGATGTCGAACAGGTACACGTAGCTCACTTCGTCGACGGTCACACCTATCCTCACCTGGTCGCCCACCTCGTACACCGGCGTGCCGGCGCCCGAAGCGTCGCGGTCCAGCCACACTTCGATACCGAAGCCGGGCGCCGGGTTCACCACTATGGCTTGCGGCGAGACTTCGAAGCTTTGGGCGAGAGCGGACGCACTTATCAGCAGCGCTGCTAGCAGCGGTAGGGTTCTGTTTGCAAACATAGAGAACCTCCTCGATGCCTGCACCGTAGCAACGGCGCCTGAAGCGAACCTGAACCGCTTGCTGACGAACCTTTCATGCGGCCGACTCCGGCTTACGACCCTCCTAACAGCGTGATCTTGGTTCCCGTAACCGGTACTCCGTCCACCTCGGCGAAGGCCCCAGAGTCGGCGCCGACCGCGGTCACTGTGTCGAGAACGACCTGGAAGTTCGGCCTTGCACCTTCCGGGCTGGCCGTCTGGCAGGCGGTCAGGCTGCCGAGTAGGACGGCAAGAGCCAGCAACGCCAGCTTGGCTTTACGTCGCCGCGCCCAGCCTAGCGGCAGCAGCGCAGCGGCCAGCAGCGCCGCCAGCGGTGTGGCCGCGTGCCCGGCCACAGCAGAGCTCACGTCTACGAGCACAGTGAAGCCAGCTACCTCGCCTGGTGTGATGGTGCCTGCCTGGGAGGGGGCGACGTCGAGAACCGCGATGTTGAACTGCCCTCCCCCGGGAACCTTCCCTGGCTCCCCGCTGGCCAGGAGCACTAGCCCGGTAGAGGTTTCGGCGTACACAGTGACCTGCGACACGCGCTCATGCCCGCCTGACTGCCCCGTTACACGTAGCGTGAGCCCAACGAGAGTGACGCTCTCTTCGCTGTCCGTGGCGGCCCTGAAGCGGAGTGCCGCCATCCCCTCCTCGTAGGGCCGCGCCGTGCCGCTGGTGGCCATACTCGGGTGCGGGACCACAGACAGTTGCGGTGGGCCCACGGGCGCGTCGGCGGTGACGATGGTGGTAACGCTGTCCGTGTTGTTAGTGGGGACGGCGTCAGCCGTCGTGCTCGTTACCGTAGCGGTGTTGGTTATCTCGCCCTCAGAGGTGGGCGCCGTGACCTTCAGCAGGAACTCCGCGCTGGCGCCCGCTGCCAGGTCGGCCATTTCGCAAACAACCGTGGTCGCGCTGGCCTCGCATGGGGCGGCCACGCTGGTAACGGCGGTGCCGGCTGGCAGGGTGTCGGTAACGGTCACTCCCCCGGCAGCGTCCGGGCCGTGGTTCGTAATGATCAGGCTGTAGCTGATCTCTGCGCCCGGTCTTGCCGTTGCCGGGCCGCTCTTCGATAACGCCAGGTCAGCGCCCGCCGGTGGTGGACCCGCCGTGATGGTTGTGAGCACACTGGCCTCGTCCTGCAGCGGGTTCGGATCGAGCGAGCCTCCGAGGTCGACCACGCTGGCCACGTTCTCGATCTCGCCTTCGGTGGCGGGCGCAGTCACCACAAGCGCGAGGGTACCTGTGGCGCCGGGCGCCAACGCCCCCACGGCGCAAGTTACGGTCTGCCCAACCGCTTCGCATATAGTCGGCAGCGATACGGGGCTAGTGCCGGCAGGCAGCTCGTCTACCACCTGCACGTCGCTGGCGCTCTCCGGACCGTTGTTGGTAGTGATGAGGTGGTATGTGAGCTGACCGCCTACCTGCGCGGTGCTGGGCCCAACCTTCGTTATGGCCAGGTCTGCCACGGGCGGTGGTGGGTTCACGAGCCGGGTGCTGAACGTGGCGCTGTTGTTGCTCAGGTCCAGGTCGGCACCGGGCTCTGCCAGGATGCTCGCGCTGTTCGTCACGTAGCCCAGTTGGTCCGGCGCGGTGACGACGACGCGGAACTCCTGCGTGGCGCCAGGGGTGAGGCCAGCAACCGGGCACGTCAGCATGTCGTTGAATCGGCTGCAGCCCGCAGGCACCGTCAGAAGCGTGGCGTTCTGCGGCAGGAAGTTCGTTACGCGCGCCAACGAGTCGGCGGCTTGCGGTCCCAGGTTGCCGGCGGTCAGCACGAACTCGATCTCGCTGCCCCTGACCACGCTCGCGTCGGCGGTCATGCTGAGCCACAGGTCGGCGCTCGTGGCCGGCACGATGCGGGTGACCACCTCAGCGTAGTCGTCACCTGGCTCCGGATCGGTTGAGGTGGACGCAACGGTGACGGAGGTGATCACCGCGCCCGTGGTGGCAGGAGCGGTCACGTCCACCTGCTCTTCGAGGACAGAGAGTTCGTCCATGTTGCCAACGGAACAGCTGACGATGCCCCCAGCCGCGCTGCAACCGGCCGGGAGGCTAGTAACGGCGCCCGCCCCTGGCGGCAGTGTGAGGGCGTAGGTGACCCCCGTGGCGCGTGCGGGGCCATTGTTACGGACCTGTACGGAGTAACTGATGGTGCCGCCAGCGCCCACTGGTCCAGGCGAGCCAGCGAGGGACACCTCGAGGTTGGCTTCGCCGGCCATCCCTTCAGCGCCTTCGAACGCTCCGATGTCGCAGTGCACGAAGCCGTTCAGGTCGCCGTCCATCCCCCGCGGGAAGCCTCGCTGATCTGTATCGAGGCAGTCACCCGTA
>JBAYRM010000227.1:0-2851 GCA_041676665.1 Trueperaceae bacterium
CCACGCCCGTGAGTGTATCGGTACGGCAGAGGTTGCGCGCGCGGGCGGGTGTGTGTTTTACTCTGCCATCGCCGCCGGTGCCACGCAAGTTGGTGCGCCCGGCAGCGAGCAGCGCCGCCCCCGCACGCACGTCGTGCCCGGCGGTCTTATCGAGAGCGGCTGAGGGACCTGGCCCTACGACGCCGCAGCAACCAGCCTTCATGTAGGCGGGTGCTAAATCCAGCCGGATTCGCAGCCACGATGGTGAGGATCCGGGCAGATAGGGGCTTCAGGCCTCATCTAAGCGCCAGTTGCAGGGTGCACCGCAAGCGAGACGATCTCCAGCGGACATTGCACCCCGGCCAGCGCCGGAGGAGGAGCAGCATGCTTCGCAACACCCACCAGGAGGCGCCCACACTTGGGCGCAAGTTGGCAACCACCCACAGCTCACGAATGTTCATAGCGGCCTGAGCCGCAGGTTGGCGTAACAGGGCGCGCGGCTGTCGAACCGCGCCGCGATACCCGCCCGACCCGACCTAAAAGACTGCATGCCCGGCCCGCCGTGCGCGTGCCCCGCTGGCGCTGCTAGTGCGCCCCGCGAGTGGCCGCCCACTGGCCGAGCAGCGCACCCAGCGCTGCACCACCAGCCGCCACCACCGTGGCCGGCTACCGCCATGAACATCACCCCGCGCAGCGCCACCGGCGCCGCGCAACCCAAGGAGAACCCCAGATGAGCTACCGCTTCGAAACCCTGCAGATCCACGCCGGCCAGGAAGTAGACCCCACCACCAAGTCGCGCGCCGTGCCCATCTACCAAACGGTGAGTTACAACTTCGACAACGCTGAGCACGCCGCCAAGCTGTTCGGCCTGCAGCAGTTCGGCAACATCTACAGCCGCATCATGAACCCCACCAACGACGTGTTGGAGAAGCGCATCGCTGCGCTGGAGGGCGGCCTGGCCGGGCTCTCCACCGCCTCCGGTCACTCGGCCGAGTTCCTCACCTTCACCACGCTGGCCGAGGCTGGCGACAACATCGTGGCCTCGCCCAACATCTACGGCGGCACCCACAACATGCTCAGCGTGACCCTGCCGCGCTTAGGCATCGAGTCGCGCTTCGCTTCCGCCGAGGACGACCCCGCCGATTACGCCCGCTTGATCGACGACAAGACCAAGGTGGTGTTCCTCGAGAGCGTGCCCAACCCCAGCCTGAGGCTGCCGGACATCCGCGCCATCGCCGAGGTGGCGCACGAGCGCGGCGTGGCCGTGGTGGTAGATAACACCGGCGGCATCGGCGGTTACCTCATTAAGCCCGCCGAGCTTGGCGCCGACATCGTCATTCACTCGGCCACCAAGTGGATAAACGGCCACGGCACCGCGCTGGGCGGCCTGATCGTAGACGTGGGCAGCTTCGACTGGGGCAACGGTCGTTACCCCGGCTTCTCCGAGCCGAGCCCCAGCTACCACGGCCTCGTGTTCTCCGACGTGTTCGGGGTGGGCTCACAGTTCGGCAACATCGCCTTCGCCATCCGCGCCCGCGTTGAGGGCTTGCGCGACCAGGGTCAGGCGCTCGCGCCGCAAAGCGCGTTCTACCTGCTGAACGGCCTCGAGACCCTCAGCCTGCGCGCAGAGCGGCACATCGAGAACACCCGCAAACTGGTGGAATGGTTCGCTGAGCAGCCCGGCGTGGCCGCCGTTAACTTCCCCGAGCTGCCCAACCATCCCAGCTACGAGATCGCCAAGCGCGACTACCCGCGCGGCGCCGGCGCCTTCTTCACCTTCGACCTCGACGGCGGCGTGGAGGCCGGCAGGGCGTTCCTGGACGCCGTTGAGCTGGCCTCGCGCCTCGTGAACCTGGGCGACGCCAAGACCAGCGTTACCCACCCCGCCAGCACCACCCACTCGCAGCTCGACGCGGCGGGCCTGGCAGCCGCGGGCATCGCGCCCGGGCGCATAAGGGTCACGCCGGGGCTCGAGCATATCGACGACCTGAAGGCCGACTTCGCGCAGGCGCTGGAAGCCGCGCGCCGGGCGGTAACGGCCACCGCCGCGGACTGAAGTGAGTACCCGCACCCAGGTCGACCCCAGGTCCGTGCTGGTGCACGAGACCTGGGGCGACCACGCCGCGCTCCTCGCCCGCCACTCAACTGGCGGGGAGGCCAGCGTGGGCCTGGTACAGAGCCAACTGGTGGACGTGGCCACACCGCGCGACCCGCTGCGCCTGCAGTACGGCGAGGTGCTAGAGCGCGTGGCGGTGGCGTACGAGACGTACGGCACGCTCAACCCCGAAGGCACCAACGCCGTGCTAGTGACCCATGCCCTCACGGGTTCGGGCCACGCGGCCGGGACCACCGACCGTGAGAGCATTCCCGGCTGGTGGGACCCGCTGATAGGCCCCGGCAAGCCGATAGACACCAACCGCTTCTTCGTCATTTCCAGCAACGTACTGGGCGGCTGCTACGGCACCACCGGCCCCAGCAGCATCAGTCCCCAGAACGGCCGGGCCTACGGTCCGCGCTTCCCGCGCTACACCGTGCGCGACATGGTGAACGTGCAGAAGCGCCTGCTGGACACCCTTGGCGTGCGCAGCCTGCGCGCCGTGATAGGCGGCAGCATGGGCGGCATGCAGGTGCTGGAGTGGGCCGCCACGTACCCCGAACTGGTGCGCGGCATAGTGCCCATCGCTATCGGCGCGCGCCATTCAGCCTGGGCCATCGGCCTGAACGAGGTCGCCAGGCGCGCCATCATGGCAGACCCTGCCTGGCAGAACGGCGACTACCCGGTGGAGCGCCAACCTGAGGTCGGCCTGGGGCTGGCCCGAGCGATAGCCATGATCACCTACCGCAGTTACGACTCGCTGGAGCAGAAGTTCGG
>JBAYRM010000228.1:0-2847 GCA_041676665.1 Trueperaceae bacterium
TACGGTGCGGTGCATGAGCGGGTTGCCGGTCTTGGGGTCCTCGAGTTCGGGGAACTCGACCAGCACGTCGGTCATCTCGTTACCGCGCTCGCCGCAGCCCACGTACACCACGATGTCGGCGTTGCCGTACTTGGCCACGGACTGCTGGGTGACGGTCTTGCCCGAACCGAACGGTCCGGGGATGGCGGCGGTGCCGCCCATGGTGAGCGGGAAGAGCACGTCGAGGATGCGCATGCCGGTGAGGAACGGGGTGACCGGGTCGAGCTTGCGCTCCACGGGGCGCGCCTGACGCACGGGCCACGGGTGGTACATCTTGATCTCGGTGCCGTCTTCCAGCGTGGCTATGGCCTGATCGATGGTGTACTCACCAGCGGCGGCGATGCTCTTGATCTTGCCGTTCACGCGCGGCGGCACGAGGATCTTGTGAACGAACTCGAACTCGGGCACGGTGCCGAGGATGCTGCCCTGCGTGACCTCGTCGCCCACGCTGACGCTGGGCGTGAAGGCCCACTTGGCCTCGCGCGAGAGCGAGTTCACGATGATGCCGCGGTCGATGTAGGTACCGGACGCTTCGCGGATCTTGTCCAGCGGACGCTGGATGCCGTCGAAGATGCCGTTAAGCATGCCGGGTCCGAGCTCTACCGCGAGCGGCAGGCCGGTGGAAACGACGGGCTCGCCGACCATCAGGCCGGCCGTGTCTTCGTACACCTGTACGAACGCCGTGTTGCCGTCTAGACGAATTATCTCCCCGACCAGCTGCTCGTTGCCCACGCGCACGATGTCGAACATGCGGGCACCCATCATGCCTTCGGCGATGACGGCCGGTCCGGAGATCTTCTGAATCTTGCCTTCAATGGCCATTCATTAACTCCTGCTTAGTCCAATTTGATGTCGAAGCCGATGGCACTGCGCACCAGCTCCTTCATGTAGGCGGTGGCGTCACTGCTGTCGCCGAAGGTTGCCCCGAGGCTCGGAACGCTGAGGATGACGGGCAGGTCGCGGCCGCGCATGGCGCGCTCGGAGGCGCGGGCGGGGTCGCTCAACAGCCCCTCGTCTACGACCACGAGACCGTAGTCGTCGGACTCGATGATCTGCTCCAGAGCGGCCTGGGCCTCTTCGGGAACGCTCTCGTGCACTTCTACGCCGGCCAGGCGGTAACCGATGGCCGTTTCGGAATCGGTGAGGACGAGCATCTTAGGCATGCGTCAGCTCCCTCTCCAGCGCTTCGCGCGGGACCCCGTAGAACTTGCCGCGCGCCAGCAGCCTGAGCTGGGCGGCTTCCTCTTCCTTGCGTCTGAGGAAGTCCACGACCACGCCGATGTCGAGCGGATCGGTGGCAAGGCGCCTGGCGCCAGCGTCGAGCAGCTTGCGCACTTCGCCTTCCGCAGCCGCCAGGTCGCCCTGGGCGGCGGCGGCCGCAACCGCCGCGAACGGTCCGTTGGCCAGAGCCTGCAGGGCGCTGCCCTCGGCGTCCAGCAGTACGGCGTCGAACAGCGCGCGCTTGACCTCGCGCCCGCCTGGCACGAACAGGTCGCCCGTGGCGGCGTCGACCTCGCGACCCCTCAGCTTGAGGGCGGTCAGGAGGTTGGTGGCGTCGATCTGGCGCACGAAGTGCCTAACCAGTTCAGCGGGTGCTCCGGCGGCCTGAAGGCGCGCCAGCGCGGCGGCGTAGTACGCCTTGTCGAGCGCCAGTTCGACAGCGAAGAGGTCGCCGTCGTTCTGGTACTTGCGGGCCGCCTTGAGGAACGCGCCCGTGAGCTCCGTACGGCTGAGGGCCACCACCTGAGCGGCGGAAGCCATGTCGGCCGCCACGGCGGCCTCCTCGAGCAGTGTGGGCTTGAGCGAGCCCGCCGGGAACAGCGAGCCCTGGATCTCGTCCAGGCCCTTGCCGGCGTGCTTACCGCGGGCGATGGCCTTGAGGTTGGCCAGGTCGAACGGCAGGAGGAGCACCTCGATCAGCTCATGCGGCTGACCGTCTGAGAAGCTCAACAGCCGGCGCGCGGTGTTATAGAAGTTGCGCGCCACAGCCTGATCCACGGCGGCCAGCCCCTCGCCCCGCGCCTGCGCCTCCTCCAGCTCGCGCATGTAAGGCGTATGCGCCAGCGTGGCGGTGAAGGCACGGAAGTCGGTGGCGTCGAGCGCCGCCTGGTAGAAGCTCGGACCCAGCAGCTTGGAGCGCATGCCCCTCACGCGGGCGTTGATGTAACCGTAGTCTGCGGACATGGCTACTCAGCTCGCCTTGGCGCCGAACAGCGCCGTCGAGACCTCCGACGCCAGCTCGCCCTGAAGAGCTTCGAGCCGGCCGAAGAGCGTGCTCTCGATCACGGAGCGGTTGCCTGTGCGGAGTCTCACGCCGCCGACCACGTCGTCGGAGGTCTCCACCTTGGCGGTCACGCCGGCGGCCTTGAGGGCCGCGTCCGCGACTTCGCGGTCGGCCGGGTTAACCACCACGGCCTCCAGCGGCTGGTTGCCGGCACCTTCCAGCGCGAACTTGAGAAGGTTCGCGAACAGCGGAGCGTACTCGGCGGGGTTCTTGGCCAGATCGGCGATCTTCTGGCGGGCTGCGGTGAAAACGTTCTCGACGCCAGCGTGCTGTGCCTTGAGGCGCAGGGAGGCGGCTTCGAGTTGCGCGGCGGAGCGAGCGCGGACCAGTGCGGCGTCGCGCTGCGCCTCTGCGGCGCGCCGGCGCGAGGCCAGCAGCGCCTCCGCTTCGCTCGTCGCTTCAGCGACGATCTCCGAGGCGCGGGCTTGCGCCTCGGAGAGGACGGTTTCGATCTCCGCGCTCGCCTCTTTGTCGAGCAGAGCCGAAAGATCAGCCACGTTACCCGCCGATCTGGTTGTTCAGGA
>JBAYRM010000229.1:0-2811 GCA_041676665.1 Trueperaceae bacterium
CAACGACCTCATCGAGCGCGTGTGGGGGCCGGAGTTCACCGGCGTGGACCGGGTGGTGGACGTGCACGTCTCCAACCTGCGCCAGAAGCTCGCGAGCGTGGGCGCCGACGCGCTACTCGTCACGGTGCGCGGCGTCGGCTACAAGGTGGCGTGACGGCCCTGATGACCCGCCCGCCGCGTTCGAGCCTCTACTGGCGCCTGCTGCCCTCCTACCTGCTAGTGGTGGTTGTCGCGCTGGGCACCATGTTCCTGGCGGGCGAGGCGCTGGCGCCGTACTTCTTGCAGCGCCACGTGGACGCCATGATGGAGTCGCTCCACGCCCACGGCGATCAAGCGCTCGACGCCATGGCCGACGACCTGGCGGCCGGCTTCCGGCGCGCCCTGACGCAGTCGCTGTTGTGGGCGCTGGTGGTTTCCGGTGGGGCCGCCACGCTGGTGGGCTTGTACGTGACGCGGCGGGTGGTGCGGCCGCTGCGGGCTTTGACGCGCGCCAGCCGCCGCATCGCCGGGGGGCGCTACAGCCAGCGCCTGACGCGGGGGGCGCCGGGCGAGATCGGGGAGCTGGCGGCGGCGTTCAACGTCATGGCCGCCACGCTGGAGAAGAGCGAGGAGCGGCGCGTGCAGCTCATGGCCGACGTGGCGCACGAGTTCCGCACCCCCCTCTCCAACCTGCGCGGCTACTTAGAGGGCCTCGAGGACGGCGTGTTCGCGCCCGAGGAGCTGGCGGCGCCCGCGCGAAGGCAGTTGCAGCGCTTGGAGCGCTTGGCGGACGACCTGAGCCTGCTCTCGCGCGTGGAGACGGGCCAGGTCGACCTGCACCCCGAGGCAGTGGCGGTAACCGCCCTGCTGGAGGCCGTGGCCGAGGCGTTCCGGCCGCGCTTCGAGGCCAAGGGCGTGGCGCTGGTAGTAGAGGCGGCGCCGGTGCGGGTGTGGGCCGACGCCGAGCGCGGCGGCCAGGTGCTCACCAACCTGGTGGCCAACGCGCTGCGCTTCACCCCCGCCGGGGGGCGCGTCACGCTCGCCGCGCGCGGGGCCGGCGAGGGGCGGGTGCGCTTCGAGGTCAGCGACACGGGCGCGGGCATCCCGGCAGGGCAGCTCGCCCTCGTGTTCAACCGCTTCTACCGCGGTGACCAGGCGCGAGCGCAGCAGGAGGGCGGCGGCAGCGGCATCGGCCTCACGCTCGCCAAGCAGTTGGTAGAGCGCCAGGGCGGCGACATCGGCGTCAGCAGCCGCGTGGGGCGGGGCAGCACCTTCTGGTTCACGCTGCCGCGGGCGCCGAGCACCAGTTGAGCGCCCGCGGCTTTACCGAAACCTTACACGGGCGTTATCGGCCGTTCACGCGTGCGATCGAACATGCTCCTCGACAGGAGGAGCGCCATGACGCACCGCAGGAAACTTTTCGCCGCGCTGCTCGCCGCCGCGCTAACTACCACCGCCCTCGCCGACCCCGCCCATCACCCGCCCGACGCCGCCCCGCCCCCCGACCCCTCCCCGGTGGGGATGGAGGGCGCCGGTGCGATGGGCCACATGCATGACGGCATGATGGGTCAGATGCACGAGATGATGGTTCAGATGCACGGAGCGCAAGGGGGTCAGATGCCTGGGATGATGCACGGTGACGCGGGAACGCCCGGCCTGGAGGGCCTGGCCGGCGGGGAGTTCGAGGTGGCGTTCATGTCGATGATGATCGCCCACCACCAGGGCGCCGTCGCCATGGCCGACTGGGTGCTCGAGCGCGGTGACGAGCCCGAGGTGCTGGGCGCCGCGCGCGCCATCCAGGCGGCGCAGGGGCCCGAAATCGAGCGAATGACGGCCTGGTTGCGTGAGTGGTACGGGGCCGACGTCGACGCCGGCTACGCGGCCACGATGGAGGCCGACATGGGCGGCATGATGGCCGCCATGGCCGCAGGCGCCGACCCCGACACCGCCTTCCTCGAGGAGATGATCCGGCATCACCAGGGCGCCATCGACATGGCCCAGCTCGCCCTCGAGCGCGCCACGCACGCGGAGCTGCGCGAGCTGGCGCGCGACATCATCGTCGCGCAGGCCGAGGAGGTCAATCAGTACCGGACCTGGCTCGATTCCGTCGAGCAGTGACGCCAAGGGTGGGGTCGGCGGACGCTTGGGCGCCGACCCCACCTCCATTCCCGTAGCCTGCACTGCACGTTGCGCTGGCGAACGCGGCCGCAGTCCCGGCCGTTCGCGCGCAACGTGATCCTACCGAGAGGTCAAGACATTGTCCCGTAAGGTCAAGAAGCGCCGCGGCCCGCGCCCGGCGACCATCGCACTCGCATCAGGCGTCGTCATCGTGGTGGTGTTCGCCGTCTACGCCCGCCTGAGCGGCGGCGACGCCGGTCCGCTCACCTACCCGACTTACACCGCGGAGCAGATAGCTCAGGGCGAGCAGTACTACCAGGCGAACTGCGCGAGCTGTCATGGCGCCTCCGGCGCGGGCAACTCGCGCGCCGGTATCCCCGCCCTGGACGGCAGCATGCACGCCTGGCACCACCCGGACTCGCAGATCGCCGCCATGATCCGGCAGGGCGGTTTCATGATGCCCGCCGTCGGCCCCGACTGGAGCGACGAGCAGATAACGGACGTGATCGCCTACATCAAGGAGTGGTGGACGCCCCAACAGCGCGCCGCGCAGGCGCGCCTGGGAGGTACGCCCTAGCCGTCAGGCGCCAGCCGAACGTACCCCAGCCGCCCCCGTCGAGGCGCACCACTTAATGGGTCGCTCAGGCGGGGAGGGCGGCCAGCAGCTCCTGGCACGCCTGCTCGCACGCGTGGCACGCCTCGGCGCAGATGCGG
>JBAYRM010000230.1:0-2803 GCA_041676665.1 Trueperaceae bacterium
ATCACTCCTCTTCTCGCTATTAGGTTCTTACGCCCGCCCCTGGGCGGCCCCGTCATGAAGCTGCCCGTCAGGAAGCGGCTTGCCCCAACGAGCGGGACAAGCCGACGGGTCCTTTGACTGTGCTTCAAGTTTACAGCAAAGCCGCGCCCGTTACCGGGCGTTGGAACACCAGGCGCCCTACACTGGCGCCGCGCGCAGCGCCCCACGTCGGCCCGCTCACCAGACACCCAGGCACCGTTCGTACACTGGTCTGGATGACTCCGCTCCGCGCCGGCATGCTGTCGGTCTCCCTTCTGCTCGCCGCCCTGCTCGCCTGGCTCTGGAGCTCATACCCCGCCGATCCCGAGTTGCAGCAGGCCGCCTTCACTCAGCCGCAACTGCCGGACCGTTACGCCGCCCTTGAGTTGGCGCTCGCCAACGGCGACACCACCACCCTGTTCTCGCTGGCCCACGCCGACGATAGTTACCGTGCCTACCTCAGCGCCATGTACCTCGCCAGCTTCGAGGAGCTACCGCCCGCCACGCGCCTGGCGGCGCTGGAGCGCGGCCTGGCGCTGCGCGTGGACGACGCCCTCAAGCGCACCGAGAACCTGGACCTGCTCGTTCTGCAGGCCGACCTGGCGCTGGCGGCAGGTGAGCGCGAGAAGGCGCTGGCGGCCTACCGGGCGGCGCTGCCCGACGGGCGCGCGCTCACGCCGTTCACCGAGCTCGAGGCCGACCCGTACAGGCGCGCTGCGGCGTTCCAGAGCGCCGGGCTGCAGAGCCGCGCGCTTGAAGCGCTGGGCGGCCTGGCGGCGCCCTCCATCGAGGCGCCCGCGCTGCGCGCGCTTGGGCGTTACGAGGAGGCGCTGGCGGCCTACCGCCGCTGGCTGGCCGAGGCGCCCGGCAGCGAGACCGCTCTGCTGGGCGAAGCGTGGTGCCTGTTCTACCTGGGGCGCGACGAAGAGGCCACGGCCGCCTTCACGGCGCTGGGAGCCGACGGGCATTACGGCCTGGGCCTCCTCGCCAACCGCGCCGGCAACATCGATCTGGCCGTCTCGCACCTGATGAACACCGGCCGGGCCGACCTGATGTGGTTAGCCACCGGGCTGTACGAAGCGCGCGACCGTTACGCGGACAGCCTGCCCCTTTACCTGCGCCTGGCCCGCGGCGGCAGCGCCTACGCCGACGACGCCGCCTACCGCGCTTACGTCCTGGCCAACCGACTGGGCGACCAGGCGGCCGCAGACGAAGCGCGCTCGCTGCTGCCGCACGGCAGCTTCTTCTCTCTGATCCTGGGCGGCGCAGCCGCCGCGCCCGACCCTGCGACCGCGCCTGTTGGTGAGCTGACCGTGGCGGCGCTGGACGGCGAGACCGGCACCGAGCTAGCCACCACCGTGGCGCCTTTGGCGCTTGGTCTGCACGGCGCGGGTTACGAGAACGCCGCCGTGGGCGAGCTGCTGTTCGCGCTGCGCGAGGCGGAGCGCGCGGGCGACGTTCTGGCCACGGTAGAAGTGGCCGAGCTGCTGCAGAGCGTAGACGAGTACCGGCAGAGCATGCGCGCCGCGCGCGAGCTCCTCAGCCGCGGCGAGGACGACCTGAGGGTGTGGCGCCTGGCCTACCCGCCGGCGTGGCCGCTGACGGTGGTGGAGGAGTCCGCCTTACACGGCGTGGAACCCGCGCTGGTGTGGGCCATCATGCGCCAGGAGTCCGCCTTCAGCCCCGTAGCCATTTCGCGCTCCGGCGCCCAGGGACTCATGCAGGTCATGCCCGTGACCTGGGACTGGATCGCCGAGCTGCGCGCCGAAGAGCCCACAGATCCGTTCGCGGTGCGCGAGAACATCGCCTACGGCGCCACATACCTCGCGTGGCTGCTGCGCTACTTCGGCGGCGACGAGGAGCTGGTCATAGCCGGTTACAACGGCGGTCAGGGTTACGTGCGCCGCATCTTCGAGAGCGAGTGGGTGGCGGAGGACAAGGACGAGTTCTACCGCGAGATCGACAAGCCCGAAACGCGCGAGTACCTGCAGCGGGTGTACGAGAACCTGGCCGTGTACCGCGTGCTGTACCCCGGCCTGGCACGGGGCGAGGTGGCCGACGCCGGCGTGGCCGCCAGCTCGGCGCCGCAGGGCCGCTGAGAACAGCTCAGGGCCTGGCTAGGATCTCGAAAGCGCGCGCCACCGTGGCGTGCAGCCACTGGTCGTTCTGGCCGCGCCCCTCCAGCAGAACAGGCAGCTCATCGGCCGTGAGCCAGCGCCCCTCGTCGTGCTTGCCCGGCTCGAGGTAGGGGTTCGCGAGGTCGCCCTCAACGCGCACCAGCAGGTCGACCTCGCGCCGAGCCACGCCGTCGTCGGCGCTCCAGTCGATGATCTCGACCACGGGACCGAGGCGCTTAAGGCGCCAGCCGGTTTCCTCGCGCACCTCCCGCGCCAGGGCCTCCTCCAGCCCCTCGCCGGCCTCCACGTGCCCTCCAACCAGGTCCCAGCAACCCGGGAACAGTTGTCGCTGCAAGCTGCGGCGCTGCACGTAGATGCGCCCCAGGTCGTCGCTTATGAGCGCGCCTATCACCAGGCGCCGCCCCGCGGCGCGCGCGCCAGCCGCGAAGCTCTCTAGTTGCCCTGCCGTTGGCGTGGCGCCGATCATGTGCCGGTCTTCTGTGCTCACACAGCTACCGCCTTCACGTAACACGAGCTCACCGCGTGCACCTCCTACCCCTCACCGACAGCGGGCGGCGCGTTGGGTACCGTCGATCCAGTCAGCATACGGGCCGCCGCTCCGCACCGCCGCGTGGGCAGGCTCACGGTTCCGTAACCCGGGGCAGGGC
>JBAYRM010000231.1:0-2796 GCA_041676665.1 Trueperaceae bacterium
ACGTTCTCGCTGATGCTCATCTCGTTGTCGTTGAGGATTATGGTCATGCGCGGCTTCAGGCTGCCTATCTGGTTGAGGGCAGCGAGCGCCATGCCGCCGGTGAGGGCACCGTCGCCGATGACAGCCATGACGTCGTAGTCGGCTTTGCGCGCGTCGCGGGCGAGGGCCATGCCCAGCGCCGCCGCCAGGCTGGTTGAGGCGTGCCCCACGGTCAGCGCGTCGTGCTCGGACTCGCTGGTGGCGGTGAAGCCGGCCAGGCCGCCGCTCATACGGATGGTGTCGATGCGGTCCTTGCGGCCCGTGAGGATCTTGTGGCCGTAAGTCTGGTGGCCCACGTCCCACACCACGCGGTCGCGGTTGGTGTCGAACAGGTAATGCAGCGCGACCGTCAGCTCCACCGCACCAAGACTGGAGGCCAGGTGACCTCCGGCCACGGAGCAGGCGCGGATTATCTCGCTGCGCAGCTCCTCGGCCAGCTCAGGTAGCTGCTCGCGCTTCAGGCGCTTAACGTGCTCTGGCAGCTCGATGCCTTGCAGGAGGCTGGAGGCGGGCGCCGTCATGGGTTATCGGCTTCGCTGGCTTCGATGACGTTGCTGGCCACCAGCAGGTGCCCGTTACGCGTGCGGACCTCGCCCACGAACGGCGCGAACCAGGTTTGCTGGGTGAGCTCCTCGGTGATGTTGCCTGCGTCGTCGAAGGTGCGGCTGGTGAAGTCAATAACGTAAACGTCGAACTGACCGGCGGGGGTGGTCACGGGCCGGCGATCCACAACGGTGTACACGTAGTCGACCACCAGGTTGGCTTGCTGGCGGCCGCCGTCGGCGCTTAGGTGCACGGCGGTCGTGCCGGACCAGTTGGCGCCCACGCGCAGCTGCGCGGAGGGTGGGTACTCCTGCAGGGGCGGGTCGAAGGTGAAGGTGGTGCCGAGGCGCTCTTCGCGCAGGAGGAACACGCCGCTGGGGCGGTTGTCGCGGTAGCTCATCTGGTCGAGGCCACGGCCGCGAGCGTGCCACGCCACCCAGACCTCTCCGCCGACCACCGTGGGGCCCTCAACGCGCACGACCGTGGAGGGGTCGGTGAGGCGGGCACCGTCTGGCAGGTACTGCCAGCGCGCGCCGGCCTGGAACGGGTAGAAGGTAATGGGTTCCGACAGCTGTTCGACGTCTACCCGCGGCGCGTCAGAGGTTGGCGCGCAGGCGGCCACCACAACCAGCAGGGTGAGCGCGAGCGTCTTCACGACCGCAGCGCCAGCAGTGGCCGGGCTCGGGCGGAGGTTGGCAAGTTGTGCAACACGCAAGGCAGCGAGGTTAGTGCGGCGCATGGCGCCCAGTGTACCGCAGCGCGCTGAGGCTACCGTGCGCGCCTAGACTTCGCCTCGCTTGTTGAAGTAGCGCTTAACGCCCATCACGGTCATGGCCGCGTCGGACGTGACCTTGTAACGCAGGCGCGTGCCGGGCAGCACATCAGCGGCGGCCAGCTCCGCGTCTTCCAGGCGCTGCATCCTGGCTACCAGCTGCTCGTCGCTCTCGCCTGCCCGCATGCCCTCCAGCACGTGCTGGCCCCATGCGTGGTTGCGTTCTAGCACCTGCTGCAGGTGAGCGTCGGCGGCGTCACGCCCCTCAACGGGTCCGAAGTGGGTGAGGATCAGCCGCTCCGGCTGCACTTCGCGCATGCGGGCCACGCTGCCCTCCCACGCCTCGAAGTCGAGGTCGGGCGGCGGCAGGGCGGGCCTGATGACGCTGCTGCCGCTCAGGCGCACGCCGGCGCTGTCGCCGGTGAAAAGGGTGCCGTCGTCTAGCAGCAGCGACACGTGGTGCGACGCGTGGCCGGGCGTGGCCAGCACCGTGACCTTACGCCCGCCGAGGTCGAGCTGCTCGCCGCCAGCGACCGCGGTAACGCGCTCCTGATCGACTGCGCGCATTCGGCCCCATAGGGGCTCCAAGGTCTCGCCGTAAACCCGCTCGGCGCTGGCCATGAGGCGGCTCGGGTCGATCATGTGTGGCGCACCGAACTCGTGAACCACCAGGCGCGCGCCTGGCGCGTTGGCCAGCAGCCCACCGGCAGCGGCGCCGTGATCCAAGTGTATGTGCGTCAGTAGCAGGTAGCGCAGGTCGGCAGGGTCCAGGCCGGCCTGCACTAGGCCCGCTTCCACCGCCGCCTGGGTGGAGCCCGGCCCGCTCTCCACGAGAGCGAACCCGCCCTGCGGGAGGCGGAACGCGAAGACCGCGATGGTGCCGGGGTTACCCACGTGCCCGGTGTCGATCTGGATGACCCCGCCGCCCAGGTCGCGCACGCGCGGGTAGTCAGGCGGGACCACTCCCTTGCTCACGGTGCGCCCTTGGCAGCGACGTGGTTGGTGAGGGTGCCGATGCCTTCGATGGTCACCTCGACCGTGTCACCCGGCCTCAGGGGACCGACCCCTTCGGGGGTGCCGGTCAACACCACATCGCCAGGCTGCAGCGTGATGATGCCGCTGATGTACGAGAGCAGCTCGGGGACCGGGAAGATCATGTCGGCGGTCGAACCGCTCTGCCTGACCTCACCGTTCACGAGGGTCTGCAGGCGCAGGTTACCGACGTCGATGTCCGTCTCGAGCCACGGCCCCACCGGGCAGAAGCCGTCGGCCGACTTGCCGCGCACCCACTGCAGGTCGGCGCGCTGCTTGTCGCGCGCGGTGACGTCAAGCGCGCAGGTGTAGCCCAGCACGTACTCCAGGGCGTCCTCCGCGGCCACGTTGCGCATCTCGCGGGCGATGACCACTGCGAGCTCGCCCTCGTACTGCAGGTCGTTGGTCCA
>JBAYRM010000232.1:0-2747 GCA_041676665.1 Trueperaceae bacterium
CAACGGCTTCCTTATGCTCTTCCTCAGCCTCGCCGGCTTCGTAGCCTCCATCCTGCTGCTCATCTTCGGCATCGGCCCTGAGAGCCCCGACATGCCCAACAGCTGGCTCATGATCGCGGCCGCCATCGTGCTCTTCTTCGCCTCCTTCTCCACCCTCATCGGCCTCTTCGCCGTGCAACCCAACGAAGCGCGGGTGCTGGTCCTGTTCGGTAACTACATCGGCAGCCAGCGCCGCTCCGGCTTCTGGTGGGCCAACCCGTTCGCCAGCAAGAAGCGCGTCAGCTTGCGCGTGCGCAACTTCAACTCCGAGCGCGTGAAGGTGAACGACGCCGACGGCAACCCGGTCGAGATAGCCGCCGTGGTGGTGTGGCGCGTGAGCGAATCCGCCAAGGCCATCTTCGACGTCGACGACTTCGAAGAGTTCGTGGGCATCCAGGCCGAAACGGCGCTGCGCAGCCTTGCCACCCGCTACCCGTACGACTCCGCCGGCACCGAGCGCGCCAGCCTGCGTGAGAACCCCGACGAGTTGGCCGCCGCCCTGAAGATCGAGCTGGAGGAACGCCTCGAGGTTGCCGGTGTGGACGTGCTAGAAGCCCGCCTCACGCATCTCGCCTACGCTCCCGAGATCGCTCAGGCCATGCTCAGGCGCCAGCAGGCGCAGGCCGTGGTCTCCGCGCGCCGCCTGATAGTCGAAGCCGCCGTGGGCATGGTGGAGGACGCGCTCACCGGCCTGGCCGAGAAGGGCGTCGTGGACCTGGACCAGGAGAAGCGCGCCGCCATGGCCAACAACCTCATGGTGGCCCTCACCAGCGAGCACGCCGCCACGCCCGTCATAAACGCCGGCACCCTGTACGGCTGAGCCCCCACACGACCTATATGGGCGCCCCGCGCTGCACACGTGGAGCCAGCGGCAACGCGAGGCGCCCAGCGGAACCTCGACCGGCCCTGGCAGGCCCGGCCGGACACAAGTAACGGAGTAGATACATGACAACAACCCAGACGCGGAGCCCCATACGCGGCCAAAGGCGCGCCCTAGGACGCTCCCTGCCACGCACCGTCCTGGCGCTAGCTAGCGCCCTGCTGCTAGGGCTGCTCACCCTCGGCGCCGCCCAGGCACAGGGCGCCACGCCAGCAGCGGTCACCTACACGTACGACATCAACCAGTTCGGCCAGACCCTCGGCCAGACCACCATGTCCGTGCAACGCAGCCAGGAAGGCTACATAACGGACTCGTCCGTAAACGTGGCGGGCTTCTTCCAAGCCACTAACCACATGCAGACCCGGCCCGACGGCGCGGCCCTCACTTACAGCATCGAAGGCACCGCGCAGGGCGCCCCGTTCCGCATCGACGTGGCGTTCACGGACGCCGGCGCCGAGCTGAGTCTCGCCCAGGGCGGTGCTACCCAGGCCATAGCCATCCCGTCCGAGGCGCCGCTCTACGTGGTCGACAACAACTTCCTAGAGGGCTTCCAGCTAATGGCCGACCAGGTCATGTCCACAGGCGAGCAACAGGTGTTCGCCGTGCTGGTGCCGCAGGTCGCCGCCGTCGCCACCGTCGGTGTCGACGCGCCCAAGGCCGGCACGGTCGAGTACCACGGCGGCACGGTTCAGGTGACGCAACTCGACCTAGCGTACGCAGTGGCCGGCCAGACCCTGGTCATGCAGGTGTTCCTCGACGACGCGGGCCACATCCTCGTGCTCGAGCAGCAGCCCGGCGCCGTTCGCTTCGTGCGCCACGCCGCTGAAGGCGAGGCCGAGGCGCCTGATGCCGGCGCCGCTGATCGTGGCGAGAAGGCAGGCAGCGAGGACGTCGACAAGGCCGCCGCGCGCCCAGCCACCGCCCAGGAGGCGCTTCAGGCTAACGCGCAGTGTGTAATGGAGCAGGAGCTCAGCGTGACCTCCACGGGCGAGACGCTCGTCGGCCGCCTCACCCTGCCCGTCGCGGCCACCGCGGAAGGCGGCGCTCCCGCCCCCACGCTGCTCCTCCTGCCCGGCTCTGGTGCTGTGGACATGGACGGCAACGCGCTTCCCTTCATAACCAACGCCATGTACAAGCAGTTGGCGTTCGAGCTGGCCTGCCACGGTTACGGCCTGCTGCGCGTCAGCAAGCTCGGCATCGCGCCCTCCACGGGCGACGGTAACGCCGTGACCCTCGCCACCTACGCTCAGAACACGGCCGACTGGCTCGCGTTGCTGGCCGAACAGCCCGGCGTTGACGCCACCAGGCTCGGCCTCATGGGGCACTCCGAAGGCGGCCTCATCTCCCTCTACGCCGCGGCGGAAGGTTACGCGGACCCCGCCGTGGTCGTGCTTCTCGCCTCGCCTGGCCGGCCGCTCGACGTGATCCTGCGCGAGCAGCTCCTGGCGTCATTCGAGCGCTCGGGCCTGAACCCAGCTGCGCAGGAGGAGATGACGCGCCAGACGGACGAGGCCCTGGCCGCCATCCGCAGCGTGGAGGGACCCACCCTGGCGCTCGACGGCGACCTGGCGGACAACCAGGTCGCCGCCAGCTTCGCTCACGCCGCCGGCCTGCTGCGCAGCATGGCCGAGGTCGACCCCGCCCAGCTGGCAGGCCGCCTGTCGGCGCCCACCCTCGTGGTGCAGGGCCTGAAGGACGTGCAGATAACCCAGGCAGACAGCAGCCGGTTGGCCGACGCGCTCGGCCGCGGCACCCTGCTTGAGTTCCCCAACATGGGGCACAGCCTCAACCACGTAATGGGCGACCCCGAGTCGGGCATGCTGCCCGC
>JBAYRM010000233.1:0-2741 GCA_041676665.1 Trueperaceae bacterium
ACTGGTACACGTGCCGCGCGACCTGGCCATCCGGATCCAGGTGGACACCGGTATCGGCAGCGTGAACGCCGACAGGCACTTCGCTCGCTCCGGCAACACTTACAGCTCGCCTGGTTACGAGACCGCCGCCCAGAGAGTAGAGCTGCAGATCGACGCGGGTATAGGCACCATCAGCATCCGAGCAGTGGACTGAACGTAGGCCGCAACTGCCCCCCTACCGGTCTGGCGCTGCGTCTGCTGACGCCCGGGCGCGCTAGAGTCAGGGGAATGAGCGAAGCTGTTACCGAAACGCACGAACCGTCGCTCGAGTACCTCAACCTGAACCTGGGCGCCTCCAAGGTAGAGCGTTACGAGCAGTTGCGCGCGCGGGTGCGCGCACTGGTCGAGCACGAAACGGATTGGTTAGCCAACCTTGGCAACGCAGCCGCTGAACTGTTCGCTTGGCTGCCGAACCTCAACTGGGCTGGCTTCTACCTCATGAAGGGTGGAGAGCTCGTTCTAGGCCCGTTTCAGGGGCGGCCCGCGTGCGTACGCATCAAGGTAGGGCGCGGGGTTTGCGGCACGGCCGTTAGCTCGAGAACCACGCAGGTGGTGCCTGACGTGCACGCCTTCCCCGGTCACATAGCCTGCGACGTGAGATCGCGTTCCGAGATCGTGGTGCCGGTCGTAGTAGGCGGCGCTGTGGTGGCGGTCCTCGACCTCGACTCCGCAGAGTTAGGCAATTTCGACGACGATGACCGCGCGGGCCTGGAGGCGCTGATGGCCGACCTAGCGCCGCATGTGGACTGGGCACAGGCCAGCGCTATCTGAGGTACGGGGAGAGGTTTCCATGATCCGCACCCCCATCAAGGCCAGCCCCAGCGCCGTGACCGTGGAGCGCACGCTGCGCAGCACTGGCGCCACTCTGCGGCTGGTGTTGGAACCACTGCCTGCCCGCCATGTGCTCATAGTCGAGTACCGCCGGCGGCGTAAGAGCGGCGACCGTTTCGAACGCATGCGGGACGAAGAGGGCGTGCGGGTGCCCTTCGAGCAGCTGAAGCTCGACCGGACGTTCGAGCAGTTGTTCCCGCAGGGTCGGCTGTTCGAGTAGGAGCGGCACCACAACAATGGCCCGCCGGCAGGGGGATACCGGCGGGCCACGGTTGGAGGGGTTACCCCCAGGGCTTCATTGGAGCACGCCAATGTGTGCGTTTCGTGTATATCCGCAAAAGGCGCTCTTAGGCCGCGTGTTGCGGTACTCTCTGGCAACTAGCGAACACGGACCACCGGCCCGGCCGCACCTCGCGACCGCACCGGCACGGCAACCGAGGAGGTAGCAGATGACCCTGGCAGCCACCACCAGATCTCATAAGCACGTGCTCACACCCTGGAGCAAACAGGGCGCAGTAGGCGGGCCCACGTTCGTGCGGGGCGAGGGCTCGTACATGTTCGACGACGCGGGCAAGCGTTACCTCGACCTGAGCGCCGGCTTGGTTTCTAACAACCTAGGACACGGCCACCCCACGGTGGTCAAGGCCATCCAGGATCAGGTCGCCAAGATCGCTTACGTGCCGCCCTCTCTGATTCACGACGTGCGCAGCGAGTTCGGCGCGCTCCTCTCCGATATCAGCCCATGGGACGAGGGCGCCCGCACGTTCTTCGGCACGGCCGGCGGTCAGGCCAACGAGGACGCGGTGGCCATCTCCCGCATGATCACGGGGCGCCAGAAGGTGCTCACGGCCTACCGGTCGTTCCACGGTTCCGCGCCGGGCGCCGGCAACCTCACGGGCGAGGACCGCCGCTGGGCGCACGAGCCCGGCATGCCGGGTGTGGTGCATTTCTTCGCGCCGTACCCGTACCGGAGCCCGTTCTTCACTGACGATCCGGCCACCGAGACCAAACGCGCTCTGGAGCACCTCGAGCAGGTCATCACTTTCGAGGGCCCCAAGAAGATCGCGGCGCTGCTCATAGAGCCGGTGGTTGGCAGCAACGGCGTCATCGTTTACCCCGAGGGCTACCTCGAGGGCGTCCGCAGCCTGACCGAGCAGCACGGCATAGTGCTGATATTCGACGAGGTCATGACCGGTTTCGGCCGCGTGGGCGACCGCTTCGCCGCCACCCTCTTCGGCGTCAAGCCCGACATGATCACCTTCGCCAAGGGCTCCTCTGCCGCCTACGTTCCACTGGGCGGGGTAATGATTCGCGAGGGTTTGGCCCAGTACTTCGACGACACAGCGCTCATGATCGGCCACACGTACGCCGGGCACCCCATGGCCGTGGCAGCTGGGCTCGCGACCGTTACGACCCTCAAGAAAGAGGGCCTGTTCGAGCGCGCGCGGCAGCTCGACCCCATCCTGAAGGCCGGGCTTGGAGCGCTGAAGGAGCGTCACCAGGTAATCGGCGACGTGCGCGGCATCGGCGCCTTCTACACCATCGAGCTGGTCAAGGACCGCGACACCAAGGAGCCGCTGGTGCCCTGGTACGGCGGCGACAACAGCCCGATGGCAAAGCTGGTGGGCGCGCTGCGCAGCAACGGCGTGTACGCGTTTGGCCGTTACAACGTGCTGCTGGTGACGCCGCCGCTCAACATCGCCGAGAGCGACATCAACGTCGGGCTCGAAGCGTTGGATAAGGCGCTCGAAGTTCTGGCTTAGGCTTTCCCGTCCTGGGGGGCTAGCCAAGCGCAGGTAAGATCCACCAGCTTGTGGTGTATTTTCCACCACTTGCTGGTGGATTCTACTAGTGAGCTTGGACCCGCCTGG
>JBAYRM010000234.1:0-2734 GCA_041676665.1 Trueperaceae bacterium
GCGCCTCCGCCTCCCCCGTGCTGGTGGTGCGCACCACGCGCAGCCGGCTCGAAGCGCAAGGCGACGCTGACTCCCTAGACGCCGCCACTGCACCGCAGGCGCGCCCGCCTGTGCAGGCGCTCGACTTGCCGCCTCTAACGCGCAGCGAGTGCCTCGCTCTGCTGGCTGGGCTGGCGGCCCCCACCAACCGCGAGGCGGCCGCGGCGCTGGTAGACCAGGTCGGCGGCGTGCCGGCGCACGTGCTGGAGCTTGGTCGGGCGCTCTCGATAACCCAGGAGGACACCTTCTCCGGCTCACTGGCCTCTTTGCTGCAGGCGCGCATCGACCTGCTGGACCCCGCCCCCAAGAGGCTGCTGGCGCACGCCGCGCTGGTGGGCGAGGTCACCTGGGACGGGCTCCTGCGTGAGCTGGCCGGTCCCGGCGCCGCGGAAGACATCAGGGTCCTGGCGCGCGAGAACCTGATCCTGGCGCAGAACAGCTCGGCCATACCGGGCGAGGTGGAGTACCGCTTCCAGAGCGACCTGGTGCGTAACGCGGCCCTCACCATGATCCCGTTCGCCGATAGGCCGCTGCTGCACCTGCGCATCGCCACCTGGCTCGAGCAGTTCGCCCCGCTGGCGTTCGCGGAGCTAACCGCCGCGCAGTTCGAGCTGGGCGGCTCGCCCGACGCGGCCTACGCCCATTACCTGGCGGCCGCGGACCTGGCCTGCGCGCGCGGCGAGGTGGGCGCCACCGAGCGGCTCTACAGCGCGCTGTTGGGCCTGCCCGTGGGTCCGGACACCCTCGCCGAGGGTGCGTTGGCGTTCGCTCAGGCGGCGCTGACGCTGGGGCTGGCGGACGTGGCTGGCCAGGCGTTAGCGCGGGCGGAGGCGTCTATCGGCAAGGCGTCAGGCGACGTGCGGCCCGCGCTGCAGGCGGTGCTGGATCAGCTGAAGGAAGACGCGCTTACGCTCAGCCGCTGAAGGCCCACACGCCCGGGCGGGTCACTCCCGGGGGCGCCCGAACACGGCGAACCACGGTTTGAAGCTCGGCTCCACCGCCACCAGGTTGCGCGCCAGCTCGCCGCGGTGCGCCACCGGCAGCGCCGCGCGCAGGTCGAGTGGGAACGACCAGCCGCGTTCCGGCACCAGCTCCAGCGCCCGCAGGGTGAAGGTGCCCTGGTACCACAGGAGCTTGCCCCAGCCCGCGCGCGAGCGAGGGTACTCGAAGTCGGCCAGGTCGCCCCTGTACTCGTCGGTGCCAGCCACCTGCAAGCGCGTCCACTGGGCGAGGCGCTCCAGCATGTGCTCCTGCCCCGTAGCGTGCAGGGCGGCCACGAACAGGTAGCTGGCCACCAGCTCGTCGAGCCACTTGACGCGGGTGCGCAGGCCGGAGAGGTTGGCCGCCGCGTGCCCCCACTCGTGCCCCACCATCAGGTCCACGAACTCGCCCACCTGAGCGGGCGCCCGCAGCCCGGCCCGGCCAGCCTCTAGCAGCATGTCGTCGAAGCGCCGCACGAAGCGCGGCTGGTACTCCGCCGCGGCCATGACCGTGGCGCTGGCGCCGCCGGGACCGTTGCGCGTGAAGGGTAGACCGTAAGGGTAGTTGCAGAGCCTGCGCCAGTCGCTGGCGCCGGCCACCACCAGCGTCAGCGCGCCCTGTGGTTGGAGCCCGGGCGCGGCCGCCGCCTGCAGCGGCGCCAGGAACGCCTGCAGCTGCCGGGCGCGGGTGCGGGCGCCGGCGGAGTGGCGCGCAGGCACCTGCTCGTCGTGCAGCGGCCTGAGGTAAACGCCGGTGAGGCCGTGGTTGGGGCGGCCGCCCTCGCTAGTCACAGCCCGAGTGTAGTGCACCACTGCGCGGGTCACGCCGCGGGCTAAACTCGGGTCGTGACGCTGTGGGCCTGGGTTCTCGTTTCGTTCGTGGCTGGCGGCCTGGTCGGCGCCGCGGCGGTGTGGTGGCTGGCGCGCCAGCGGCCGCAGGAGGTGCGGCTGCGCCGCATGCACGACGTGCTGGACCGCTTCCAGGGCGACGTGGCGCACCACTTTCAGGAGTCCGGCGAGCTGATCACGCGGCTCCGCTCCGACGTCGAGCTGCTCTACTCGCACCTCGAGCGGGGCGCTGCCAACCTCACGACCGAGGACGCGGTGCAGCGCCGGCTCAGAGAACTCGAGCAAGACGGCGATACTGGTAGGACCACCAACCACAGTTGAGGCTTCATTAAGGGTCCGAAGAGCCGCTGCAAGCGAATTCTCTCATGTATTGGTCCAACGTCTCGATGATAGACTCCGGTCTACGTGAAGCGGATCGCCCTCCCCCTACTTCTCCTGCTGGCCCTCGCCCTGGCGGGCGCTCAGCAGCGCCTCAACTACATGGCCGTCGACGGCACACTGCTGGACGACGCCGGACCGTACTACTTCATCGATTACGGCGACAGCTCCAACGCCTACGCCAAGGCCGCGCTGCTGGCCGAAGCCATGGGCCTGCGCGTCACGTACCTCGACTCCGAGAAGGCGCTCGTATTCACCGACGGCGTGCGGACGGCACGGTTCCAGGCCACCGCCGACGTGGCCGACGGCCTGGTCAAGCGCGACGGCGTGGTGAGCGTGAGCCCGCCCGTGAACGGCGCCAGCAGCCTGGCCAGCCCCAAGGCCATATTGGTAGAAGGCGTGTCGTACGTGGCAATTACTCCGCTCGTGCGAGCGTTCGAGGGCGAGGCCGGCTGGAACGCCGAGCGGCGCGTGGTCACCATCGACAC
>JBAYRM010000235.1:0-2729 GCA_041676665.1 Trueperaceae bacterium
CGCCTCCAGCCAGCGTGTACCCGCCTCAAGCTTCTGCCACGCCTGCGCCTGGCGGGCGCTGTCGGCCACCCGCAGTACGCCCGTGTGATGGGCGCCGCTCGCGCCCGCCTCGGCTTCCAGGTCGCTCACCAGAGCCCAGAACGCCCTAGCGCCCGCCACGTCGGCCAGCTGAGCCCTGGCGGTGCGTCCCCGGTGCGGGTTGATGAGTGCGGCGGGCACCGTGGAGGCGCCCGCAGGACCACCCGCGCCGCGCTCGACCAGCGTTACGTGCACGCCGCGCCGGCTGAGCTCGTAAGCCAGCGCGCTACCAGCGATGCCGGCGCCGACCACCAATACGTCGGTGCTCGTTAACCGGCTCATGCGGGCCGCCGCGCCACGAGAACCTCGCGTTTGCCGCCCGGCGGCCCTGGCAGCTTGCGGACCTCGAGACCCGCGGCGCCCAGAGCGCGCCTGACGGGGCCGGCGACAGAGAAGCTCACGAGGCTGCCCTGAGGCTCGAGCAGGGAAGCCAGCGAGGTGAGGAAGGGCGCCTGCCACAGTGCGGGGTTCGTGCGCGGACTGAAGGCGTCGTGATACACGGCGTGCACGCCCGGCTCCAAAGGCGCCGAGAGGGCGTCTGCCACGTGCAGCGTCAGGCACGTGCGGCCGCTTTGGAGCGTGTACTCACCGAACGGCGGGGCGGCCCCCAGCGCGGCGCGCCAGCTGGTCAGCTGCTCGGGCAGCGGGGAGGGCGCGAGCAGCTCCGCGTAACCGAGCGCCTTGAGTAGGGGCGCTGGCGGCGGCTGCAGCTCGACGCCGACGTACGAGAGTTCGGCACCCGACTCGGCGGCCAGCGAGGCGGTAACGAGGAACAGCAGGCCGGTCCCGAAGCCGATCTCTAGCACGCGCGTGGGCGCACCCGCGCGCAGCCTGGCGCCGACGCCGCTGCCTTCGAGGTAAACGTGGCGCGCCTCGGTCAGCGCGCCGGCCAGCGACTTGTAGCCCTCGCCGCCCACCGGCCTTAGGGTGCGCGACCCGTCGCGCGTTAGCACTACCTCCGTGCGTTCGGGCCAGGCGTCAGCGCGGTTAAGCGTCACGTTGAGATGTTACCGAAAGGGCGCCAAGGTTCTCACCAAAGTCGCCTATATAGTCCCGGAGCAGGGGTGTGCCCCGCAGAATGGAGTAGATGGTGAGGTTCCTGGAACTAGCGTGGGATGCCATCCGCAACAGCGTTCAGGCGCTGGCGGGTTGGCTGACCGCTCTAGCTGAGGCCGGCACGTTCGACCCACGTACGTGGCCCCAGCCGGTATGGCTGGTGCTGGCGCTGCTGGTGCTGGCGGTGGCGCTGCTGGCGCTCGTGCGTAGACGCCGGCGCGGCGAGGCGCGTTCGGTGCCGGAGATGATGATTTCGCACGGCGAGATCGCGCTGGTTGACGCTCCGGCCGACGCCGAGCCCAGCGCGGCGTACGGCGCGGCGGCGCCGGCGCGAGCGAGTCACAGGCTCTCGCTCACCCTCAGCAACCTCAACCCGTGGCCGGTGCAGCTGCTTGAGCTGGCCGTTCGTACGCGCGGTCTGCGGCAGCCCGTGGTGGCCGAGGCGGGAGCGGTGGTGCCGCCCAACGGCGCGGTCGACGTGGTGGCCGAGCTTTTCGACCTGCCAGGCGACGTGGGCGTGGTCGAGCTGTTCATCTACAGCAACCGCGGCGCGCGGCGCACGTACCGCCTGAGCGCCCCGCTCGAATGGGAGCCGTGGGACCAGCGCTTCCGCATCCGGGCGCTAGCGACGCGCGTCGCTCCGGTCGGTCTACTAGCTTCGCAGGAGAAGCGCCGGCGGGAGCGCAGGTCGTACCAGTCAGCCAAGCGGCGGGAGCGCCAGAAGGACCTGGCGGAGGCCACCTGGCGCCGGGCGGAGGAGCTCACGAGCAGGCTCAGGGAGCGCAGGGCGGGAGCTGCCGACAAGCACGTGACCGCACTGGCGTCGGATCAGCCCAGCGGTGGCTTGAGCGGCACCGGCGAGGCGCCAGTGCGTCCGCTTTACCCGGCCCCTAACGGCGTGCGCAGGGTAGAGCGCGCGGACGACGCCCCGGCGCGGTCCGGCGAGGAGCGTTCCAGGGAGCAGCCACCGCAGGAGCCGCAGGAGCGGCGCCGGCTGGACTTCCCCGACGAGTTCTGAGGCCCGCCGGCGCCTAGTATGCTGGGCGGTCTGGAGGCCTCATGAAGATCGAACGTGTCGAGCTGCGCATGCTGCGCGCCAACCTCAAGTTCCATTTCGAGACCAGCTTCGGGGTGGAGGAGGATCTGCAGAAGCTCCTCCTGGTGGTTCACTCGGAGGGCCTCGAGGGTTACGGCGAGGTCACGGCCAACCGCGTGCCGGGCTACTCCTACGAAACCTCCAAGGTGGCCTGGACGGCGCTTGAGGATTACGTCCTGCCGCGAGTGGTAGGGCGGGAGTTCGCAACGCCGGCGCAGCTACTCAGCGCGCTGGCGCCGATCCGCGGGCACGACATGGCGGTAGCCGCGCTCGAGATGGCGTTCTGGGACCTGCAGGCCAAGGCGGCTGACCTGCCGCTTTGGCAGTTACTGGGCGGCGTGCGCACGGAGATCGAGGTTGGCGCCTCTATCGGCATTCAACCGAGCGTCGAGCAGACCGTTGAGCAGGCGCGCCAGCATGCGGCCGAGGGCTACAAGCGCCTGAAGTTCAAGATCAGGCCCGGCTGGGACGCGGCGCCGCTCGCCGCTGTACGCGCCGC
>JBAYRM010000236.1:0-2725 GCA_041676665.1 Trueperaceae bacterium
GCCTGCGCCTCCAGGCTGTTACGCAGCATGCGCACGAACAGGTTCTCGTAGAAGGTCTCCATGGGCGTTGCGTTGGCCGCTATCCATTGCGGGAAGGCGAGGGTAACGGTGCGCTCGTCGTTGCCGGCCACGGCCACAGGGTTCGTGCCGCCGTAATCCACCCAGACAGCTGAGCCTGCTGCCGCCTCGAGTACCTGGATGTACACCTCGTAGCCGGGCGGGACGCCGATGTAACCCTCCGTGGGAGAGTCGATCACACCCTGCTTGAGTTCGGGGTCCACCACGTTGAGGCTAAGCACGGGTCGCTGGTCGACGATGCTGGCGCCCATGTTGGCCACCAGGTCCTCGCGGCCGTCCAAGGTGCCGTCGCCAACGGTGAAGATGAGGTAGCCGCCATCCGCAACCCAGTCAATCAGCGCGATCAGGTGAGACCCCGTCATGTTGCCCGGCGTGGAGAGCTCGTAGAACACCAGGTCCGGACCCTGAGCGATGGCGTTGGGGAAGTCGGTGGGTGCGTCGTCGTTGGTGACCTCTGTGAGGTCCAGGCCGTAGTCGAAATGCGCGTCCCACAGGACGTTATCGGCGAAGTGCTGGGGGCTGTAATCCTCTTGGTAGAACAGCACCGAGGCGCCAGCGAACGGGTGTACTACGGTTACCTCGAGGTCCGCACTCAGGCTCGCGTCGACCGTGCTGGTGGCGGTGATGGTGGCCGTGCCTACAGCCACGGCGCTCACCTCGCCCGTGGCGGGGTCCACGCTTAGCACGGTGGGGTCGCTACTGGTCCAGGTGGCGCCGGGGGCGGGCTCGTCGTCGACTATGACGGTGGCGCTGGCCGTGCGGGTGCCGCGCAGGTAGAACGGCGCGGTAGCGAACTCGATGGTGATGGACGATTCGGTTGGTTCGGGTGGTTCGGGCGGTTCCGGCGTGTAGACGGTGATCTCGGCCGAACCCATAATGAACGGGCTCAGGTCGTAAGAGCCCACGATGTTGGTGGTGCCATCGGCCACGCCGGTTACCACGCCGCTCTCGCTGACCGTGGCCACGGTAGCGTCTTGTGACTGCCAGTTGATCTTGCCGCTGGTAAGCACGCCGGTGGTGGTGTTGATGACGGCGGTAGCTTGAACGGTTTCGCCCACGGCCACGGTGTCTTCACTTAGCGTCACGTCGACGCTGGTGACCGTGGGCACGTCGGTGCACGCGGCCAGCAGGACCAGCAGCGCCGAGCCGAACCAGAGTAGGAGGTTGCGGGGGTGAGCGTTCTTGGTTTTGGGCATGGGCTAGCGTAAACGCACCGGCGGCTTTGTCAACGTGAGCGCTGCCACTGTTAGGGCTGGTATGTGCCACGCCGTTCTTAGACTTCAAATGCGTGGCTCAGACCTCTCACGCGGCGCTGGCGGATGCTCCGTGTTGGAGGCTAGCGATGAGCATTAACGACATCACCAGACGAGTCCACCGCGTTCACGATTCCACGGCTCGCTACATGCCCCACGTAGTGCACTGCCCCCACTGCGGCCGCTCGGCTAAGGTCGAGCCCGCCGAGTACCTGCGTTCGGGTCGGCCCAAGTGCTGTTCGCAGCCTATGGAGTTCGGCTTCGCGTCGGTCATGCGCAGCAACCGGTACTAGCAGCCGCGCCAGCACAACATAACGAGTAGACCCCCGTGACCTAGCGGTCGCGGGGGTCAAGCACGTCGCGCAGGCCGTCACCCAGCAGGTTGATGCCCAGCACGGTGACGAAGATGGCGAGGCCCGGCCAGAACGACGTCCACGGCGCCTCAAGTAGGTAGCCCGTGCCGATGCGCAGCATGGAGCCCCACGACGGCGTGGGCGGCTGCACGCCCAGGCCGAGGAACGACAGGGTGGTCTCCACCAGGATGGCGGCCGCCACCGAAAGCGAGGCCTGCACCAGGATCGCGCTGGCGATGTTGGGCATGAGGTGGCGCATGAGGATGGCCGACTCGTGGTTGCCGAGCGCGCGGGCGGCCTCGGTGAACTCCACCTCGCGCAGCGCCATGGCCTGCGCGCGCGCCAGGCGCACGAACACGGGCGCGTACACCACGCCAATGGCGACCATGGCGGTGGTAAGGCTGGCGCCCAGCACTGCGGTCATGGCGAGCGCCAGCACGATCACGGGGAAGGCCATTATCGCGTCGGTGAGGCGCATGACCACCTCGTCGAGCCAGCCGCGGCGGTAACCGCTGATAAGGCCTATTGGCACGCCGATGATGACGGCGATGAGCACGGCCAGCATGCCCGCCTGCAGCGACGCGCGTGCGCCGAACAGGAGCCGGCTGAGCACGTCGCGGCCCAGCTCGTCGGTGCCTAGCGGGTGGTTGGCGCTGGGCGCCTGCAGCACGGCGCCGAAGTCGGCCCGGGTGGGCGGATGCGGCGAGAGCGCCGGGGCGAACAGCGCGCCGAGGATCATGATCACGACCAGCAGCAGGCCGGTCACGGCCAGCGGGCGGCTCAGGAAGTTGCGCAGCGGTTTGGGCACGCGCTTCTTGTACGCGGCCCTCATTGGTAACGGATCCTGGGGTCGAGGAGCGAGTACGACAGGTCGGTCAGGTAGTTGATGACTATGACTATCAGCGCGAACAGCAGCAGCAGGCTCTGCATGGTCACGAAGTCCATGCGCAGGAACGAGTTGTAGATCAGCCGGCCGAAGCCCGGCACGGCGAAGATGGTGTCGATAACCACCACGTTGCCGAGCAGCGACGAGAACTCGAC
>JBAYRM010000237.1:0-2709 GCA_041676665.1 Trueperaceae bacterium
CCCGGCGGACCAGCGACCGTGACCTGGTTCTGACACCACTCCACGCTGGCGCCCATCTCCTCCAGCACCGCCGCTAAGCGCGCGTCGCCCTGCACCGTGCCGCGGCCCAGGTTGCTGACCGTGACGCGGCCCCCGGAAACGGCGGCCGCGGCCCAGAAGTAACCGGCCGACATGGCGTCGCCCTCAATCTGGAACTCGCGCGCCCGGTAGCGCTGCGGCGTGACCTCGAAACGTTGGTAGCCGCTGCGCTGCACGCTGACCCCGAACTGCTGCATGAGCAACAGGGTCATGTCGACGAACGGCTTCGAGAGCAGCTCGCCCTGCACTTCCACCACCACCGTACCGGCGGCGTACGGGGCGGCCATCAGCAGGCCAGAGAGGAACTGCGAACTGCGGTCGCCGCGCACCGTGACGTGGCCGCCAGCCAGGCCATCAGCCTCGAGCAGCACGGGCGGGCAGCCGTTGTCGAACTGAGCCCGCGCGCGGCTACCCAACTGATTGAGCCCATCGAGCAGCTCCACTATCGGTCGTTCGCGCATGCGGGCGTTGCCGTCGAGCACGAAGCTACCCCTGCCCAGCGCGGCCAGCGCAGTGAGGAAACGGATGCTGGTGCCGGAGAGGCGCAGGTCGAGATGCGCCCGCGTGGCTGGCGGCGGACCACCGGCGCCGTGCACCACCACGTCTGAGCCGCGGGACTCGACCTTCACGCCGAGGCGGTTAAGCGCGGCGATCATGACCTCGGAGTCCTCCGCTACCAGCGCGCCCCTCAGGGTGGAGACGCCCTCGGCGAGTGCGGCGGTCACCAGCGCTCGGTTGGTCAGGCTCTTGCTTCCGGGAACCGCCAGCGTGCCGTGAGTGGCTACTTGCGGCCCGACGTTGACGGTGGTGGTAAGGCGCGACATCCCTTCAAAGATACACCGGCGTCCCGCGTGGCCGCTCCCCCGGCGGGAGCCCTCGACAGCGTGCGGGGGCGCGCGTGCACGGGCCAACACGGGACGCCGGCGCAACCTGTTACCCTGCGCCTCGTGAGCATCCCGCCCAGGCTGCAGAAGATCGTCGACGAGTTCCGCCAGGCGCCCGAACCTTTGCGTCTACCGCTCCTCCTCGAGTACGCCAACAAGCTTCCCCCGCTGCCGGAAGGCGTGAGCGGCGAGCTTGAGCGCGTGCACGAGTGCCAGACCCCGCTCTTCCTCAAGACGGAGGTCGAAGAGGGCAAGGTGATGCTCTACTTCGAGGCGCCCGCAGAGGCGCCCACCACGCGCGGTTTCGCTTCGGTGATCATGGCTGGACTGGACGGCGCCGAGGTCGAGGAGCTGCTGGCGGTGCCGGACGACTTCTACGAGGCCATGGGGCTGGCCAAGCTCATCTCGCCTCTCAGGTTGCGCGGTATGGGCGCCATCGTCGGCCGCATCAAGCGGAGCCTGCGCGCCTATGCTAATATCTAACGGTTTGAGTTAGGCCGGGCCGAACCCTGGCCCGTGGAGGAACCTGATGAAGAAGGACATTCACCCCAAGATGGTCGCCTGCAAGGTCATCTGCGACGGCGAAGTGGTCATGGAAACCTACAGCACCAAGCCCGAGTTGCACGTCGACGTGTGGTCCGGTAACCACCCCTTCTACACCGGCGAGCAGCGCTTCATCGACACTGAAGGCCGTGTCGAGAAGTTCCAGAAGCGCTTCGGCGACAGCTACCGCAAGGCCGCCCGCAAGTAATCCCGGCACCCGGCCTGGCGCCGGAGGCAAGCGGAGCGCCCCCTCGAACTGGTCGAGGGGGCGCTCCGCGTTCTGCTCGTAAGTGCCTGGCGGCTCTCAGTTGGGCACCGCTGCGCGCACGGTGGTGCCCTCACCTTCGTTCGATTCGATGACCAGCAGGCCGCCGCGCGCCTCGACCCTCTCGCGCATCTGCCGCAAGCCCAGACCGCCCGCGCTGGTAACCCGGTCGCCCACCTGCTGCAGGTCGAAGCCGGCGCCGTCGTCGCGCACCTGCACGAAGACCATGCCGCCGCCATCGGTACCCAGGCGCACCTCGACCAGGTGCGCCCGCGCGTGCTTGGCGACGTTATGCATGGCCTCCTGGAAGATCCTGAAGAGCACCCCTTCCGACTTGGGTGTCAGCTCGCCCACATCGCCGACCTCGAGGCGCACCCGCACGTCGTTCTGTTGCCCGAAGTCGGCCACGTAGCGCCTCACGGTCTCGACGAAACCGTAACGCTCGAGGTCCACAGGCCTGAGGGCGAAGATCGAGCGGCGGATCTCCTTGATGGTCTCGCGCACGGTGTCGCGCGCTTGGTCTAGTTCGTCCTGCGCGCGCGCCTGGTCCTTGGGCATGAGCAGCGCCACCAGGTCGAGCTTCAGGGCGCTGAATGCCAGCAGTTGAGCCACTCCGTCGTGGATCTCGCGCGCGATGCGGGTGCGCTCCTCGGTGATGGCGAGCTCCTCGGACTGCAGGTAGGCGGTGGCGTTACGCACCGCCAGGCTGACCTGGTTGGCCAACAGTCCGAGGTACGGCGTGTCGTCGAGCGCGAACTTGTCGGGCTCCGGGTGCACCAGCACGGTCACGCCGAGGAGGTGATCGTCGGCCAGCAGCGGCATGGCCAGGACGGAGCTGGCGGAGCTCAGCAGCGGGCCGGCGTTGGCGCGCTCCTCAACGCTTTGAGAGCCCACCACGGCGGGCTCGCGCCTGGCAGCGACCTGCCCCACGATGCCCTC
>JBAYRM010000238.1:0-2705 GCA_041676665.1 Trueperaceae bacterium
AACGAGGTGGACACCACTATGGCGGCGGCCATGCTCAACCGTGCCAGCAGTGTCAGGCGGGCCTTACTCATCGCGAGAACCCAGCACCTCTTGCAGGACTTCGCTGGCGCGCCTTTGCACGCGCCAGCCGGCTGGAAGCGGCCTCGAGTCGCTGCTGCCATCCAGCACCCGGTACTCGAACAGGTCGTGCACGTCCTGGCGCCCAGACACCCGGCCGGACCGAAGCAACAGCGCCTCACCCGCGAACGCTTCGACCTCTTCGGGCCGGTGAGCGCTGACAACCAACGAACCGCCCGCCGCAGCATGATCGCGCGCCCAGGCAGCCAAGCGCTCCAGGCCGCCACCATCGAGCGCGGAGGCTGGCTCGTCGAGCAGCCACAGTGGCGGTTCGTCCATCAGTGCCGCAGCCAGCGCGAGGCGCTGCGTCATGCCGCCCGACAGGGCGCCGGCGCGGCGCAGCATGAAGCCGAGCATGCCCATGCGCTCAAGCGCGGACTCGGCGGCCTCCACCGAGGCGCCCTTGGCTTGCGCTGCGGCCAGCAGGATCTCGCGCACCTGCAAGTGAGCGGGGAACTGGATCTGCTGCGGCACGTAAGCGCGTAGAGGGGCCGCCTCCTTGGAGCGCGGCGCGTGGCCGAACAGGCGCACCCGCCCGGCGTGAGGCTTGAGCCGGCCGACCAAAAGGTGCAGCAGTGTCGACTTGCCAGCCCCGTTCGGGCCGATCAGCGCCAAGGCGCCGCTCTGCAGCTCTACGCTCACTTCGTGCAGCCGGTGCCCGTACCGCAGACCGCTCACGCTTACGGCGGCAGCCTCCGCGGGTACGCGCAGCCCTTTCACGCTTGCTCCGCCCGCGTGCGACCAAAGGCGGTGCCGAGTATGACCATGCTCACGATCAAACCGAGCGCCAGGGGAGCGCCGCTCGTCACCTCGCCTGCCTCGAGGCTGGGCGGGGCCATGGCAGCGGCCCGCCAGGGCCCCTCGACGGTCAGTAGCGGGGAGGCGTCCTGCAACGTGGCCAATCGCAGGGCGGGCACCGAAGCTTCGGCGGTCTGCCACAGGATGACGCCGGGGCTTAGAGCGAACAGCGACAGGTCGGGCTGACGCGAGGCCAGCATGTCGAAGCTCGAGCTAGGCAGGTGCGGGACGTCCGACACGCCGTCGCCGTCCAGATCGAGGCGGCTGGCCGACTCGAACTGGTTACCGTGAACACGCAGCGCGGCCTCCGGGTCGTCGACGGCTATGTCGCTGACGTTGCCGTGGAAGCGGTTGCCCTCCACCACCACCCCGCTAACCGGACCGGACCTGGTGCGCTGCACCAGCATGCCGAAACCGCTGCCGCTCACATCGTTGGCTTCCACGCGCACGTCGGGGGCGCTGACGACGAGCATGCTGACCGTATTGCCGTCGAACTGGTTACCAACCACCACTGCCTCTTCAAGCTCCTGCAACAGCAGCCCGAAAGCCAGTGGCCCCACGTGCCCCTCGAAGCGGTTGCCTCTGGCCAGTAAGCCGCGCCCGTACATGGCGGCCGAACCAACCTGGCCGCCCCTAACGGTGTTGCCCTCCAACAGCGTGTCGCGGCTGAACATGACGTGCAGAGCGTAGCGGCCGGCGCCCACGAACTCGCTACTGATAACGCTGGCAGAGTCGCTCTTCTCGATGTAGATGCCGTCAAGGAAGCCGTTCACGACCGTGTTCTCGAGCCCGAAGCCCGGCGAGTCGAACACCGTGACGGCGGGCGAACCTTGTGCGCCTAAGAACGACGCTCCCGTAACCTGCGCGGCCCATGAGCCTTCTGCTCGCACCGCGCTGCGGGCGTTGACGCTGCTAACCCCGTCGAGCACGCAGGCAACGCAACCAAGCAGCCAGAAGGCGGCGTCGGGCGTGTACAGGTCATCCACCGGACCCGAGCCCTCGACGTTCAAGCCCTCAACCCGGATACCCGGCGCCGCGAGCACCAGAGTGCTGCCCTCACCCTGACTGACGAGCGTGGCGCCCGCGCCGCGGATCACCACGTCGGCTTCGGATATCTCCCAGGGCCCCACGTAACGGCCCGGGGCGAGGTTCAGCACGTCGCCAGCCTGCAGAGGCGGCAGTGGGTCCCCGGGGCTCAGGTGCATGACCCTCGCGCCCTGCTCCGCGGTGTTCCCTTGTTGTGGTGCGGCAAGTGCTTCCGTCTGCGCGCGCGCTGTGAACGTAACCCCCGCGAGCACAAGGCCCGCGAAGAACATCGTTAAAACGGCCCCCCAGGCGCGGCTTCCCTTCACGTGACCTCAGGCTACCCAACCGCCTCTAGACGATTGTCCCGCGTTCTGGCTGGGCTACTGGACGGTCATGACCTGACAGCGATTGCTGAAGGTCAATACAATTGTAAGAGCACGAGGGTGTCGAGCTGTAACGTCAACTCTGGTAGCAGTATCAGTCGGCCTCGGCAGGGCATTCTGGGTAACTCAACGCGGTTCATCTACTCTGCAATCGACTCGGAAGTGACCTCGTCGGCAACGCTTCAGAGCTGCGCGACCGTAGCCCCAGAATCGGTCCGATTAAGGTTCCCGTTATAAGCCGCTGTCTACTGTTTGCCTGTGACTTCGGTGAGCCGACTGGCGAATCACATCGCTACCGCCACAATGGGCACTCGCTACTACCAGGAGTGGCGCCGGACGCTGCTGGCGTTCATACCTTTCGGCGCCCTGGCATTCTTCATC
>JBAYRM010000239.1:0-2699 GCA_041676665.1 Trueperaceae bacterium
GCGGTCGACAGCTCGAGAGAGGAGACCTGCTCAGCGACTTCCATCGCCGGAGTGTAAGCCCGTTGGCGGGGAGCAGCCCGTGAGCTAGTTCGCATTATCAAATGAAGCGGTTCATCACCGCTGCGACCAGTGCGCCGGCGCTGGCCTCACGCCTTACGTCCGTAGACTCCAGGACCACAACGGTCCGGGGAGTAACCTTGCGTATGGATCCTTTCTTGTACGGCGATGTGCCTGGTACCGACCCGCAGAAGAGCGCATGGCTCAGAGGACTTCAGCACCTGGACGAGGTTCTGGAGCGCTGGGTCACGGACCTGGAGCCGGAGGGCTACTGGTGGTCTCCCGCCGAGGCGATCAACCCGATCGGTGTGCTGGTGCGCCACATCGGCGGTTCGAGCTTGCGGCTCCTTCACTACGCGCAGGGCCGCCAGGTGCCGGACGCGCTGCGCGAGGAAGGCGCTTCCGATTTCGTACCCACCGGCGCGCCGGGCCCCGAGCTGTTGCGCGAGTGCCAGGAGAGGCTCAGGACCGTGCGCGCCGGCCTCGACGCCCTGACGCCAGGCGAGTACGCCGCCGTTCGTGAAGTGGGACGCAAGCAGGTCCCCGTGCGGACCACGATCATCGTTCAGCACCTGCTGGAGCACGCGCACGCCCACGCGGCGCAGGTGGTGCTGATGCGCAAGCTGTATGACGCCCGGGGCAGCCTCTAGGCGGGCATCAGCGCCCGAGCGCTTCCACGATGATCGCGGCGTTCTCCAGGAGTAGCGCGTCGTAGGTCGTTGGCCCGGGGGCGCCCCCGATGGGATCCAGTAGCCCCACGGTCACACCCGCGCTTTCGGCCACCACCTCCGCGGAGCGGCTGCCTAGCTGCCTCTCAGCGAAGATCACGCTTGCCCCCGAAGCGATAACGGCCTGGACCGCTTCGGCCACGTAACGGGGACTCGGCTCGCGGCCAGGGAACGGTTCGAGGGTAACGACGATGTTGAGGCCGTAGCGCTCGGCGAAGTAGACCCAGGCGTCGTGGAACGGCACGAACGGCGCGCCTGCGGCCGGCGCCAGCAGCTGCGACAGCTGGTCGTCCAACTGGTGGAGCTCCGCCTTCAGGCGTTGGGCGTTGGCGCGGTAGGTATCGGCGCTGGCCGGGTCGACGGCGGCGAGGGCAGCGGCTATCTGATCGGCCGCCTGCTCCATGAGGACCGGGTCGAGCCAGATGTGCGGGTTGGCGGTCAACGCGTGATCAGCCTCATCGTGATCACCGTCGTGGTGCTCGTCCTCGCCATGCTCGTGCTCTCCGTTGCCGTGGTCATGCTCGCCATGCGCATGACCCTCGTGTGGCTCGAACTCGATCGCGTCCATCACTACCAGCACGGGCGTGCCGGCAGCGGCGGCCTCGATCAGTCGGTTGAGCCACAGATCCAGTCCGCCGTTCATGACGATCAGGTCGGCGCGGGCGATCTGGGCCGCCTGGGAAGGGGAGGGGTCGAAGGCGTGAGGTGAGGCGCCGGCCGGCAGGATCGTGGACACGGTGGCGCGGTCTCCCGCCACTCGTTCGACCAGATCGTGGTACGGGTTCAGGCTCACCACAACACGAAGTGGCGGTGACACGGCCCCTTGAGCCAGGCCAGCCGTTGGCGCGGCGAGGAAGAGGGCGAGGATGACGGCGGCTTGTCGAACAAGTGAAAACGGGGCGAGATGAGAATGTAATATCATAACTATTAGTATATGGCTATCGACGTCCCGCTGTCATCAGGTGTGCGCGCCGGTTCTCGTATGAGAACGATTCTCGCTTCTTAGCAAGTGTGCTAGCATCTGCTACATGAGCAGGCGAACGGAACAACGCGAAGCGATACTGGAGGCGTTGGTAGGGGCGGCAGGACCCCTGACCGCACAAGAGGTGCACGACAGGGCGCGCGAGCTTCATCCGACCATCGGCCTGGCGACCGTGTACCGCAACCTGGCAAGCCTCGAGGCGGAAGGCGACATCGTCGCCGTACATCTTCCGCAGGACGCCACCCGTTACGAAACGGCGGGCAGGGGACACCATCACCACTTCCGTTGCGTCGAGTGCCAGACGGTCCTTGAGCTCGAGGGTACGTGCCCGGTGGCGATCCTCGAAGGCGTTACCTTGCCTGGCGGCCTGACCGTCAGCGGCCACGAACTCGTGCTCTTTGGCACGTGCGCGCCGTGTAGCGAAGCCAGCGGCGCCCAGGTGCCTGGCTGAGCGTGGCCTGCGGTCGCAAGGCGGGTCGGCGCGGGGTACTCTGAGGACGAGACCGTCTGATCAGCCCGATCAGGCAACGCTGCTTGGAGGAGCCATGCCCAGCGATCCAACTGAGAACCTGACCGAACTCGAACTGGACGCCCTCTGGACTATCTACGAAGGTCACAGCCTGGTGATCGAGTATCCGGAGCGTGAGGACGAGGACCCGTACGCACACGCGATCATGGAGGTGCGTTTCGAGGAAGGCGAAGCCGTGGCTGAGGTGGCAGAGATCCCGCTCGATACGGCGCGGCTTCTGATCGACGAAGGCTACCTCGTGCTGAGCGAGGACGGCCCGGTTCTCGACGAGACCGAATGGTTCGACGAAGAGCTCGACACCAACGTACGCGCCGAGGAGTTCGTGCTGTCTGAGAAGGGCCAGAGCGCCATAGACGCGACGGCCGACGGCGAGGCCGGCGAACTAGACGACGACTTCGACGAC
>JBAYRM010000240.1:0-2677 GCA_041676665.1 Trueperaceae bacterium
CACGGCGCCCCGCCAGCGCCGCGCGAGGTCGGGGTTCTCGCTCAGCAGTCGCGTAACGTCTGGCGGCACGGCGACCCTGGCGGTCTCGGGCATATGATCCGACGCTGCCAGGAGCGGCTCGGCATCGGGATCGCCGCTCGATGGCCGCACGGCCCAGAAGTCGCTGCTCTGGTCTGGTCCGGCGGGTGCGGCAGCGCCCACTCTCGGAGCGGCCTGCGCCTGAACAGCGACCGGGCGGCCTTCCGAGTCCTGAGCAGCGGAGTCGAGCGCAAGCGCCCAGCGTGGGCGCAGGCGCCTAACGCGGGCGCTGTTCAGTTGCCACACGGCCAGGAGGCGATCGCTGCTTTGCCCGCCGCCCAGCGGTCCGGGCATCGCACCGTAGAAGTCGACCAGGTAATCGAACGCCAGAGCCCCTAAGTGCTCCAGGTTGAGCCGCGCGTTGCGCGCCTGCAGCGGGTCGAACGTCCAAGAGATCCAGGTGAGTCCGTTACGTAGCGCCCAGTCACGCTGCTGCCACTTAAGCGCCTGACCCACGCCCAGGCCACGCCCCTCGCTGCGCACGGCCACCATGTGCGAGTGAAGGCCGCTGCCGACCATCCCGGCGCCGTGTGGGGCGGCCAGGAAGCCGTAGGAGAAGCCGATCATGCGCCCTTCCCTGAACGCGGCTGCCACCTGGCCACCTGAGTGCTCGACCGCGCGCAGGTGCGGCGCCGGCACGATGTCGTCGGGCCCCCACACTTCGCGCTGGATCTGCTCGATTTCGCTCAACTCGTCGTGCGACATGCCGGTGCGGATGTCGAAGCCGGCGAGGGTAACGCTGGGGCCATCGCTCATACCCTATGAGTCTACGGCCTTCAGTGCGTTGGGCAGCTGTTTATTGCGTGCTTCAGTGCTGGTGTTCGTGCTCAGAGGGCGCGGCGCGCACCACGCGTTCGCCGTGATCGGCCTGGGGCGAGACGCCCGTGAGGCTGAAGCGTGGCTCGTCGACCTGCCAGCCCGTGAGCTCCTCCACGTACGCCTTCAGGAACCGGCCCAGCGGCACGCCGTTGATCTCGGGTGCGGGCACGTCGAGGACCTCGCCGGTCTCGTGGCACACCACGTGGTAGTGCGGGGTGACGTTGCTGTCGTAGAAGGACTGGCCCGCCGCCGTCTTGTACTCCCGCACCAGGCCGGCTTCGGCGAGTGTGGAGAGGTTCAGGTAGACGGTGGAGAGACTCAGCTCCTTACCGCGGCCCTTGAGGTCGACGTAAAGGCTCTCGGCGCTGACGTGGCGGTCGCGCTCGAGCAGGTAACCAAGGATGATCTCGCGCGGGCGGCTGTAGCGCAGCCCGTGGTCCTTGAGGACCTCGCGGATCTCGGCCTCTGGACGCTGGCTGGCCTTCTTCTGTGCCGCCTTCCTGGTGGGTTCTGAACGGTTACGGCTCACTGAGTTCTCGTACCTCTCCGGCTTCATGCCGTTAGTAGCGTGCATGTTACCACGCCTGTACGAGAAAACGCCCCGCTGCACGGACGTATCCGTACGGCGGGGCGGCGGGTGTTAGCTTCTTCTACTGCTTCGAGGGTCGACGGGGCGGTTCGCCCGCCGGACCAGCGCGGCTAGATCAGGTCTGCCACCGCTTCGCGCTCCTCCAGCAGCTCCTGCTCGCTGAGCCGCATGCGCTCCTCGATGAAAGCGCTGTTGCTTAGGCCCTCCACCACGCTCACCTGGCCTCCAGCCACGGTCACGGGGAAGGAGTAGATGAGCCCTTCCGCCACGCCGTACCAGCCGCGGCTCGGGATGCCCATGCTGACCCAGTCGCCGTCGGCCGTGCCGAGGGCCCAGTCGCGCATGTGGTCTATAGCCGCGTTGGCTGCAGAGGCCGCGCTCGAGGCTCCGCGCGCCTCGATGATCGCCGCCCCGCGCTTCTGCACCACGGGAATGAACTCCTGCGTGGTCCACGCCTCGTCGACCAGTTCCGTGGCGGCTCTGCCCGAAACGCTGGCGTGGTTCAGGTCGGGGACCTGAGTGCTGGAGTGGTTGCCCCAGATGATCATGCGCTTGACGTCGGCCACGCGCGCGCCGCTCTTGTGCGCCAGTTGGCTCTTGGCGCGGTTGTGATCCAGGCGGGTCATGGCGCTGAACTGCTCGGGTGCGAGGTCTGGGGCGTTGCGCATGGCTATGAGGCAGTTGGTGTTGGCTGGGTTGCCGACCACGAGCACCTTCACGTTGCGAGCAGCGTGATCGTTGAGCGCCTTGCCCTGCACGGTGAAGATGGCGCCGTTGGCCTGCAGCAGGTCGTTGCGCTCCACGCCTGGGCCCCGGGGCCTAGAGCCCACGAGGAGTGCGTACTCGGCGTCTTTGAACGCCACAGCTGGGTCGTCGCTAGTTACTACGCCGTGCAAGAGCGGGAAGGCGCAGTCGTTCAGCTCCATCACGACGCCTTCCAGCGCCTTAAGTGCGGGCGTGATCTCGAGCAACTGCAGGATCACCGGTTGGTCCTTGCCGAGCATCTCGCCGGACGCTATGCGGAAGAGCAACGCGTAACCGATCTGGCCGGCCGCTCCGGTTACCGCCACGCGAACTGGCTGCTTCATTCAGAACACCTCTGATCGTGTTGGGATCGCGTGACGGGCCCTGTTCCGTTCGGTCCGGGCGCGCCGCGCGTCTTCCCGCGATGCTACCACCGGCGGCCCCGGC
>JBAYRM010000241.1:0-2676 GCA_041676665.1 Trueperaceae bacterium
ACAGCAGTAGAGAGGTGGGCGTGTTCAGAGGTACCGGCCGGGTGTCGGCGCCCAGCAGGCTGGGGGGACCAAGAAGACGCAGGGAAACGTCGGCCACGACACAGTCTAATGGTCAACCCGCGCAGACGAAGAGGAACTCGTGTCTGCGCGGGTGGACGTGGCGTGGTTAGGCGGCGCGGGTCAGTTGACGGAGGCGGGCTCCTTGGTCTCGAACCGCAGCACCTGGCCCTCTTCTTGGCCGGGGGTCACGACCACGGTATCGCCGTCGCTTACGTTGCCTGCCAGGATCTCGCGCGCCAGCGGGGTCTCCAGGTGGTCGCGCACGGCGCGCCGCAGCGGCCTGGCGCCGAAGACGGGGTCGTAGCCTACGCGGGCCAGTTCGTCGAGCGCCTGGGGGCTGACCTCTAGACGCACGCGCTTCTCGTCTAAGCGCGCCTGCAGCCGCGCGATCTGCAGCTCGGCGATGGTGCGGATCTGGCCCTGGTCGAGGGCGTGGAACACGATGACCTCGTCGACGCGGTTGAGGAACTCTGGGCGGAAGTGCGAGCGCAGCTCGCCGAACACGATGTTCTTGAGGGTCTGGTAGTCGGTGCCGCGCCGGCCAGCTTCGAGGATCTCGGGCGAGCCGATGTTGCTGGTCATGATTATCACCGTGTTGCGGAAGTCGACGGTGCGCCCCTGCGCGTCGGTCAGGCGGCCGTCGTCGAGCACCTGCAGCAGGGTGTTGAACACGTCCGGGTGCGCCTTCTCGATCTCGTCTAGCAGGATCACCGAGTACGGTTGGCGCCGCACGGCTTCCGTGAGCTGGCCGCCCTCCTCGTACCCCACGTAGCCCGGGGGTGAGCCTATCAGCTTGGCGACGTTGTGGCGCTCCATGTACTCCGACATGTCGAGGCGGATCATCTTCTCCTCGCTGTCGAACAGCTGGGTTGCCAGGGCCTTGGCGGTCTCGGTCTTACCAACCCCGGTGGGGCCGAGGAAGATGAAGGAGCCTATGGGGCGGCCTTCGTCAGCCAGGCCCGCGCGAGAGCGCCTGATGGCGTCGGCCACTGCGGTGATGGCCTCGTCCTGCCCGATGACGCGCTGGTGCAGCTCGGCCTCCAGGTGCAGGAGCTTCTCGCGTTCGCCTTCCAGCAGGCGCGCTACCGGTATCCGGGTGGCGCGGGCCACGACCTCGGCGACCTCCTCCTCGCCGACGTTGAGGCGGGCGTACTTGGCGTCCTCGAGCTCGGCCGTCAAGCGGCGCACCTCCGCCTCGAGCTTAGGCAGCTCGCCGTAGCGCAGCTTGGCGGCGGTCTCCAGGTCGTACTCCCGCTCGGCGGCCTCGATCTGGGTGCGTACCTGATCGAGGAGCTCCTTGTCGGCCACGAACTCCTCTAAGATGGCGCGTTCGGCTTCCCAATCAGCCTGCGCCTGGCCGATGCGATCGGTGATGGCCTTCAGTTCCTCCTCGAGCCGCAGGAGGCGGCCCTGGGAGTCGGCGTCCTCCTCGCGCTTCACGGCCTCGTGCTCGATCTCCAGTTGCAGCTTGCGGCGCCGCAGGTCGTCGATCTCCTCGGGGAGCGAGTCGAGCATGACCTGGATGCGGCTGGCGGCCTCGTCTATCAGGTCGATGGCGGAGTCCGGCAGGCGCCTGTCGGTGATGTAGCGGTGCGCCATGGTGGCGGCAGCGATGATAGCGGGGTCGGTGATGTCGACGCCGTGGTGCACCTCGTACTTGTCCTTGATGCCCCGGAGGATGGAGATGGTCTCCTCCACGCTGGGTTCGTCCACGAAGATCGGCTGAAAGCGCCGTTCGAGTGCGGCGTCCTTCTCGATGACGCGGTACTCGTCGAGGGTGGTGGCGCCGACCATGCGCAGCTCGCCGCGCGCTAGTGGCGGCTTGAGCATGTTGCCCGCGTCGACCGCCCCTTCCGCCTTGCCGGCGCCGACTATGGTGTGCAGTTCGTCGATGAACAGGATGATCTGCCCGCCCGAGCGCGCGGTCTCCTCGATCACGGCTTTAAGCCGCTCTTCGAACTCGCCGCGGTACTTGGCGCCGGCCAGCAGGCTGCCCATGTCGAGTTGCACTATGCGCTTGTCTTGCAGGCCCTGCGGTACGTCCTTGTTGACTATCCGCAGCGCGAGCCCCTCGGCGATGGCGGTCTTGCCGACGCCGGGCTCACCTATGAGCACAGGGTTGTTCTTGGTGCGGCGCAGCAGGATCTGCACGGTGCGCCTGATCTCGTCGTCGCGCCCTATGACCGGGTCGAGCTCGCCCCTGCGGGCGCGTTCGGTCAGGTCGATGCCGTACTTCTCGAGCGCCTCGAAGGTGCTTTCGGCTGAGCGGCTGTCGACGTTGCGGCCGCCGCGGATGGCGAGCGCCGCTTCGGCCAGTTCGCTCTCGCTCGGGAGGGCTGCGAGTTGCTGGCCGGCGCTCTTGCGCAGCGCCACCAGCAGGGTGTCGGCCGCCACGAAGGCGTCGTTCCATTCGGCCGCCTGGGCGGTGGCGGCGTCGAAGACGCGGCTGAGGTCGTTACTCAGGTACTGCGCCGCCTCGCCGCTGACCTTGGGGAGGTTATCGAGCGCGCGGTCGATGGCGCTGCGCGCCGCGGCGGGGTCGCCGCCAGCGCGCTGGACCACGCGGGACGGCAGCCCCTCGGGGTCGGCCAGCAGGGAGGCGCCCAGGTGTAGCGG
>JBAYRM010000242.1:0-2666 GCA_041676665.1 Trueperaceae bacterium
ACGGGTGAGGCGAACGAGGCGGTCACGCTGACCTGCCCCTGGTAGAGGCCGGTGCGGGTGCCGAGCACTTGCACACTCTCGGTTACAAGCAGGTCGCCCTCTTCGGTCACTGCCAGCACGCTGAGTTGCAGCGCGTACGGGGTGGCGCTGGGCGCCAGCTCCACGCGGGCGCGGCCGTTAGCCAGCAGGACCTGATGACCGCTGACCAGCGGGGCGGCGTCGACGCCGGCCAGTTCGCCGTTGGCGGCCACGCTCAGCACGCCTTCGCCTACCGGCACACCGTCTTCGTCCAGCACCAGCACGTCGACCAGCAGCGGGTTGCGGCCATCGGCCACCACGCGCACGGGCTCCAGCACGATCTGCTTAGCGGCGCCGGTTATCGGCTGGCTGCTCAGCTCGGCGGACGCCTCTTCGAGGGACGCCACGTGGGCGCCCTGCGCGCGGGCCAGGTCGGAGCGGCCAAGGCCGCCGGCCAGGTTGTGCTCGCGCTCGGTGTAGAGGGTGGTGAGTTCAGGCTCGGCCAGGGGCGCAAGCGCGGCCTCGTGGCGCACGTCGTACGCCACAGTGCCGGCTTCGCTCCACGGCAGCTGCCAGATGAGCGTGTCGCCGTCCACGGCGGGGTCTTCCAGAGTCACGCCGTTCAGCGTGGAGCTGCCAGCCACGTAGGTGGCGCCCTCAGGCAGCTGGTGGCCGAGCAGCAGGGTCTCCCCCGCCTGAGCGGCGTCCACGCAGTTGGCGTCGTTCACGGCTTCGGTGCCCAGGGGCAGCGGCACGAGGACGCTGCCGTTGGCCACGGGGTCGGAACCCACGTTGCGCACCTGCAGGCGCAGTTCGGCGGTGTTGCCGGACTCGTCCAGGCTGACGGACGAGAGGTACACCTCGAGCTGCTCCGCGGGGCTGGCGCTGGGACGTATGCGGGGCTCGGCGTAGAGCGCCGCGTCTGTCACGCGCAGGGTCATGCCGAGGGTGGTGCTCTCCCCCGGCGCCAGCGGCGCCAGGCTGCAGCGGTGCACGCGGCCCGCCTGGTAATCGAGGTGAATGGTGGAGCGCCTGGCCACAACGAAATCGGGCAGCGGCTCGGGTTCCGGCTACCCGTTGCTATGACCTGACCAGGCTCCAGGCCCCTTTGATGGTGTTTTGCAGGTTGTCCATGTGCGTGCTTATGGCCGCTTCGGCAGCGTCGGCGTCGCGCTGGCGCAGCGCCAGGTAGATGTTGGTGTGCTCAGCCAGCGAGTCGGCGCTGCGGCCGGGTATGAGCACGGTGCGCAGCTGCAAGCGCGCGATCTTGGAGCGCAGCAGGTCTATCAGCCACGGGATGCTGTGGTTGCCCGCTGCCTCGTAGATGGTGGCGTGCAACTGCTTGTTGGTCTGCGAGTAGGTGTCGAAGTCGCCCTCGTCTAGGGCGGCGCCCAGAGCCTCGACCAGGCCGCCCAGTCGGTCCAGCTGTTCGTCGGTGGCGTTCACGGCGGCCAGGCGCGCGGCCGCCACCTCCAACACCTTGCGGGCGGCCAGTGTGTCAAGCGCTTCTTCCAGCGTTACGGACGCCACGGTAGCGCCGCGGTTGGGCTCGATCTTCACGAGGCCGTCGGACTGCAGCCTCTCCAGCGCCACACGCACGTTGTGGCGCCCCACATCGAGCGTCTCGGTCAGGTGCGACTCGACCAGGCGCTGCGACGGGTGGTACTCGCCGTTCATGATCTTCTGCTTTATCTGCTCGTAGGCCAGGTCCGACTGACTCTTTATCATTCTTCCTCCGGGGCCGCGGGCAACCGGTAGGCGCCCGGGCTGACCGTGTGCAGGTCCCCACATACATAGTAGTTTCGCAAGCCGAAACCGTCAACAGACCTGTAGGCAACGTCGCCCACAGTTTTGCTAACGCAACTGTTGACAATCGCGTAAACAGTTCCTATGCTGAACCCACCAAAAATCAACGCAGCCCAGCCTGCCTAGGAGGTTTCCGAGAGTCCGCGCGAAACCACCAGCCCCCATAGACCCGCCTACCCTGTTCACTCCAGAAGCAAGCCGGAAGGCGCCGGAAGTGCCCCGAATGCACTTCTCAGTCCAAGCGCCGGAAGCCCAGAAGGGAACCACATGAAGCGGAAACTGCTGGCAGCGATAAGCGCCACGCTCATGGCCATGGTCATGACCGTCGGCCTGGCCCAGAGCGACGAAGACGCGGCGCGCCGCGGCGGCGTGCTCAACGTGGCGTACGAGACCGAGCCCGTAACGCTCGACATGATGTACACCACCACCACCGACACCCTCTTCCGCATGACGCACGCGTTCGAGGGCCTCTTCACGTACAACGAGGGTTACCAGATCGTGCCCATGCTGGTCGACACCTACCAGCTCAGCGAAGACGGCACCGTCTACACCTTAACGCTGCGCCAAGGCATCACCTTCCACGACGGCTCGCCGCTCACCAGCGCCGACGCCGTGGCATCCGTGCTGCGCTACACGCAGATGACCAGTACGGGCCGCGAGGTCAGGCCGCACCTCGCTTCTGTCGACGTGGTCGACGACCTAACCTTCACCATCACCCTCACCCAGCCGTTCGGGGGCCTGCTGGCAGCGCTGGCGTACCGCCAGGCCATCGTGCTTCCCGCAGCGGTCATCGAAGAGGTAGGCACCGACCAGATCCGCGCCGCGCAGGCCATCGGCACCGG
>JBAYRM010000243.1:0-2638 GCA_041676665.1 Trueperaceae bacterium
GGCGGCCGCCGTGGCTCGTTTCGTGGGCGCGCGCCACATCGTCATCACCGACATCAACCCGGAGCGCCTCAAGATGGCCACCAGCATGGGCGCCACCGTGGCGCTGAACGTAGCCGAGCCCGGCGCGAACCTGCAGGACGTGATGGCCGACCTCGGCATGGTGGAGGGCTTCGACGTGGCGCTCGAGATGTCGGGCGCGCCCGGCGCGTTCGGACAGATCCTGGAGGCCATCATCCACGGCGGTAAGATCGCCCTGCTGGGCATACCCAGTAGGGACATCGCCATCGACTGGAACCAGGTGATCTTCAAAGGCCTCAACATCCAAGGCATCTACGGCCGGCAGATGTTCGAGACCTGGTACAAGATGAGCAACCTGCTGCAGGCGGGCCTCGAGGTCACGCCCGTCATAACCCACCGCTTCCACGCCGACGACTACCAGCAGGCGTTCGACATAATGCGTAAGGGCGGCTGCAGCAAGGTGCTGCTCGACTGGAGCTGACGGAACAAGGTCCCTGACGAAACAAACTCTCTGACGAAGCGCGGGCACCGGTTTCAGAACCGGGGCCCGTTACCATCAGTCTGTTCGCCGCCAGCGTTGGCGCCGCGGGTGTCTCGCTGCTACGCGAGTCGGCACTCACATAGACAGGTAAGCCGCCTTCACCTCAGGGTCGTTGAGGAGCTCGAGCCCGGGGCCCTCCTTGCGGATCTCGCCGTTCTCCAGCACGTAAGCGCGGTCGGCTATGCGCAGGGAACTGCGCACGTTCTGCTCCACCAGCAATATGCTCATGCCCTCGCTCTTCACCTGCTCCAGCGCCCGGAACACCGTGGCGGAGAGGGCGGGGGAGAGGCCGATGCTCGGCTCGTCGACCAGCAGCACCTTCGGGTCGCTCATTATGGCGCGGCCTATGGCCAGCATCTGACCCTCGCCGCCCGACAGGGTACCGGCCAGCTGCGCCTTGCGTTCGGCCAGGCGCGGGAAGAGCTCGAACACGTAATCGAGGTTGCGCTTCATGCTGGCCCGCGCGTGCGGCAGGTACTCGGCGCCGCTGTAGAGGTTCTCGCGCACGGTCATGAGAGGGAACAGCTGGCGTCCCTCCGGCACGTGGCCTATGCGGTTACGCACGATCTTGGCGGCCGACAGGCCCGCGAGGGCGCCGCCAAGCGCGGTGACGTCGCCGGCGCGGGTGGGCAGCACGCCGCTGATGGCGCGCAGCAGGGTGGTCTTGCCGGCGCCGTTGGCGCCGATGATGCTCACCAGCTCGCCGCGGTTCACGTGCAGGTCCACGTCCCACAGCACGTTGATCTTGCCGTAACCGGCGCGCAGCGCTCTAACGTCCAGTACGGTTTCGCTCATCAGTCCACCTCCTCCTCGCCCAGGTAGGCCTCTATGACCTTCGGGTTGGCGGTCACCTCAGCGTAGCTGCCGCGCGCCAGCTCGCGGCCGTAGTCCATGACCAGAACGCGGTCCGCCAGGTCGCGCACCACGGGCATGACGTGCTCGATGAAGATGACGGTCACGCCGTCGTCGCGCACCCGCTTCACGACCTCGATGGCCTCGCGCGACTCGGCGGGCCGCAGGCCGGCCATGACCTCGTCTAAGAGCAGCACCCGCGGCGCGGTAGCCAGCGCGCGCGCCACCTCCAGGCGCTTGTCCTGCAGGAGGTTCAGGTCCTCAGCGGGCGTGTGGCGCACGTCTTCCAGGTTCGTGAGAGCAATGGCGGCGTCGGCGCGCCTTCGTGCCTCGGCTGCCGAGATGCCGGTGCCGCCGAAGAGGGCGCCCACCATGACGTTGTCGTCCACCGTCATCTCCGGGAACGGCTGCACGACCTGGAAGGCGCGCCCGAGGCCCAGGTGGCAACGCTTGAAGGAGGGCAGCCGGGTGATGTCTACACCGTCCAGCGTGATGCTGCCGCTGCTGGGTTCGAGCAGGCCCGAGAGCAGGTTGAGGGTGGTGGTCTTACCGGCGCCGTTAGGGCCGATGATGGCGAAGATCTCGCCCTCCTGCACGTCGAACGACAGGTCGCTCACGGCCGCCAGGCCGCCGAAGCGCCGGCTCAGACCCTTGGCGCTGAGGATGGTCTTAGCCATTCTTGGCGCCCTCCTTGCTGGCGCTCTTGTTGCGGGTGGTGAGCTTCTTGAAGAGCCCCACCAGGCCGCGCGGCATGAAGAGGATGGACACTACCAGCACAACGCCGTACGCCACCATGTAGCCGTCCGACAGCACGCGCTTGAGGGTCTCCTCCACGCCTGACAGCACGCCGGCGGCAAGGATGGGCCCGAGGGTGGTGTAGAGACCGCCGAAGATGGGCGTTACGAGCGCCAGCACCGTGGTGTGCACCGAGAAGGTGATGTCGGGGTTCACGCTGCCGAACCGGTGCCCCTCTATTGCGCCCAGCATGCCCACCAGGAAGCTGGAGAGCACGAAGGCGATGAGCTTGTTGCGCGCCGGGTTCACGCCCATGACGCCCGCCACGAACTCGTTGGTGCGGATGGCGGTGAAGGCGTGCCGCAGGCGCGAGTTCTGGATGAAGAGAGAGACGATGATCGTGAGCAGCAGTAGCCCCACGTAGACCCAGAAGTAACCCTGGTTGCGCAGGAAGGCTACCTCCCAGCGCTCCATCTCGCCCGCCACGAACAC
>JBAYRM010000244.1:0-2632 GCA_041676665.1 Trueperaceae bacterium
CAGGTTCCCGGTCAGATGCCCGGTCAGGTTCCCGGCCAGGTGCCGGGTCAGGTGCCGGGGCAAGTACCGGGTCAGATGCCGGGAGCGCCTGGAATGACTGGTCAGGTGCCGGGCGGTATGCCGGCGATGGGCGTCGACTGGAACGGCGTGTTCGTGGGCGACAACGGTAACGCCGTGCTGGCCGTTCAGGCTGGGCAAGGCGGTTACGTCGGTTACATCCAGTTGCAGGGCCAGCAGTACCAGTTCCAGGCGCACCTGGACGACGCGACTCTGCACGGCTTCTTCGCGGCGGGCGGCGGCCAGTACGAGTTCTGGGCGGACCGTCAGGGACCGACCGTGTACATGTACCTGGGCGAGACCACCTACGTGATGCAGCAGCGGCAGTGAGGAAGCTCGTAAGGATCTCGAGGGGCGGCACGATGCGGGACTTCGGTGAGTATGCGCAAGTTGGTGTTCGGTTGAAGGCAGTCTCTACGGGGGAGCTCGGGAGGGGCGCCCGGGTCGCCCGCTTGGCGGTCTTGCTGCTTACTTTGGTGCTGGCTGGAGCTGGCACCGCGCAGTACGGTTACCCCTACGGTTATCCGTACGGCTACCCCTTTGGTTACCCGTACGGCTACGACGCGAGCGGCGCCATGTACGGCGCGCCCATGGGTTACGACATGAGCGGCTCGATGTACGGCGCGCCTATGGGTTACGACATGAGCGGCTGGATGTACGGGACGCCGATGGGCTACGACATGAGCGGCTCGATGTACGGCATGCCGTTTGGCTACGACATGAGCGGCTCGATGTACGGCATGCCGATGGGTTACGACATGAGCGGTTGGATGTACGGCGCGCCCATGGGTTACGACATGAGCGGCGCCATGTTCGGTATGCCGAACATGGGGATGGGCTCCGACCCGATGGCGCAGATGGACCTGATCCAGCAGCAGCTCAACGCGGAGATGCAGCGCCTCGAGCAGCAGCTGGCCCAGTTCGACGAGGCGGCCAAGGCCAAGATGGCCGAGATAAACCAGTACTTCATGAACCTGTACCGCACGACCACGGGTGACACCACCAGCTCGAACGAGGTCGCGCTTTACTACGGGCAGCAGATCCACTGCCAGCAGCATCCGCTCGACTGTCAGCTGGCCGCGCAGCAGTCGGCGGAGTCCGCGGCGGCGCTGGCTGCGAACAACGCCGCGTTCCAGGCCAGGATGGCTTCGCAGCAGGCCAGCTTCGATGCTCAGAACGCGCAGTGGCACGCGGACCAGGCGGCGCGTGACCAGGCCAACACGGACTGGATCAACACGGTCATCTGGGGCCTCGACGACTACAGTGCCGGCGCCGGTGGACCCACTTACCAGCTGCCGTTCGCACCGTCGGCCGGGCAGACGTACCAGACGCCGCTGGGCAACCCACTGGTGTTCGATCAGTCGCAGAACGTGTGGTACCAGATCGGACCCGACGGTACCTACACCCCCTACTACCAGGTGCCGTAGGGTTCAGTTCAGTGCGCTGCCACCAGCTCCGTCGTGGTCGGCTGCGGCGTGAGGCCCGTTTCCTGCGCTAAGCGTTCAGCGAAGCGCCCGTAAACCTGACGCGCCTCACGCCCGCGCCCCTTGGCAACCAGCCGGGCGAGGAGCGCCTGGACGGCCTCCTCGTGTAACGGCTCCAGCTCGAGTACCCGCTTCAGGTACTCCACGGAGGTGTGATCCGTGCCGCTGGTGCCAGCTTCGAGCAGCAGCGCAACGACGCGCTCTCGGATCTGGTAGCCGGCGTCAGACAGCTCCTCCAGGTCGAGTCCGGCGAACAGCGGTTCGCGGTAGGTGGCGAGGACCGTGGCCGCGTCGGCGTCGTTCAACGCGCGCAGCAGGTTCACGTGGTCGGATACGAAGTTGCGTAAGCCGTCCTTATGCACGAACGTCGTCACGCCCCACGGTTCGAGGGTCTTGCGCAGCACGTTGAGTTGCACGCCCAGGTTGTTGCGCTGCTTAGCCGAGTCGACCTCGGGCCACATGGCTTCGCCGATGAACTCCCGGTTGCGGCCCGTGACCAGCAGCGCCAGCAGCTGCTGTTGGCGGTCGGACAGTACCAGCTCGCGGCCCATCAGCTGCGCGCTGAACTCGCCATGCAGCGTGACCTCGAGCGGCGGGATCTCGCTCAGTCGCTCCGCGATGGCTTCCGCCCAGCCGCTAACCAGCACGTCGTGAAGCGGGTAGTTGAGCGCCAGCTCCGGTCGGTCCTTCGGCAGGTGCTCTAGCTGCAGCCCCACGAAGCGCGTTATGCGCCCCTGCCCGTACGAGAACTGCACCAGCGCCAGCAGTTGGTCGAGGGCGTCGTCGGTGCGGGACAGCAGGTAGTTGGCAGCGTGCCAGTGCAGCAGGTACTCGCGGTAGGGGTAGGCGCCCCTGGTTTCCTCCAGCAGCCGCTCCGCGTCCTCGCGGCGCCCTTCGGCCTCGGCCACCCACAGGAGCTCGAGCTTGGTGTAGGGGCCCATCTGCAGAGAGCCCGCGATGCTCTCTGCGGTGGTCAGGTCGCCTGAGAACCTCAGCGAGCGGAGCCACAGCGCGCTCACGCGTTCGCTCAACTCGAACTGCTCCCAGCGCTTGGCGGCGGTGAGCAGGGCGGGGAACTTGTCGACGTCGAG
>JBAYRM010000245.1:0-2620 GCA_041676665.1 Trueperaceae bacterium
ACCCGCAACGCGGCGGGTTCGCGCGGCAGCGCCGGCATGGTGATGATGTTGCCCATCAGCGCCACTATGAAGCCCGCGCCCGCCGAGGCGCGCAACTCGCGAACGGTGAGCGTGAAGCCCTCCACCAGGCCGTTGCCCTTGGGGTCGTCGCTGAACGACAGGTGCGTCTTGGCCACGCACACGGGCAGGTGGGCGTGACCCGTGCGCCGTAACCGGGCGAGGTCCTCCTGCGCCGACTCGGTGAGGACCACGTCGGCGGCGCCGTAAACCGAGCGCGCCACCGCGCGCAGCTTGCTGAGCAGGTCGGCGTTCAGGTCGTACAGGAAGCGCGGTTGCGGCGGGTTCTCCTGTGTGGATTCGAGTAGTGCCATGAGCCTGCCAGCCAGCGCTTCGCCACCCGCGCCGCCGTCAACGAACGACGTTATGCGCACGGCCTCAACGCCGAGCACGGTGGCGTAAGCCTGCACGGCGGAGAGCTCCTCCTCCGTGTCGTGCGGGAACACGTTGATGGCCACCAGCGCCGGCAGCCCGAAGGCGGTCACGTTGGCCACCTGCCTGTCGAGGTGCGCCAAGCCGCGCTGAAGGTCGCCGTCGCCGTGCGACTTCAGCGCCTGCACCGTGGCCACCAGCACCACGGCCCGCGGCCACACGCCCGCCTGACGCGCCTTGATGTCGAGGAACTTCTCGCCGCCCAGCTCGAAGCCGAAGCCTGCCTCAGTAACCACCACGTCGGCGTGGCGCAGGGCTAACTGGGTAGCCACCACGCTGGAGCAGCCGTGAGCGATGTTGCCGAACGGCCCTAAGTGCACGAAGGCGGGCGCGCCCTCACGGGTCTGCACCAGGTTGGGTTTCAGGGCGTCGCGCAGCAGCGCGAGCATGGCGTCCACGGCCCCCAAGTCCTCGGCGGTCACGGCGCTGCCGTCCGCGCGGGTGCCGACCACGATGCGAGCGAGGCGTTCCTTCAGGTCATCCGGGCTGGACGCCAGGGCCAGCACCGCCATGATCTCGCTGGCTGCGGTGATGTCGAAGCGGCTGGCGCGTTCTCGCTTGCTGCCGGCGGCCACCACGACGTTGCGCAGGGCGCGGTCGTTCACGTCTAGAGCCCGCGACCAGGTGACGCTCTCCGGGGTGAGGCCAGAGGCGCCTCCCCAGTGCAGGTCGTTGTCTATGAGCGCCGCCAGCAGGTTGTGCGCGGCGCTAATGGCGTGCAGGTCGCCGGTGAAGTGCAGGTTGATGTCGTCGGCGGGTTCCACCTGGGCGCGCCCGCCGCCGGTGCCGCCGCCCTTGATGCCGAATACGGGCCCCATTGACGGCTCCCGTAGGCATAGTGCTACTCCCACGCCTAGACGCATGAGGCCATCTGCCAAGCCCACGCTCACGGTGGTCTTACCCTCGCCGGCCTTGGTGGGGGTGATGGCGCTCACGAGCACCAGGTCGCCCTGCCGACCGTGCCCGGGCGCCTGGTCGAACTCGATCTTGGCCTTGTACTTGCCGAGCCGCACGAGGCTCTGTGGCTCGAGACCGATGTCGTCGGCCACGCTGGTTATGTCTCTCAGTGTGTAGGCCATGGTCCTGCCAGCGTAGGCGGCAGGACCTCAACACGGCACTTACGAACGTCCCGCGCCGCAGCGGGCGACGGGCTTAACCAACTGCGGCGCAGGGCGTGAGGGCTCTCTTACAGCCCGTACTGCTCCCGCGCCAGCTTGCCGAGCCCGGCGGCGTCGAGCTGGCTTAGGGGTGCGAGGAAGGTTACGCGCGCGACGCCGGGGTTGCGGCCGATCTCTATGGCGCCAGTAACGGTGGCGCGGTTGCGAATCTCGCCCTCGGTCATTCCTAGCAGCCTGGCGGCGCGGGCGATGCCGTTGTCGGTGGCGGCGTTCAAGGTCGGGCCCGTGCCGATGACGGAGATGGGCGCTGACTCCTCCAGCGGCCCCACGCCGTAGCTGTCGGCCAGGCGCTGCGCCTGCGCGCGCTCCTCGGCGCTGAACGGCTTGGCGACGGGCGGCAGGTCGTCGACCAGCGGGAAGATGACGGGGCCCTCCAGCACGCGGTCCTTGATGACCTCCACCTCGAGGGTGGCCACGCCGGCCACGTCGAGCGTGTGGCCCGCTATCTCGCCGTTGCCCTGGTTGAAGTGCATATCGCCCATGTAGATGCCGGCGCCCGGCACCTTGACCGGCACGACCACGATGGCGCCGGCGCGGACGGAGTTCACGTCCATGTGACCGTCGGTGCGGTGCTCCTCGAGCTCATCCGCGGTGAGGGCCGAATGGTGCGGGGCGCCTACCAGGGCGGCGCCGAAGTCGCCAGCGTTATGCGAGTCGGGCATGCGCTTGGAGGGCGTGCTGCCGAGCTGGCCCAGGAACGGCCGGGCGCGCAGCATGACGCCCGGCATGTCGGACGGGGCGTACACGAGAATCGGGTGCTGCACGGAGCCGTCGGGCAGGGCCACGTACTGCTCGGGGTCGGCGGCCAGTCGGCGGGCCACGGCGTCAGGCACGGTCACGCCGATCTGGCGCTCCTCGTCGAACACGGCCGTGTAGCCGTGCACGAACTGGAACGGGGTGACGGGGTTACCGCAGGTGACGCACACCACGGCGTCCTGCCCGATGCCCTCCAC
>JBAYRM010000246.1:0-2567 GCA_041676665.1 Trueperaceae bacterium
ACGGCCTTGTCGTCGGTGGCGGTGCCCGTGACGGTGATGGTTTCGCCGACGTCGAACTCAGTGCCGGTGGTAGGGGACGTAATGGCTATCGTTGGCGCCGTCGTATCTTTCGGCGGCTGGGTGCACGCAGCTATGAACAACAAGCTCACAGCCAATAGTGCAAGGTACCGGAAACTACGTGACATCGACTCTCCTCCTGGTCCCAGTCCTCTTCGGTACTGCGGAACGTTTCTCCAGCTACACCGCTAGACCCCGTCAGGCAGGCTGCGGGCGGTCTTCGGGCGTGAGGCTGTTCAGGGACTTTACCAGAGGGAGCCGCCTTGGCTGTCAGGGCGGCTTCAGGCGAGTTCCGCCAGTGCCAGGCGCACCCACGCCACCATCTCGGGCGTCAGGTTCAGCTCGCTGGCTGCCGCCGCGCCGTACCAAGCGAACGGCGCGCTCTCGCTGCGCAGGGTGCCGCTGTAGGGTCGCGACGGCCGCGCCAGGTAAACCAGGTCCACGTGCTGGTGCCCCGGGGCGATGTCCTCTAACTGCACGCCGCGCGGCCGCACCAGTTGTCGCGGCCCTGACGACTGGAAAGGGGGCGGGCCGACCAGGTCGACGCGTAAGCCCGCCTCCTCCCACACCTCGCGCACGGCGGCGTCGTCCGGCAGTTCGTTGGGTTCGACGTGGCCGCCGGGCGGGAGCCATAACTCCAGCTTGGGGTGGAGGTGCAGCAGCACCTGCCGCTGCCACACCACGAACACGCTCACGGCCAGGTCGCGGGTCAGAGCGGCAGTCACCTGAGTACGAGGGCTGCCAGCAGCACGAGGAAGATGCTGCCGACCGACAGCATGAACCCGACCATGAAGCCGCGGGGCCAGGCGTTGCGCACGCGCGGCACGATCGAGGCGAACACCAGCACGATGCCGGCTAGGAAGACGTAACTGGCTGCTTGTATGACGGTCTGTTGCAAGGTCGCTCCTGGCTGAGGGTACCGCGCGTGGCCGCAGCGTGACGTCACCCTGGGCGGCTAGCATGGGGCATGGCTAGAAGCAGTCCTGGACTCGGCGCAGAGGTTCAAGGCGGGGACTTGCCCAGCTTCAGGGAGCGTGTGCTTGATACGGTGCGCCGGATCCCTAAAGGCAAGGTCACCAACTACGGCACGGTAGCTCTGCTGGCCGGCAACCCCCGAGCGGCGCGCCAGGTGGGCGGCGTCCTGTACGGCCTGAGGGATAGCGACACCGATGTGCCCTGGCAGCGCGTGGTCAACGCGCAAGGTGGCATATCGACCTTCAAGGTCGGCAGCGGCGAGCTGCAGATAGCGCTGCTGGAGTCCGAAGGAGTGCTGGTGGAGGACCGCGTCGTGAACCTGAAGCTGTACGGCTGGCGTCCGCCTGAGTTGGAACCGAGCGACTGAGACAGCAGCCGGACGGTTCAGCCTATGTGCACCTGATTACCGATGGCGTAAGTGAAGACGCGTTTGTGGTAACGCCTCGACAGCAGCCCTACCCGCACGTAAGCCTCGACGTAGTAGCCGCCGTGCTCCTTCACGTTCTTGGCGCTGAACTTGAGCGACGGCACGAACAGCGAGAGGACGCTCAGGAAGCTGGCGTTCAGCTCGGCCTGCATGTGCGTGTGCTTGGTCATGGGAAACGGCGCCATGAACTCGGCGCTGAGGTCGGTCATGCGCCGGCCTGGCAGGCGGCCGCGTTGCAGTACGCGGTTGGCGTCGAGCCTCTTGGTCTTTAGCTCGACCTCGTTGCCCTTGTCCTGGTAGAAGCGGTCGCTGAGGCTGAACTTCACGGTCACGTTCTCGACCACGGAGTACGGCACGAGCTTCAGGCGCGCCTGGAACACGGAGCCGGCAGCGGCGTGCGGCGGTACCTGCAGCTCGATCTGGTTGAAGATGCGCTCCCACGCGGCAGTGAACATGGACGACACGAAAGCTGCGCCGGCCGCGAACACCTCGAGGAGCAGGAACACCGGGCCGATGGTGTCTCGCAGCGTGGGCGAGAGCAGCGCGAAGGTCCCGCCAAGCGCGGCCACACCCCACATGAGACCGATCCAGAAGCTCGAGAGGTCGGTCAGGCGCGGCGTGAACGGTACGTCTAGCGGAGGATCGTCGAGGTAGCGGCGCGCTACGCCGCACGCTTCGCACTGCTCGCCCGTGAGGTTGCAGTGACCGCACAGCGAGCAGGTCCACATGGTGGCCTGCCACGGGGTGGTAGGGGGCGCTGGGGCCGCTTCGCCCGTACTCATCGGTACCGAGTATAGGTGCCTGCGGTCGGTGCGGGCGAGAAACTTCGTATCATCGGGTTCAGCTAGCCGCTCGGGCACGCCCACCGGCTGAGACTCGACCCGAATCCGGGCGCAGCGCGCCCAGGCGCAAGGAGAACCGTATGAAAGGCGAGAGCCTAGTGATGAACGGTGACAAGTGGACGGTGGTCGACGTAGCGCCTGCCATGCCGCTGGCTGAGATGGTAGCCGGCATCCTCGAAGATGAGGGGTTCGTGGTGGCGGTGCGCGGCGCAGAGATGCTGGCCGACGTGTTCTCGCACCTCGGTTCGGTCACCGCCTCGACCACT
>JBAYRM010000247.1:0-2563 GCA_041676665.1 Trueperaceae bacterium
AGGTCAGTGCCGGACTGCGCGTCTGGTAGTTGAAACCCAGGTTAATGGCGTCGATGTCGCGGTTAAGGCTCACAATGCAGTGCTGGTGCGTGCAGATGCGGCTGAACGCTGCCAGGTAGGCGCTGGCTACGTTGAGGCCCGTTTCAAGCGCGATGCCGCCAGGCACTGGCCCCGGCAGGCGCACCGCCACCGCGGGCACGGGCGCCTGACCGGGCGCGGCGGCTGGCACTTCGAACGTGACCGAGTCCCAGACCTCCGCGAAGGCCGCCAGTTCGCTTACCAGTTGGTCTGGGCGCGGGTCGAACTCGGGGTCCTGGTCAACGTCGAACTTGCGGAAATGAACGCGGATGGCCTCGTACAGACCGTAACCGCCCCCGGCAGCGGCCGCGATGACGGGGACGCGCCACAGCCACTGAACCAGGCGCCGGCGCCCCTCGTCGACCTCGGCGGCGCCACCGCTTGCTGTGTCGTCAGTTTCGATTGCCCCAGTGCTCGCCGAGTCGTCCGCGTTGTTTGCGCCACCGCCTGCAGCGTAGTCAACGTCGTTCGGGCCAGCGCTCATGCTTTAAAGCGTAGCCCTTACGGGGAGGCGAGTACGTTGGTCACGTACGCCACCACCGCGTTTATCTGCTCCGCACTCAACTCGGCCTGGAACGCCGGCATCAGGCCGCGGCCGAAGCGCACGGCGTCGGCCACGTTCGCCTGGTTGGCGGCCCGGTCGTTGCCGACCAGGCGCGTGCCGATTCCGCCCTCGCCGACGGGGCCGTGGCACTCGGCGCAGGCGGCGGCGAACACCTGGCGCCCCATCAGCTGGCCGATGGCGTCACCAGAGCCCGCGACCTCGTTCCCTTCGCCGCTGGCGCGCGCGCTGGCAGCTGCCATCAGCGCGGGAGCGTCGCCGGCGGCCTGCTCGCCCACCAGGTCGATGAACACTTGGTACGCCGCGGCGGCGCCCTCCCAGAACCCGAGTTGCAGGTACGAATCGGCCAGCGCGCGCACGCTGCCAGGCTCCAGGAGCTCCAGCCCGCCGGCGGCGATGGCGGCGCGCTCAAGGGTACCGACGGCGTCGTCCGGCCTGCCGGCCTGATACAGGAGTTGCCCTGTGCGGGCCAACGCAACATGGTCGAGGGCGTCGAACTCGGTGAGGATCAGGAAGTAGGACTCGACGGCGCGCTGCTGCTCACCGGCGGCCCAGTAGAGATCGGCCAGCGCCAGCAGCCCCTCCTTGGTGGGTTCCGCCGCCACCTGTTGAGACAGCGGCAGCACCGCCTGGAGGAGGTCGAGGCGCTGCTCCACGTGCGGCTCGGGCATGTCGGCCAGGGCTAGGAAGTCCGTGTACGCGTCCTGCGCGGTCTCGAGGTCGTTGATGGCCCAGGAGACCTCGCCGAGGAGGAACAGCGTGTCGATGTCGTTGGGATCCGCCGCGCGAGCAAGGTTGAGCCAGCGCTGCGCCTCGGCCAGGTCGCGCTGCAGGTGGATCACGGCCAGGCGCTGGTACACGCCCGCCGGGGCGGGCTCATCCGAGTTGACCGCCCGCATGTACGTGGCTTCGGCCTCAGCCAGCATCTGCAGTCCAAGGTAGGTGTCGCCCAGGGCCAGCAGGTTGGTCATGCTCGGGTCGGCGTCCACCGCCCGCTGCTGCGTCTGCAGCCGCATGGCGGCGTCCATGTCGGTGGTGGTGATGGTGGCGTCCTCGCCGATGCGCGGCAGCACGTAACCGGGGACTATGGCGCCGATGGCAACGAGCAGTGCCAGCACGATGACCGCGCCGACCGGGGCGCGGCGCCTGGTCTGTTCGGACGGCCGTTCCCGGAGCTGCCCGCGGCCCGCGAGCTCGCCCTGCCGCTGCTCCATGCGCGTCAGGACCTTGGCCGCCTTCGCCTCGTAGCGCTCATGCAGCTGCTGGCGGCGCTCCAGGGGAAGGTCTTCACGCGCGTCCAGCTCCTTGATGGCGCGGAACAGCGCGTCCTTCTCCTCACCTAGGTCGGTGAGTACGGGGTCGCGGTCGTCGGGCAGCGGGTCCGCCTGGCCCGGGGCCAGGAGCGGCACGGCCACGTACAGGAACGCGATCAGCGCCAGGAGGCCGATGAGGATACCTGTGAGCATCAGTTCTGTCCGCCTGTTCCGGGTTCCTCAACCTGCGTACTGGTAGTGCCCAGCTGGCGCCGCACGCGTGCGAGCTCCTCGGGACTGGCTTCGATGGGGCGCCTGGAGTTGGCGAGCCAGCGCCGTGCCAGCAGCGCCACCACGCCAATGGCGAGCACGCCCACGATGATGGGCAACAGCCAGGCCACCAGGTGAACGCCGCGCTTGGGTGGGTCGAGGAGGATCCAGTCGCCGTAGCGGGTCTGGAAGTAGGCCAGGATCTCGGTGTCCGAGCGCCCCTCGACCAGCTGGGTCTGGATGATCTCGCGCATCTGCTGGGCGATAGGAGCGCTTGAGTCCGAAACGCTTTCAGACACGCAGGTGGGGCAGCGCAACTGCCGCGCGATCTCGAACACGCGCGTCTCGAGCTGCACCTCCTGCGCCAGCGCGGCGCCCGCGATGACCGCGAGCGCCAGGG
>JBAYRM010000248.1:0-2546 GCA_041676665.1 Trueperaceae bacterium
ATGGCGCGGCCATTATACGGGCATCCCAGCCGCTGTCAAGCAGCCGCGTGGCCGTGTGACCAGCCGCTAGCGGTGCGGGGACGCAGGCACCCCGGTCGCGCGCGAACGGTGCGGCGGGCCCGGGGTCTCAGAGCGGGCGGCGGTTACTGATGGCGCGTCCGAGCGTTACCTCGTCGGCGTACTCCAGGTCGCCACCTACAGGCAGCCCGTAGGCGATGCGGCTCACGTTCACGCCCGCATCTTGCAACTGGCGCGCCAGGTACATGGCTGTAGCTTCGCCCTCGACCGTGGTCGAGGTGGCCAGCACCACCTCCTCCACGCCATCAAGGCGCTGGGTCAGGGCGGCGATGGTGAGCTTGTCGGGCCCGACCCCGTTCATCGGGCTGAGGGCGCCGTGCAGCACGTGATACAGGCCGCGGAACTCGCCGGAGCGCTCGATGGCAAGCAGGTCCGCTGGCTGCTCCACCACGCACACGAGGGTCCCGTCGCGGCTGCGGTCCGAGCACACCGCGCAGGCGCTTTCGCCGGTGCTCATGACGTTGAAGCAGGTGGGGCAGGTGGTGAGACCGGTCTTGGCGCTTATCAGCGCCTCGGCGAGCGCCCGGACCTCCTCCTCTGGTCGGTTGAAGAGGTGGAAGGCCAGACGCTGCGCGCTCTTCGGTCCCACCCCAGGCAGGCGACCCAGCTCGCGTATGAGGGTCAGTAGCGCGTTCGGGAACCTGACGCTCATGCGCGTCTAGCTCCTCGCGTAGTGCGCGGCTGGCTCAGAACAGCCCGCCCATACCGCCCATGCCGCCCAGTCCACCCATGGCGGAGCCCATCTCCTGCTCCTGGAGCTCCTTGGCGCGCCGCTGCGCTTCGCTCACGGCCGCAGTCACGAGGTCTTCCAGCATCTCGACGTCGTCGGGGTCGACGACCTTGGGGTCGATGCGCACAGCCGTGACGGTGCCCTCACCCGTGGCGGTGGCGGTGACCATGCCGGCGCCGGCGCTACCCTCTACCGTCAGGCCCGCCAGCCGCTCCTGCGCCTCGGCTACCTTGCGCTGCGCCTTCTGCGCTTCCTTCATCAGCTTCTGGATGTTCATGTGGCTTCTCCTACCGGCTATACAGGCGGTTGTTCGCCTGCAGCGCGTCTAAAAGTGTGCGGTCCGCGCCTGGCAGCAGCTGGCGCGTTGGCCTGGCTCAACTGCCCCCCGGACCGAAAGGCAGCCGATCCTGATCGTCATCATGGTACTCGCCTTCGCCTCCGGACTCGTCGTCCAGGGGCGCGGGCAGCGAGTCCGCTAAGGTGTCAGCGGCTTTGGGGCGCACCTCCACCACGCGGCCAGGGAAGAGGCTCTGCAACTGGTTGAAGGCCTGTTCCAGTTCGTTGGGCTCAGGCGCGTCGTTATCGGGCGCCGCCGGAACGGAATCTATCGCGGCTCCGGCTGCCGCGCTGGTGGTCGCCGCGTCCCCAGACAATTGGGCCGCGGTCTGGCTAACACCGGCACCGTCCGGGTTCGGCGGCGCGGCGGGGGCGTCCCAGAAGTCGGGCGGCAGTTCCTCGCTGCCGAGGTCGACGTCGGCTGGAATGAACGACTCCTCGTCGGCCGGAGCGCGCTCGGGCGCCGCTCGTTCAGCCTGGGGCGCTGGCGCCGCTCGCTCAGGTTCCGGTGCCGGCTTCGGCGTCGGCGGCGAATGAGGCTCGGTGCGGCCCAGTTCGGCGGGCGCGGCGGCGCCGCGCGGTGCCGCCTGTGAGGCGCGGTTCGGTTCTGCGGCCGGGGCGGCGCTGCGCCCCTTCAGGCTTTTGGGTCGTCGCCGCCGCTTCTGACGCCGCCGGGCCCGTCGACCACCAGCCTGAGCCCAGGCCCGAGCTCCTTATCCAGCAGCACCTGCAGTTCAGCGCGCCTGGCCACCAGCTGGCTGTGGTGAAACGCGTGCGTGTCCTGGTACACCAACCGCACAACGTCGCCCTCCAGGCTGGCTGCGGCGGGCATCAGGAAGGCCTTGAGTTGCGGGCTCGCCTTGCCCCGCACCGTGTGCCACGAGAAGCTGCGGCGCTGCTCGGTGCCAGCGTCAGGCTCGGCGGCGGGCGCCGTGTCGGCTGCCGCGCGCGCGGCTGGCCTGCTCGGCGACCGGTTCGGTTCGAAAGCCGGCGCCGCCTTGCCGGCTCCGCTGCCCTGCCGCGTGGCGGCTGGAGGGGTGGCGGCCGCGCTGAGGGGCGCCGCAGCGGGGGAGAGGGGCGCCGTGGCCGCCTCAAGGGCCGGACTGCTGGGAACGTTACCCACCAGTGCGTTGCGGGTCTTGATCAGCGCGACCTCGAGCGCGTACAGGTCGTTGTTTCGCACGAAGCGCTCCTGCTCGTCATCGAGCGCGTGAAGCGCGACCAGCAGCGGGTCGACCTCCAGGTCCAGCGGCTGTTCATCACCCGTGCCAGCCAGTTTCTGGTGCAAGGCGCCCTGCAGGTGGCGGGCGAGCTGCTCGGCCACGGTGCGGGGGGCGAAACCGGCGCGGTAGAGCTGCGCGGCTCCCTCCAGCAAGCCAGCCAGGTCGTCGGCGGCCAGGGC
>JBAYRM010000249.1:0-2543 GCA_041676665.1 Trueperaceae bacterium
CGCCACCATCGTCCTCCTGCTCATCGGCTACCCGGTGGCGTTCGGTTTGGGCGGCACGGCCGTACTGTTCACCCTCATCGGCAGCGACTTCTTGCCCGGCCTCGGCCTCGACCTGCCGTGGGAACCAATCTTCCGCGTGTCGCGCCTCTACATAATGCCGCAGCGCATCTACGGCACCATCATGGAGAACTACACGCTGGTGGCGGTGCCGTTCTTCGTGTTCATGGGCGTCATGCTCGAGCGCTCCGGTTTAGCCGAGGAACTGCTCGAGACCATGGGCGTGCTGTTCGGCCGCATGCGCGGCGGCTTAGCCATCTCCGTGGTGGTGGTGGGCGCGCTGCTGGCCGCTTCCACTGGCGTGGTCGGTGCCTCCGTGGTCACCATGGGCATCCTCGCGCTGCCAGTCATGCTCAAGTACAACTACGACAAGTCATTGTCCTCGGGTGTCATCGCCGCTTCAGGCACGCTTGGCCAGGTAATCCCGCCCTCCATCGTGCTGGTCATCCTCGGTGACCAGATGGGCATCAGCGTGGGCCAACTCTTCTTGGGCTCGTTCATCCCTGGCTTCATGCTGGCTGGGGTGTTCGCGATCTACGTGGCCGTGATCGCGTTCCTCAGGCCCAAGGTGGCGCCCGCACTGCCCGACGAGGTGCGGCAGTTCCCGCCCAAGGTACTGGCGGTGAAGGTGGTGCGCAGCCTGGTGCCGCCACTGTTCCTCATCCTCATCGTGCTGGGCTCCATCTTCTTCGGCATCGCCACCCCCACCGAGGCCGGCGCGGCCGGCGCCATCGGCGCCATGCTGCTCGCGCTCATCAACCGCAAGCTCAACCTAGACGCGCTGCGCTCGACCATGCGCCAGACGGTTCAGCTGACCAGCATGGTGTTCATCATCCTGGTGGGCGCCACTGCGTTCAGCATGGTGTTCACCGCGCTCCACGGCGACCTGCTAGTCGATAACTTCCTTGTCAACCTGCCGGGCGGCAAGTGGGGCTTCTTGTTCTTCACCATGCTGACCGTCTTCATCCTGGGCTTCTTCATCGACTTCATCGAGATCACCTTCATCGTGGTGCCGCTCATAACACCCATCGCGGCGCACTTCTTCGGCGCCGACATGCTGCTCTGGTTCGGGGTGGTCATCGCCATGAACCTGCAGAGTTCGTTCCTAACGCCGCCGTTCGGGTTCGCGCTCTTCTACCTCAAGGGGGTGGCGCCGCCCGAGATCGGCACGGCTCACATCTATAAAGGCATCATCCCGTTCGTGATCATCCAGATAATCGTGCTTTTCCTGCTGGTGCTGTTCCCTGGGATAGTGAACTGGCTGCCCAGCTTCTCGAACGCGGGGTAGCAGCGGCTAGTACGGCGGGGAAGACCAAAATGCGGCGGCGGGGCCGACACTCACACTGTCGGCCCCGCTTTTACCGGATAGTTGGCTAGTCACGCGCCTACTGGCGCTAGGTGCCTACCGGAAGACGAACTGGTTGTAGGCGTGGTACGTGACCTCGGTCCACGCGCGCACGTTCTGCATGAATTCGTTGTAGTCGGCCAGGATGCGAGCGTAAATGGGGTGGTTGGCGGCGTTCTCGGCGTGGATGGCGTCGGTGGCCTGCGCGAAGGCGTCCAGGATCTCGTCGGAGAAGATGCGGATCTGCGTGCCGGAGGCGATGAGCTCCTGCAACGCGGTGTAGTTCTTGGTGTCGTAGTTGGCGAGCATCTCTACGTTGACGCGGGCGCAGGCGCTGCGCACCACCGACTGTAGGTCGGCCGGCAGGCTCTCGAAGTCGTCCTTGTTCATGTAGGTGCACACGCCAGGGCCTGGCTCCGCCCAGCTGGGGAAGTAGTAGTACGGCGCGGCGCGGTTGAGGCCCAGGATCTGGTCGTCGTACGGGCCCACCCAGTCGGCGGCGTCGATGACGCCGGTGTCGAGCGCCAGGAACAGCTCGCCGCCCGGGATGTTCTGCACGTTGACGCCCACGCGGTCCATGACCTGCCCGCCGAAGCCGGGGAAGCGCATGGTGAGGCCTTGCAGGTCGGCGACCGTGTTGATCTCGCGCTTGAACCAGCCGCCCGTTTGCGCGCCAGTGTTGCCGGCGGAGAACGCCACCATGTTGTCGGGTGCCAGCAACTCGTTATGTAGCGCGTCGCCGTTACCGGTGATCATCCAGGCGTTGAACTGCTGCGAGTCCATGCCGAACGGCACTGCCGTGAAGAAGCCGTGCGCCGGGTTCTTGTTGATGAAGTAGTAGGGCGCCGTGTGCGCCATAGCGAACGCGCCGGTGCTGACGGCGTCGTACACCTCCAGCGCCCCGATCTGCGCGCCGGCGGGGTAGACGCGGATGTTGATGCGGCCATCGGAGCCCTCGTTTATGTAGCGCGCCACCGCCTCGGCCGACCCGAACAGGGTGTCGAGCGACGTGGGCCACGACGTGACCATCTCGAAGTTGAAGGTGCTGCGCTGTGCGCTGGCGAACATGAGCGGACTGATAGCCGCACCCGCAGCGGCCACGCCAGCCTTCTTGATGAAGTTACGACGGTCCATACCAACC
>JBAYRM010000250.1:0-2515 GCA_041676665.1 Trueperaceae bacterium
CCCGTGATCTACATACTGCTGGCGGTGTTCTTCTGCTTCTTCGGCTACTCGGCGCTGGAGGCGCAGTTCAGCACCTTCGTCACCGAGGAGTTCGGCCTCACCGGCGGGCGCGCGGGGCTGATGATGGGCGCCACCGTCATGGGCTTCGTGCTCATGGCTCTGCCCGCCGGGACCATGGTCAGGCGGCTGGGTGAGGTGAACACCATGCGCGTGGGCACCACCTCGCTGGCGTTCTGGCTCACCGTCGGCGTGTTCGTTACAGACCCGCTGTGGCTGACCGCCATCCTGGTGCTGGGCGGCGCGTCGTGGGCGTTCGTGCTGGTACCCGCCTACCCGGTTGTCGTGAACCAGGGCGGCGACGACGAGGTGGGCTTCTACACGGGCATGTACTACCTCTTCGGGGCGGTCGCCGCCATCCTGGCGCCAGCCAGCGTGGGCTGGGCGATGGACCAGATCGGCAACGCCGCGCTCTTCCCTGCCGTGGCTCTGGCCATGGCGCTGGGGCTGCTGCTGCTGTCGGTGGCGCAGTGGAACCGCAGGCGCCCAACTACCTAACCGAAGGAACCGACTGCCATGCGCCCCACCACCCCACCCACAGGCACGTTCGAGGGCGACTGGCTCGCCGAGCTCGAGGTGGACCGCGCGGCGACCACCCCCGCCTACCTGCAACTCAAGCATGCGCTCGAGGACCTCATAGCCTCCGGCCGGCTGGCCCCGGGCGCCGCGCTGCCGCCTGAGCGGGCGCTGGCGGAGCGCCTGGGCCTGGCCCGCATGACGGTGCGCCGCACGCTGGAAGCCCTGGTGGAGTCCGGACTGGTGGAGACCAGGCAGGGCGCGGGCTCGTTCGTGCGCCTGCCGGTCCTCGAGCAGCCGGTCGCGAACCTCAGCAGTTTCACCGAGGAGATGAGCGACGCGGGGTTCACGGTGGCTTCCAGCCTGCTGGCCGTTGAGCAGTTCCCGGCCGGCGCGGTGGTGGCGCGGTCGCTGGAGGTGGAGCCCGGCACGACCATCCTGCGGCTACTGCGCCTAAGGACCCTCAACGGCGTGCCGTTCGAGCTGCAGGACGCCTACCTGCCGCCGCGCTTCTTGCCGCTGAACATCGTTCAACTGACGCACTCGGGCAGCCTTTACTCCAGCCTCGAGGCGCAGTTCGGCGCGCGCCCCGCCAGGGCCGTGCAGACGGTCGGTGCGCGGGGCGCCACGCTGAGCGAACGCAAGTACCTGAAGCTGGCGAAGGGCGTGCCGGTGCTGCTGAAGAAGCGCGTTACGTACGGCCTGGACGGCCGGGCCATGGAGCTGGCGCTATGCGCCTCGCGCAGCGACAGCTTCAGGCTGGTGTTCGAGCTCGGTTAGCGCTTCGGTGTAGCGCCGACGCGCGCGCTGCGCGCCGCGGCGGAGGGTGCCACAGACAAAAGGAGGCGGGGGCCGGATGCGTGTACGGCCCCCGCAGAGGAAGAGTTAAGTGTGCGGCGCGCTCTGGCGCTTGCGCCGGGTGGCCGCGCCCGCTGGGCGCCAGCCTAGTTGCTCACGGCTCCCGCCGCGGTTATGGCGGCGATGGCCGGCTCTAGTTCAACCACTATGCCCTCCAGCCGAGCGGAGGGAACGCCGTCGGGGTCGACGACCGTGACCAGGTTGCTGTGGGCGAACACGCCGTTGCCTGCGTCGCGGAACTGCACGCCCAGCAGGGTCGCGAGCTGGCGGGTCTGCAGCGGGCTGCCTACCAGCCAGTGCCAGTTCTCCTTGTCGAGGCCCTTGTCCTGCGCGTAAGCGAGCAGGTTGTCGGGCGTGTCGCGCTCGGTGTCGAACGACACCATCACGAACTGCGTGCGGCCGGCCAGGTCGTCCGGCAGGCTTTCCTCGATCTGTTCCGCGGTGCGCACCAGCAGCGGGCACGCGGTGGTGCAGTCGCCGTAGAACATCACGAACACGGACGGCTCGCCCCTCAGGTCGGGCAGCGCCAGGGCGCGCTGGTGGTGGTCGGTGAAGTCCGTTGCCAGGTGGTAGATCGACGTGCCGGGCAGCGGCGCGGCGCCGAGCGCCTCGTGATGCTCGTGGGCGGCGTGCTCATCGGACGTGTGCGCGGCGTGCTCGTCGGCCGTGTGCGCCGCGCGTTCGTCGGCGGTGTGTGCCGCATGGTCATGGGCCTGCGCCGCGGCTATGTCGGCAGCGGCCGCGTGTTCGTGGGCGTGAGCCGCGTGATCCGCCGCGTGGCCGCTGTTAGCCGCCGTGTCCTGGCTCGGCTTGCTGCCGCAGGCCGTCAGCGCCAAGGTCAGTAAGAAGCCAGCCAGCAGCAGGGCCAGGAGGCGCGTTGCCCGCCTGGGGCCCGTTGCGGCCCTTGCTGTGGGGTGAGTCTGGTTCATGGCTCCTCCGTTGGCTCGCCTGTTAGCGCCGTGGTTCATAGTGCGCCGCCTGCGCAGCGGAAGCCCAGGCCGCCGTTGCTGTAGCTGCCCTCCAGGCCGTTGCGGAAAGCGTAGCGCAGGAACGCCGCGTAGTCGCTCTTGTCGGAGGCGCCGGC